>DASTQX010000416.1:0-15233 GCA_035761505.1 Pyrinomonadaceae bacterium
GCGGAAGAAAGTAGCCCACGGCGCGAGCCGTGGGAACAGGCCGGGACAAAAAATAGAGAGCCCCTGAAAGGGGCGAAAGACTTTCGACGCCGGATGTCTTTCGCCCCTTTCAGGGGCTCTCGACTTCTCTCACCACCTCTCTCCCACGGCTCGCGCCGTGGGCTACATTCTGCCGCCCCCTGACGGGGGCTTCCTGATAATTTTCAAACTGCTTCTGAGAGTCGGGAGTCAAAGACAGGCTTCTTGCTTCTGACTCCGGGCTTTCAGACTCCCGACTTTCTTAGTTGAGCATGGCGAGGCGAATCTGCATCTTCTTGAGTTGTTCGCGGACGCTGTCGGCGTCGGGCGCGTCGGCGGAGGAGGAGAGATAGCTCTGGACTTCCTCTATCGCCGGGGTGAGGCGGTCGAGTTGGGCGAGCAACATTCCTCGGTCGCGGTGCTCGTCGGGGTCGAGTGGGGCGAGCAGGAGGATGCGCTCGACGGCGGCGAGGGCGCGGCGGTAGAGTTGTGACTGGACGTAAATCCCCTTGAGGTTGCCGAGCACGCGGATGAGGATGTCGCGCGGCCCGACGGCCCGCAGGTGCTCTTCGCCGAGCGGCACTTGCCCGCCGTAGATCGTGTCGAGCCGCTGCTGGCACTCGTCCTCGTCCACCACCTTGCCGTAGAAGGGGTCAACCAGCACGGCCCGCCCTTCCAACTCGTCGGCGGCGCGGACGATGAAGTGGCCGGGCATCCCGATGCCTTCCACTTCGAGCCCCGCGCGCCGCCCGACCTCCATATAGACGACCGAGAGCGTGATCGGAATCCCCTGCCGGCGTTCGAGCACGTAGTTGAGCAGGCTGTTGCGCGGCGCATAGTAGTTGGCCTGATCGCCCGCGAAGCCCAACTCCTCGAAGAGATATTTGTTCAGCGCCTCGATGGCCGAACCGCCGCGCCGCTCCACGCGCGCGCGGGCCTCCGCGCCCATCTCATCGAGCCGCGCCAGACAGCGCGCCACGTCGCAGCGCCCCGGCTCCTCTTCCGCCGCGATCAAAAGGGCCGCGCGCGCCACGTCAATCGCCCCGGCGTCCTGCGAGACTTCCAGTGCGAACTGCCTGCGCGCCTCCCCGGCGGCGAGTTTGTCGGCGGGAGTCATGGCGGATTTTGGATTGCGGATTTTAGATTTCGGATTGGCGTGCTTCTTAAACTCGAAGCCCGGTCTTGAACCGTTTAGCTTTCGTCGTCGCAATCCAAAGTCTAAAATCCGCGATCCAAAATCATCTCCTTCCCCATTCCGTGTTGAAGACGTGGTGGACGGCGTCCACCGTCCAGTCGGCGAGGCTGCGCGTGACCACGTCCGCGCCCGCTTCGCGGAGCGCCTTCTCGTTGACGGTGTTGGTGACGCCGAGCGTGCGCATCCCGGCGGCGCGTCCGGCGCGGATGCCGGGCGGCGCGTCCTCGACGACGAGACATTCGTCGGCGCGGAACGGCAGGACGGACTGGCCGCGCGTCTCGTTCAGGCGTTCGAGCCCACGCCGGTAACATTCGGGGTCGGGCTTGCACGCGCTCACGTCCTCGGCGCTGACGACGACGGCGAAGTGGGCGGCGAGCCCCGCGCGAGCGAGCGCATAGTCAATTTGAGCGCGGCTCGACATGCTGACGACGCCGAGCGGGTGCGCGTGCGAGAGCGCCTTGATGAAAGTCACCGCGCCCGGAAAGAGCGGCAACTCTTCGCCCAGCAATTCGCGGTGCGCCGCCGCCTCGCGCTCGATGACGCCCGTCATCCTCTCGTCCGTCAGCTCGACCCCGGCGCGCTCGAACGCCGTCCGCACGAACGTCCGGTCGTCCATGCCGAGCATCGTGTAGTAATCCTCCTCCGAAAGCGTCACGCCCTCGGACGCGAGCACTTCCTGATACGCCTTCAAGTGGAGCGGCTCGTCGTCAATGACGACGCCGTTAAAGTCGAAGAGTACGGCCTGAATCATGTACGCCCGTTGCCAACCAATCCGCGCTGAGATGGGAAAATCAAAGGCATTGTAAGCCGCGCCACGCCGGAAGGAAAGTAAGCAGTAAGCAGTAAGCGGTGAGCAGTGAGCGGTGAGCGGTGAGCAGTAAAGAGATTTGAGATTTCAAATTTCAAATCTGAAATCCGACGGCGGAAAACGGCTTTCTTCTTCTTACTGCTTACTGCTCACCGCTTACTGCTTACTCTTCTTCAGCCGCCCGGTCTGCTCGGCGAAGAGGAGCGGGAGGCGCTCGCTTTCGAGCACGTCGAGGCGGCGGAGGACTTCGGCGATGGCGAGTTCGTTCTTGAGGTTGACTTGATAGTCGAGGTCGGCGCGGAGGCGATCTTTCTCCTCCTGCCGGTTCTGCGACATGAGGATGATGGGCACTTGAAGACCGGCGATGACGCCGAGGAAGAGGGCGAACAGGTCGTAAGGCGAAGGGTCGGGGCGGCTCTCGGCGGGCAGGAACCAAGTGTTGAGCGGTATCCAGATGAAAATCAAAAGCAGCGTCAGGACGATGAACTTCCAACTGCCGCCGAACTCCGACAGAGAGTCGGCGAGGCGGTCGGCGGGCGTGAGGCGCTCGGCGTCCACCTCGTTGAGATTGCGCGAGACGCGGACGCGCAAGAGGTCGTCCGTGCGCCGCAGGCGGTGCGTGATGGCGCTCATCATCTTCAAGGCCACGTCTGGGCTCCGCCGGACGAAGGAGAGAAAATCTTCGCGCGAGAGCACGAAGAGGTGCGCGTCCTCGGTGACGGTGGCCTGCGCCGAGCGCGGCTGGCCGTCGAGGATGGACATCTCGCCGAAGAAGTCGCCGCGCGCCAACTCCGCAAGCGTCACGTCGTCGCCGTCGGCGTCGCGCAGGTGGATGCGGACGCGCCCGTCTTCGATCAGGAACATCGCGTCGCCCCGGTCGCCCGCGCGGAAGAGGACGTTCCCCGCCGTCTCCTTGTGCACTTCGAGCAGCCCGCGCAGAGCGTCCGCCGCCTCGTCGTCGAGCGAGGCGAAGAGCGGCACCGAGCGCAGGGCTTCCAGAGTCATCAAATGGGGGGCGCTTGAAGACATCGAATCACCTCACACGAAAGGGACGGATTGAGTCGGCTCGGACTGAAGAGCCGCCGGGCGTCGAAGGCTATGGACGCGGACGAATATATGATGAAAGCGGGCCGTGGAACAAAGGGGCGGGGAAAAAAGGAGACCAAGCGCCGGAGCAAAGAAAGGCGGAGCGCCGGGAGGAGATAGACTCCCCCGGCGCTCCGCCTTTGGTTCGTTCGCCGGCCGTCCGAACCGGAGACGCTTGCGGGCTCCGTGCGGGCTTTAGACGGCGGCGACGGTCACGTACTTGTCAATGACTCTGGCGATGGCCTCTTTGCTCGCCGCGCCGACGATGCGCTCCTGCTCGCGGCCACCG
Source organism: Pyrinomonadaceae bacterium (assembly GCA_035761505.1). Classification (GTDB taxonomy): domain Bacteria; phylum Acidobacteriota; class Blastocatellia; order Pyrinomonadales; family Pyrinomonadaceae; genus JAIVJM01. The sequence goes on from DASTQX010000416.1 coordinate 3,397, forward strand.
CTGAAGACGATGAGCGTCGGGATGCTCTTGATGCCGTAGCGCTGCGGCGTCGCGCCGTTCTCGTCAATGTCGAGCTTGTAGAACGTGACGCTGCCCTCGTAGCGCTCGGCGAGCGCGTCAATCGTGGGCGCGATCATCCGGCAAGGGGGGCACCACGTCGCCCAGAAATCCACGAGGACGGGCTTGTCGGAAGCGAGCACGTCCTGCTCGAACGTCGCGTCGGTCACCTGCGATACTTGCTGGCCCATTTTCTTGACAGTCTCCTTCAAAGGCTGGTGAAACTCCCGCGCGCCTCTCTCTCGTTTGCGCGCGCACTTCAAGCCGGAACGCTTTCCGGGTCGCGCGTAGTATCTCGCAAGACGGCCCGCGCTTCAGTAATGAAAGTTACAGACCGGCGCGGCGCGCGGCGGCGGTGGTGTAGAATGGACGCGGAGACTTTTCGTATGACGAATCCGCCCCCCACGCGCGCCTCGGACGCGCTCGATTTGTTCCGCGACTTCACGCCCGAAGAGATGCGCGAGGTCGAGCGCGTGACGGCAACGCGCCTGTTCACGAAGGGGCGCGTCCTCTACACGCCGGGCGAGACGGGCGAGGCGCTCTTCCTGCTCCGAGAGGGCGCGGTGCAGATTTACCGGATGTCGCCCGAAGGCCGGAAGCTCGTCATCGCGCACCTTCTGCCCTTCTCCTTCTTCGGCGAGATGAGCTGCATCGGTCAGGGGATGTACGACACTTATGCCGAGACGACGGAAGACTCGCTGATTCTGACGATGAACTGCGCCGACTTAGAACGGATGCTCGTCAGCAAGCCGCAGGTCGCGCGTCGCATCCTCGAAGCCTTCGGCAGGCGCGTCCTCGAAGCCGAGCGGCAGCTCGAAGACATCGCCTTCAAAGGGATGACGGCCCGCGTCGCGGCGCTGCTGCTGCGCGAGGCGCGAGGCGGCGAAGAGGTCGTCGGCCTCTCGCATCAGGACATCGCCGAGCGCCTCGGCGTCTATCGCGAGACGGCGACCAACGCCCTCAACGACTTGAAGGCCGCCTCCATCATCCGCATCGGCAGGAAGCGCATCTCCATCGTTGACCGCGACCGCCTGAGCCGCGCCGCCGGAGAATAAAAGACAAGCCCCTGAAAGGGGCTGAAGAATGTAGCCCACGGCGCGAGCCATGGGAATAAGCCAAGACAAAAACGAGAGCCCCTGAAAGGGGCGAAAGAAATCCGAGACGCGCCTCACGCAAGTCGGATTTCTTTCGCCCCTTTCAGGGGCTCTCTTCTTTCTTTGTTCGCGTCACCCACGGCTCGCGCCGTGGGCTACATTCTTCAGCCCCCTCCGGGGGCTCGGTGCCGCCTAGACTTCCTTGTATTCCGAATCAACGTCCTCGTCGGCGAAGGCGACGCGGTAGTTGGGCGACTGTTTCTGCTTGGTGATAAGGAGGTCGTCTTTGGTCTTGAGGAGGTCGGCGCGCGAATAGACCGACAGCTCGAAGTTGTAGCCGTGGGTGATGGCGTCCTTCGGGCACGCCTCGACACAGAAGCCGCAGAAGATGCAGCGCCCGTAGTCAATGTTGTAAACGGAGGCGTAACGCTCGTCCACGCCCGTCCGCTCTTTCGGCGGGCGCGGGTCGTCGGTCGCCACGATGTAGATGCAATCCGACGGACACGCCGACGCGCACAGGTAACAGGCCACGCACTTCTCGCGGCCCAACTCGTCCACGTGCAGAAGGTGCATGCCGCGATAGCGCGGCTGCATCGTCACCGGCTCGTCCGGGTACTCGACCGTCCACTTCTCCTTCGGGATGTAAGAGAAGGTCACGCTCATCCCTTTGATGATTGCCTTCGTGGATTCGATGATGTCGCCGATGATGGACATAAAACCTCTTGAATGGTGAGCGGTAAATGGTGAATGGTCAGAACCGGCTTTATCCATTCACCATCTACCGTTCGCTGCTTTTCAACTGCCGAGCCTGAAGGTCTTGATGATGACAGGCAGCTCGCCTTTGACGCCGAGGTCGGAAGCGCCCTCGACCTCGTCGGAGTTGCTCGTCGCGAGCATGATGATGCTGACGCCGTCCTTGCCGCCGTCGGGGTCTGGGATGACGACGAGGCGGCCCCAGTACCTGACCGCCGACGCGCCCCCGCCCGCCGCGCGCGCGAAGCGCAGTTCGTAGCCGTCGTAAGAGCCAAACTTGGTGAAGCCCTCCGAGACCTTCTCGTAGTTGGGGAAGTTGCCCGAAATCTGCCCGCTCAAGTTGTTGACGACCTGCGAGAGCAGCGTCCGGTTGCCCTTCACCGAGCCCGTGGCCGAGAACCAGCCGACCGAGAAGTTCTCAATCGTCCCGCCGCCGTCGTTCGCGCGCTCGACGCGGACGAAGCTCGGCGCGGGGCTTGGGTCGAGCTTCCACGTGTCGGGGTAGCGGAACGAGAAGTCAACGTAGTGCGTGGCGAGGTTCCCGGTCTGGCCCTCGCGCGAGTTGACGTACCGCTCCGTGCCGGGGATGTCCACGTCCTCGCTGCCGCCCGTGTCGGACGCGTTGACGTTGACGTTGACCACCCTGCGGTTCGTGTTCTCGGCGCTCCTGTAAGCGACGTAGCCGATGACGCCGATGAGCGCGATGAGGCCGATGCCGAGCACGGCCACGATGCCTAAGACCCACGGCCAGACTCGACGCTTGGGCGGCGGCGGCGTCTGCCAAGACGGCGGCGGCGGAGCGCCCGGAGGCGGCGAGCCCGGAGGCGTCCACGCGCCGGGCTGCTGGTACGGCGGCTGCTGCGGCGGCGCGCCTCCGGCCTGCGGCTGCGGCGCGCCGCCGGAGAGCGGGCCGGTGTCCACGCCGCCGACGAGGGGCGTCCCGTCGTTGAGACAGAACCTCTGCGCGTCGTCCGCGTAGGTGCGATTGCAAGTCGGGCAAGTCTTCATGGCTTGGGGGTTCCCTTCTTTTGAATTAGACCATTTCGAGGCGGCTGAAGAAGTACGAGACTTCGATGGCCGCGTTCTCCTCCGAGTCCGAGCCGTGGACGGCATTCTCGCCGATGGAGGCGGCGAACTCTTTGCGCAGCGTCCCTTCGTCGGCCTTCGCGGGGTCGGTCGCGCCCATCAGGTCGCGCCACGCCTTGACCGCGCCCGCCTTTTCGAGCGCCAGCACGACGCACGGCCCCGAAGACATGAACTCGGTCAACTCGCCGAAGAAGGGCCGCTCGCGGTGGACGGCGTAGAAGCCCTCGGCCTCCGCCCGCGTCATGTGGATGAGCTTCATCGCGCGGACACGGAAGCCCGCGTCCGTGATGCGCTGCAACACCGCGCCCATCTTCCCGCCGCGCACCGCGTCGGGCTTAATGATACCGAAAGTCAGATTGCCTGTCTGTTCTGCCATATGCTCCTCAAAAGAAGTTCGTTTCGACCTGTTAGTCTTCCACAGGTCTTGCTTGAGCAAAAGTTCATAGCCACACGGATGGCCTCTTCCATCCTCATCCGCTCTTCGTTTTCGCTCACCGATTTTCATCTTCGACGAAGCTCTAAGCCGCAGCCCTTGAGCCGAGAGCGTCCTTCATCGCTTGGCCGATGTCGGCGGGCGAGTGGACGACGCGGATGCCAGCCTCTTCGAGGGCGCGCATCTTCTCGGCGGCGGTTCCCTTGCCGCCCGCGATGATCGCGCCCGCGTGGCCCATGCGCCTTCCGGGAGGCGCGGTCTGGCCCGCGATGAAGGCGACGATGGGTTTGGTCACGTTGTCTTTGGCGAACGCGGCGGCCTCTTCCTCGGCGGAGCCGCCGATCTCGCCGATCATGACGATGCCTTCGGTGTCGGGGTCGTCCTGAAAGAGCGCGAGCGCGTTGAGGTGCGTCGTGCCGACGATGGGGTCGCCGCCGATGCCGATGGCGGTGGACTGACCCAAGCCGAGCGCGGTCAGTTGCCCGACCGCTTCATACGTCAGCGTCCCCGAACGCGAGACGACGCCGATGTGGCCTTCCTTGTGGATGTGGCCGGGCATGATGCCGATCTTGCACTTGCCGGGCGAGATGACGCCGGGGCAGTTCGGCCCGACGAGCCGCGTCGGCTTGTCCGAGAGGTACTCTTTGACCTTCACCATGTCGAGGACGGGAATGCCCTCCGTGATGCAGACGACGAGCGGGAGCCCGGCGTCCGCCGCCTCCATGATGGCGTCCGCCGCGAAGGGGGGCGGGACGTAGATGACCGAGGCGTTGGCCCCGGCCTCTTTCACGGCGTCCGCGACGGTGTTGAAGACGGGGAAGCCCTCGTGAGTCGTCCCGCCTTTGCCGGGCGTCACGCCGCCGACGACGTTAGTCCCGTACTCGGCCATCTGCTTCGTGTGGAAAGTCCCCTCTTTGCCGGTGATGCCCTGCACGACCAGACGCGTGTTTTTATCAACGAGAACGCTCAAGGCTTTCTGCTCCTAGACTGTGGATTTTTATTTGCTTTCGGATGACCGCGCAGTATAGCACAGCCCGCGCGGCTTCGCCGCAGGCGGCAGACAACTCCCCGACGCGCGCGCCGCACCAGCCCTTTTAACTCCCCGGATGATTGAACGCCTCGCCGAAGTACGAGATGGAGCAGCAGTTGGCGAAGCAGGAAGAGCGAAGCAGGAAGGGTCGAGACTTCGGCCCGGCCCTTCCTTTCGAGTTCGCGCGCGGGCTCATTCAAGCTCGACGGTCTCGCCGTATCCCGGCGCATCCACGCGCCAGCCGAAGCGCTCGCGGATGTGCTCGGCCATCGCCTCCGCGGCTTCGGGCTCGCCGTGCGTCGTGAAGGAGCGGCGCGGCGCGGAAGGCATCGGCGCGAGCCAGCGCAAGACCTCCTGCCAGTCGGCGTGCGCCGAGAGCCCGCCGATGCGCTCGACGTGGCAGCGCACGGGAACCCAGCCCTTCATGATTCTCACCTCGCGCTCGCCATCTACGATGCGGCGGCCCGTCGTCCCCGCCGCCTGATAGCCGACGAAGACGATGGTCGCGCGGTCGTCCGGCAGGATGCGCCGCGCGTGGTGCATGACGCGCCCGCCCGTCAACATCCCCGACGCGCTGATGATGATGCGCGTCCCCTTCTCTTCGTTCAGGCGCTTCGACTCCTCGCGCGAAGAGGCCGTCACCATCGAGTGCGTGCGCAAGGGATGTCGCTTGCCCGCGAGCACGCTCACGTACTCCTCGTCGTGCTCCTCCTTGCGCTGGCTGTAGATTTGCGTCGCGGCGGCGGCCATCGGCGAGTCCACGCGGACGGGGAGGACTGGAATGCGCTTCTCGTCTTCGAGTTCGCGGATGTGGTAGATGAGTTCCTGTGTCCGACCGATGGCGAAGGCGGGAAAGAGGACGGGGCCGCCGCGCTTCACCGCCTCGTTGATGACGCGCGCGAGCGCCACCTTCGGGTCTTCCGGGTCGTGCAGGCGGTCGCCGTAAGTTGACTCGACCAGCATGTAGTCGCACGCGGGCGGCGGGTCAGGGTCTTTGATGATCGGCTGGTCGTAGTGTCCCAAGTCGCCGGAGAAGAGGACGCGCCTTCCCTGCCCGTCGTCGCCCGCGCCCTCCACTTCGACGAGCACCAGACTCGAACCGAGGATGTGCCCCGCGACGTGGAACCCCGCGCGGATGCCCGGCGCGACCTCTTCCAACTCGCCGCCGATCTTGCGCGGTCGCAACAGCTTCAGGGCCGCGCGCGCGTCCTGCTCCGTGTAGAGCGGCAGCGCCGGGTTGTGACGCGTGAGCCCTTTGCGGTTCCGGTACTCGGCCTCCTCCTCCTGCAAGCGCCCCGAATCCGGCAGCAGCAGTTTGAGCAGGTCAGCCGTCCCCCCCGAACAGTACACGGGATTGTCGAAACCCAGAGCCACCAGCCGTGGCAGGTATCCCGTGTGGTCAATGTGCGCGTGCGTGATGACGACCGCGTCCAGACTCTTCACGTCGAACGGAGGGTCTTCCCAATTCTTCTCCCGCAACTCCTTCAAACCCTGAAACAGCCCACAGTCAACCAAAACCCTCCCGCGCCCGCCGTCAATCAGATACTTCGACCCCGTGACCGTCCCCACACCGCCCCAAAAACTCAGCGTTGCCATGCGCGCTCCAGTTGTCTTGTTCGGATTAAAGAGCGAGGAGATTCTACACCCCGCGCGCGGGACAGGCGAGCTTTCACCTTCGGCGCGAGCCGTGCCCGACGAGTTCTTGCGGAAACTCTCGACGCCGGAAGGGACGCGCCTTACGCGGGCGTGGTGGTCGAAGAGCGGGTCGGTTCGGTTTCGCTTCGCGCTGAGTTCTGCGCGCGCGGGTGGCCGACGAAGATGAGGACGACGGGGACGAGGAGCGCAAGGTTGCGGAGCGCGGTCGAGACGCCTAGTTGGCTGGCGATGATGCCGCCGAAGCAGCCACATTCGAGCGGCTCGCCGTGGAGGGCATAGACGTAGTAGAGCGCGTAAGCGGCGAAGCCGACGAGCAGCAGCGCCGAGAGCGTCGCGCCGCGCCGAGCCGTGCGCGGCACGAGCAGGAGCGCGGCGGCGAGGACTTCGGACGCGATGACGGCGACGGCGACGGGCCAGACGAAGCGGTCTGCGACGAGGTTCGAGAGGTTGGCGACGAAATCTGTGAGCGTGTAGAGCTTCGCGCCCGCCGCGAACAGAAACATCACGGCGAGCCCGAAGCGACTGACGAGCGAAAGGATTTTGAGCCAGCGACGCATAAATCAAGATGGGGTAAGAGGGCAAAAGGGGAAAGGGGTAAAAGGGTAAGGGGCGAAGCGAGAAGGCTGAATTTTACTCGTTCGGTTCGCTCAAAACCTTTTGCCCTCTTCCCCTTTTACCCTCTTACCCCCTGTTTTCATCCCGCCAGCGCGACGACCTTCTCGGCGGCGTCCTTCATGCCGTTGGCGACGGTGAAGTTGAGGCCGGACTCTCGGAGGACGCGCTGGCCCTCTTCGACGTTCGTGCCTTCGAGGCGGACGACGACCGGGACTTTGACGCCGAGGTTCTGCGCCGCGCCGACCACGCCGCGCGCCACCATGTCGCAACGCACGATGCCGCCGAAGATGTTGACGAGCACGGCGCGCACGTTCTCGTCCGCGAGCAGGATGCGGAAGGCCGCCTCGACGCGCTCCTGCGAAGCGCCGCCGCCCACGTCGAGGAAGTTGGCGGGCTCGCCGCCCGCGAGCTTGATGATGTCCATCGTCGCCATCGCGAGCCCCGCGCCGTTGACCATGCACGCGATGTTGCCGTCGAGCTTGATGTAGTTGAGGTCGAACTTCGACGCCTCAATCTCCAACGGCTCCTCTTCGTTGAGGTCGCGCAACGCGGCGAAGTCCTTGTGACGGAACATCGCGTTGTCGTCGAAGTTGACCTTCGCGTCGAGCGCGATGAGGCGGTTGTCCTTCGTCAGAAGGAACGGGTTGATTTCGAGGAGCGAGGCGTCCAACTGCTCGTAAGCGGTGTAGAGCGATTGCATGAACTTCGCCGCCTGATTGACGAGCGACGGGTCGAGGCCGAGGCCGAAGGCGAGCTTGCGCGCCTGAAAGCTGCGGAAGCCGACCGCCGGGTCGACCGTCTCTTTGAGAATCCGTTCGGGCGTGTGCGCGGCGACCTCTTCGATGTCCATGCCGCCCGCCTGCGAGGCCATGAAGACGGGCCTTCCGGTCGCGCGGTCGAGCACGATGCCGAGATAAAATTCCTTATCAATCGGCAGCCCTTCTTCGACGAGCAGCGTCCGCACCGCAGTCCCTTCGGGGCCGGTCTGGTGCGTGACGAGCTTCATGCCGAGCATCTTCGAGGCAATCTCGCGCGCCTCCTCAGGGCTCTTCGCCAACTTGACGCCGCTGCCCTTGCCGCGCCCGCCCGCGTGTATCTGCGCCTTGACGACGACTATCTCCGTGCCCAACTCACGCGCCGCCTGCTCGGCCTCTTCGGGCGTGCGCGCGACGATCCCGCGCGGGACGGCGACGCCGTAATTCTTCAACAACTCTTTCCCCTGATACTCGTGAATCTTCATTCTCGGCCCCCGGCAGCGTTCGGCCCTCCCGAACCGCTCTCTCTGTGAAATGATGTCTGGAACGCCGTCGAGTGTATCCGCACGCCCCGCGCGTCCGCAAGGAGGGAAGGAGTTTTCAGTCGGCGGTTGTCGGTTTTCAGTTCTCAAATCTCGAATCTCGAAACCGAAAACTGTTTTTTTGGAATCCCGACGCCATTCGCGCTCTGTTATGTGCATCAAGTGAGACGAGGTGAAGCCGATGACGCTGGCGTTAACGCTGCTCTTCGCGTTCAACTTCTACGCGCGGGTGTGCAAGTCGAGTTAGAGATTCTTCCTGTCGAGAGAGTGAATTGAGCGGCGGGTCCGGGTGCTCCGGCCCGCCGATTTTTTTTGCGCCGTTGCCTGAAAACGACAAACGAGATAACTTTGCCGGGCTCGCCTGCCGGCATCTTTCGAGTTTCCGAGGAGTTGATTTTGCTATGAGCGAAGTAATCGTCACCTCCCTCTCCAACCTGCGGAACGAGGTCAGCTACGGCGCGGGGCAGACGTTAATCACGGACGAGCCTTCGGCGCTCGGCGGCGAGGACGCCGGGCCCGACCCGTACACGCTTCTACTGGCGGCCCTCGGCAGTTGCATCTCGATGACGGTGATGATGTACGCGCGCCGCAAGGGCTGGCCCGTCGAGCGCGTCTCGGTGCGGCTCCGCCAGCAGCGCCTGCACGCCAAAGATTGCGCCGAGTGCACGCGCACCGACGACGGCTACATCCACCGCATCGAGCGCAAAGTCTCAATCGAAGGCCCGCTCGACGAAGGGCAGCACGCGCGGCTCCAAGAGATCGCGCACAAGTGCCCGGTGCATAAAACGCTCACCTCCGAGATCGTCGTCGCCGAGCTGAAAGACTGAAAGGCTTCCCGGCCCGCCGCCCCTCGCGGACGACTCCTTCGACTTCCCTCCCGCGCGAAGCTTTCGCCCGCCTCCGGCGAACTCAAAAGCCTTGAGCCCGCTTGCGCGAAAGGCCCGCCCGACGTTTACAATGTCTCGGCTCGAACTTTTTCAACCCGACTTCATCCGAGACACGCCTGATGAAACGAACACTCTTAACCTTGTCCGTCGCACTTCTCTTCCTCTCTGCGCTCGCCTGTAAGTCGGCGAGCCCGCCCGGCGCGAAGGGAGACAAACCCGCGCCCGGCGCGAGCGCCGAAATCCCGCCCGGCGCGGAAGAGTTCTCCGAGGAGAAGCTGCGCGCCGAGGCGCAACAGAACCCCGAAGACCCCAACGCCCGTTACAACCTCGGCAACGCCTACCTCATGCGGAAGAAGTATCGTGAGGCGCTCGAAGAGTACCGGCACGTCGTCGCCAAAGACCCGAAGGACTTCGACGCGCTGACGCGGATGGGCTACGCTCACATGAACCTCGGCCAGTTAGACGAGGCCGCCGAGTCTCTCCGGCAGGCGGTCGCGGCCAACCCGAAGCACGCCGAAGCGCGCCGCCTCCTCGGAGAGACTTACGACAAGATGGGGCGCACGTCGGAGGCCGCGAAGGAGCGCCGCGAAATCTACAAGCTGTTCCCGAACGAGCCGGGCAAAGAATTATTCCAAGCCGGGAAGTTGCAGGAGGCCGTCGCCGCGCTCAAGAAGGTTCCGCAGAAGGACGCGGAGACCTTCTTTCTTCTGGGTGAAGCTCATCTCAAACTCGGTCAGAACAAGGAGGCCGCCGCCGCTTACCGCGAATCCATCCGCCTCAACCCGAACCTCGCAAACGTCCACTTTCAGGCGGGCAACGCCTTCGACCGCCTCGGCCAGAACGAGGAGGCCGCCCGCGCCTTCGCCGAGGTCGTCCGCCTCGACCCGAAGGACGGCGACGCCTACTTCAACCTCGGCAACGCCTACGGCAAACTGGGCCGCGACGGCGAGGCCGCCGAAGCCTACGGCAAGGCCATCGCCCTCAAACCCGACGACGCCGACGCGCGCTACAGCCTCGCGCTGCTCCACGTCAAGCGCGGCGACCGAGAGGCCGCGACCGAGCAGTACAACGCCCTCAAGACCCTCCGGCCCGAAGCCGCCAACAACCTCCAGAGGCTCATGCAGTAACCGGGAGATTTCACCCGCCGCCCGAAGTCGAGTATTGACCTCGACGCGCGGGTTGAGATAAATACATCCCGGCACGCGCCGTCAATCCCCGTCCGCTCGTCGAAGGGGCTCCACACTTTTCTAACGAACTTGAAATTTTAGACAGGAGGTCTCTCGCATGCCGCGCCGCCCCCACGGCTCTGCCCCGCGCCTCGTCCGCGCGCTCTTAGTGCTCTTCGCCTTCGCCGCCCTCCAAACGCCCGCGCAGAAGTTGATGACGGGCAACAACGCCTCTTTCAACTCCCTCGAAGAGGAGCTGCTGCAAGAGATCAACCTCGCACGCACTTCGCCCGCGCGCTACGCGGAATACCTCGAACAGACGCGCGCTTATTACGCCGGGAAGGAGTTGCGGCGTCCGGGCAAGTCCCTCCTGACGCAGGAAGGCGTGGATGCGCTCGAAGAGGCCGTCCGGTTCCTGCGCGCGGCGAAGCCGCTGCCGCCGCTCCAACTCTCGAAGGGGATGTGCGCGGGCGCGCGCGAACTCGTCACCGACCAGAGCGCGACCGGCGCGACCGGCCACCGTGGCGCGGACGGGAGCTTCTGCGAGACGCGCGTCGAGCGCTTCGGCTCTTGGGCCGACCCCATCGGCGAGAACCTCTCCTACGGGACGGAGACGGCGCGCGAGCGCATCCTGCTCTTCATCGTTGACGACGGCGTCGCCAACCGCGGCCACCGCCAGCGCATCTTCGACCCCCGCTTCAAAGTCGCCGGAGTCGCCTGCGGCCCCCACAAAGAAGGCCCCCTCTGCGTCCTCACCTTCGCTGGCGGCTTCAACGAACACGCCGCCCCCGGACAGCGACCCGCCAACTCCAAGAGCCCCGCCGCCAAGCGACAACTCCCCTCCGGCGCGACTCAGTTTTAAACTCGACCGGCGAGCCCGAACGGCGGCATAACTCATAACAAAAACGGGCTTCCGACTCGTAAAGTCGGAAGCCCGTTTTCTAATCGGGATGACTGGATTCGAACCAGCGACCTCTCGCACCCCAATCAAAAGGGACGCGTAAACCTAAATGACTGATTCTGAAGCGGAACGCAGCCACGCTCGAAATCGGCCATTTCTTATTTATTTTTATCTGCTTTCATGCCGGCGCAGTCCTCTTTTGTTTTTCCCTGCCCCAAATATGCCCCAGCGAGGACAGGATTCAGCGTTTGAAATATCTCAACACATCACTATCAAGTGTTTGCCCTTTATAGTAATCCCTGAAATTGAAAAACTGCTTTACTCCTCCAGATCCCTCGTCGATATAGCTTCGCATATATAGCTTATTGTCTGGCCGTCGAGAGACTAGAGATTCAAATCGCTTCCACCTAGTAAGTATGGAGTCAACTATGCTTCCAACTTTCTTTAAAGATTCATCGCCCTTATATTTTCGCATGCAAGCTGAAACCACAGCATATATTCCATGTTCCAATGCGTATCCATATAGCTCTAACATAGAGTTCTTTTTACCATCCGAATGCAGTTGAGTTAATCTTTCGTAACACTTGAAAGCGAAAAAATACTCCTTGAATCTATCAACATTACTTAGCGTCTCCGCGAAATTATCTTCTTTAAAAAGGTGTTTGAATCGTTTAGCTTCCGCCGGTTTATAATCACAGGAGTTACAAAGGCGTATGAAAATATCCCGATCTATTATTTGTGGCCTGTGGATGTAGCCCGCCCTGAGCCCATCCTCATATTCACCTCGCTTCCGTTCGTAAAAATATCCGTAGTAGTTGTAAATCGCATTCTGTATTTCTATCTGAATCCTGTCATTGGATCT
>DASTQX010000417.1:0-13024 GCA_035761505.1 Pyrinomonadaceae bacterium
CTCGCGGACGGCGCGCATCGAGAGGACGACGGCGCGCACCTGCGCGAGCAGCGCGCGGGCGAACGTCAGGGCGTCGCGCCCGTGCGGATACCAGTGCCCGTAGAGGCCGCTGAAGCGCGCGGTCGTCAGAGGCTCGTTGACGGGCGTGTAGTCTTCGACCCACGGGTAGCGCTCCGCGACGGCGCGCGCGTACTCCGCGAGTTTTTCGGGGAAGAGTGGGTCAACGAGGCTCGTCGAGCGCGGGCCGCTCCCGTGGTGGACGAGCCCGACGACGGGGCGCAAGTGCAGTTCTCGCAGGCGGCGCAGGCGCGCGTCCGCCCAAGACCATTCGGCGCGCTTTAAGCCTTCCGGCGCGGTGCGCTCCCAGAGCACGGGGTAGCGGACGGCGCTCACGCCGAGCCCGGCCAGAAGGTCGAGGTCTTCGGCGCGCGAGGCGTGCCCGTTCAGCTCCAACTGGTCGAAGTACACGTCGCCGACGCGGTTGACCGTGCACTCTATCCCGGCCCACAGTTCCGTCCGCGCGGCTTGCGGGGTCGGTTCAAACGACATCTGAAATTCCCCCGGCTGTCTTTTGCGCCCGCCGCCTCAACGGGCCGTGGATAACAACTCCCTCGTGTGCTTCCCGTGCCCGTTTCCGTTTCCGTTCCCGTTGACGCTGATGACGCCCGCCGCCGCAGCCGCCGCCGCGCGCTTCGCGCCGCTCATCTTGGCATAGACGGTGAGCGCCTGCGCGACGATCTGATCCATGTTGTAATACTTGTAAGTGGCGAGCCGCCCGACGAAGTGGACTTTCGGCGTGGCGTCGGCGAGCGCCTTGTACTTCGTATAAATCTCGGCGTTCTCCTTGCGCGGCACGGGGTAGTAAGGGTCGCCCTCGGCCTGCGGGTACTCGTAGACGACGCTCGTCTTCGGGTGTTCCTGCCCCGTCAGGTACTTGAACTCGGTGACGCGCGTGTAGGCATGCTCGTTCGGGAAGTTGACGACCGGCGCGGGCTGGAACCTCTCGACGTTGTGCGTCTCGTGCTTGAATTCGAGCGAGCGGTACGGGAGCTTGCCGTAGCGGTAGTCGAAGAAGGCGTCCACCGGCCCCGTGTAAATCATCTCGCGGTAGTCGAACTCGCCCGCCACCTCGCGGTAGTCGCAGTTGAGCATGATCTTGATGTTCGGGTGGTCGAGCATCCGCTCGAACATCCGCGTGTAGCCGTGGAGCGGCATCGCCTGAAAGGTGTCGGTGAAGTAGCGGTCGTCGCGGTTCGTCCGCACGGGGACGCGCGACGTGACCGAGGCGTCGAGTTCCGAAGGGTCTAAGTCCCACTGCTTGCGCGTGTAGTTGCGGAAGAACTTCTCGTACAGTTCCCGGCCCACCTTCGAGACGACCACGTCCTCGGAGGTGCGCAACTGCTCGCGCGGCTCGGCGACCGACTTGAAGAACTCTTCGAGCTGGAAGCTGGTGAGGTTCAGGCCGTAGAGCTTGTTGATGGTGTCGAGGTTAATCGGCATCGGCACGAGCTGGCCGTCCACGCTCGCCCGCACGCGATGCTCGTAAGGTCGCCATTCGGTGAAGCGCGAGAGGTAGTCGAAGACCTCGCGCGAGTTGGTGTGGAAGATGTGCGGCCCGTACTTGTGGACGAGGACGCCGTGTTCGTTGTAGTGGTCGTAGGCGTTGCCGCCGACGTGGTTGCGCTTGTCGCAGATTAAGACCTTCTTGCCTGATACGCTCGCCAGCCGCTCGGCCAACACGCTCCCCGCGAATCCCGCTCCGACGATTAGATAGTCAAACACCCTTTTGTTCCCCCCCGGTTTGATAGCTACAGACTCTCAAGCGCTCAATTATTGCTCGGCAAATTTCAGTCGCCGCTCACGTAGCTCGGCGCGGTGGCCGCGAGTGCGGCGCGGCCCACTGCCGCGGCCCGCGCCGCGACCGGAGGACGGCGCGCGGCGACGACATCCTCGATCACCTCACTCATGCGCGCCCACGTGCGATCCCAAGAGGTCTGCGAAAGAAACGCGTCGACCACTTCCATGCGCGACGCCGCGTCCTCGCCGAGCGCCTGCTCGACGGCCCCGATGAACTCGCGCGGCGTATCGGCGATGCGCACCAGTCCCATGTCGCCGTAAGGGCGCACCACATCGCGGATTGAGGTCGAGACGACGGGCTTCCCGGCGGCGAGGTACTCAGGCGTCTTGGTCGGGCTGATGAAGCGCGTCGAGTCATTGCGCGCGAACGGTAGAAGCGCCACATCCCAGCCCGCGAGGTACGAGGGCAGCTCTTCGTAAGACTTGCCGCCGAGGTAGTGGATGTTCGCGCGGCGCGGCAGTTCCGACTCTTCTATCTTGACGACGGGGCCGACGAGCACCAGATGCCAGTCGGGCCTCTCTGCCGCCACCGCGTCGAGGAGTCCGATGTCCATCCGCTCGTCAATGACGCCGAAGAAGCCGAGGCGCGGGTGCGGTATCCCGGCCTGATCCGCCGGGTCTTGCGCGACGGAGCGGGCGCGCGCGAAGTGCGGCGCGTCTATGCTCGAAGGGAAGGCGTAGACCGCCCGGTGTTGATCGCGCTTCGCTTCGTAGAGGCTCTGCCCGCCGGTGAAGACGAGGTCGGCGCGGCGGAAGAGTTCGACTTCCCGTTCACGAAGCGCGGGCGGCGCTCCCTTGAAGGCTGAAAGCTCGTCCATACAGTCGTAGATGGTGGCGAGCGGCTTCAGGTGGCGCGTCCAGCCCATCGCCATCGGCGTGTAGTACCAGAGCACGTAATCCTCTATCTCGCGGCCCTCGAAGAGCTGGTCAACGAGACGCTTCTGCATCGCTTCCACGGCCTCGACACTTGAGCCGTGTGGCAGGTGCGGCACGACGACGTGCAGGCCGTCGCCGCGCGGCGAGATTTCGAGGCGCGGCTGACCCTCGCCGAAGACGGGTTCCTCGACAAAGAAGACCCGCCGACCCTTTGCGAAGCGGCTCAGCAAGTGCTGCGGCCTCTGGTACACGAAGTCCCAGCGCAGGTGCGAGAGGCAGATCAGGTCGGGCTGCCCGCCGAACTTCGCGGGCGCGATATTTTTATTCAAATCCAATCGGTCGTTATTCATTATCCTCTCCCCGTTCTCTTGAGAGACAACTCTTCCGAAACAATATCTGACGCTAATTCCGTGTTTAGGAATCGAGGCTAAAGGCGTGACGGTAAGGGCCGCAACAGTGCCACCAACACTTAAGGCCGAAAGCTTACACTGACTTGCTCACGGAATTATGTTGTTGCCATAAACTTTGTGTAAGGTTCTGTTCGCAAACTTTTCATGTACACGATTCGAGGGAGAATTATCATCCCGCCTCAACCCTCTGCTCATCTCGCATAAAGACACCTCTCCCCGGTTAAGCTTATGCGAGGGAGCATAAGCGTCTGGTGTTCTTCGGGAGAAGGTTCAGCTTTGGAGGTGAAGATAGCAGCGAGACGCACCTCTGTCAGTACGCCTTCGTACTAAATTTTTTTAGGCAGTGTTGCTCAGGCTCGCGCGAGGTGTATCAAGGCAGCAGGCGCTCTTGAGAAGGCGTCAGAGGCTCTCCACGTGATGAGGAAGGGACGAGTCAAGAGGCTGGAGGGCAGAGCCTCGGCGGGGCGGGCGAAGTTCGTCACGGGGCTCTTCACGACCTTCCTTGCCTCATGTCAATCTTTGCGACGCGACTCCTGCTTCATCACATCAGAACCGCTAAACGTGCGAGCGCCGCGCGAGGGGCTTTGAATCAAGCCTCCCGCGCGGCGTTCTGCTTCAGCTCGTTGTTGATAAAGGGGCGGCTCGCCTTACGACGACCTCTTCTGCCTGAAGACCTCCTCTACGAACCCGACGAAGCAGAGGAAGAGGGTCAGGAAGACGGAGTCGGTCATGGACTTCGACGCGCCCTTGCCGTACACCAGCAGGTTCAGCGCCAGAGAGCCCGCGAACGCGGCCACAGGAACGTAGAGCACGACGACGCGAAACGCCTTGTCCCGCACGTCCAGAAAACCGAGGAACGGAAGAGACTTTTTCATCCGGAATAAATCCCCTTGTCGAATGACCGAGGGCGACACGCCGCCTCCGGGCTTGGCTGGCCGGGCCACTGTCACCCGGCCAGCCGGTTACGGACGCTCACGCGAGGCGGATCATAGTGGGTTCGCCAGAAAGAGCGGCAGCGTGCGGTGGTTTGCCATCGGCGACCTCGCGGCACAGTCGGCAATCGCGGCGTCCAGCTTCGCGTTGTTGGCGAAACTGTCGTTAAAGCCGCTGACCACCGTCCCGCCCGTGACGATCTCCGTCACTGTGGCTATGCCGGGTGCTTGCGAGGCCACCCGGTAGCGCGTGCTGTAGCGCGCCACGCCCCACCCGCTGCTCCGCGCTGCCGCCGCCGTCGTGTCGAAGGCGGTGTTGGCCGCCGACGCGCCCGCCGTGACTCGCGCGATGACCATCGTCGCATAAGTCCCGACCGCAATCTTAGCGATTGCCAAGCGCTCGGCCTCACGGAAGTTGACGATGGCCCCGGTCGCACAATCGTCAAAGTCCTTCTGCTGCTCGGCCTTGATCTGCGCCTGCGTCCTCGGCGGTCGCAGGGGTATCAAGTCCCTCTGCGGCCCGGCGCTGGTCGTGCCGGGCCTCAAGAGGATTTCCGCCCGCCGGACTTGGTCGTCCTGCCGCATCATCTGCCGAGCGAAGCTGAAGAAGGGGTCGTCGAAGGGATTCGCCCCTGAGTAGATGGTGTCGCGCTGCGTGAACCCGACCACCGGCCCGCCGTCGAGACTGACGCCGGGGCCGCCCCCGACTTCGACGCAGGTGACCGCGCCGTTAGAGCCCGTGGTGCACCTCTGGTAGAGGCCCGTCGGGTCGACGAAGTTGACCGGGTCGTTACCGACGTAGGCGTAGCGGTTGAGCGACTGTGGGTTCCCAAGGTCGTATGAGCCCTCGTATGGGTCGGGCTGGTCGAAGCGCGCGTGCCAGCGATTGTAGCGGCGGAACATCGCCTCGTCCGTGCCGTTGGCGTCGCGCTCGTAGGAGGTGAACTTCCGCGGCTGGAAGGCGGGGCTGCTGCTGAAGGAGGTGTCGGCCCCGAAGGGGTCGAGTTCAACCACGCTCTGGACGCCGCCGCTCATGTCCGTCACCCGTTTTGACTTCGTGACCGGGTCTTGGTGGACGAAGTAGACGGCGCTGTTCTGCTGCACGGCCAGCAGTTGCGAGCCCGCATAGACGAACCCGCGCAGCCAGCCGCCGCCGGAGTTGAGTTCGGCCACGACCTGCCCGCCCAGCACCGTCGAGCGCAGGTAGTGCTGGACGACGGCGCTGCCGTACTCGGTCTTCTTCACCCGCAGGCCGTTGCCGTCGTAGTACTGGCGCAGGTCGGTGTAGTCGGACGAGACTTGCCGACCCTCCGCGTCGTAGGCGAAGGTCTGCCCGCCGTCGAAGGTGAGATTGCCCGCGGCGTCGTAGCCGAAGCCGTTGCGGCGGTTGTTCGTGTAGCCGTAATGGAGGTTGGTGGAGGAGGCCGGAGAGCCGCCCTGCACCTCGCCGCCCCAGCCGTAGCGGTGCGTCATGTTCCCCCACACGTCGTAGTCATATCCCTGCGAGTAGTTGCCGTCGGGCGAGCCCCAAGGCCCAAGCCCGATGGCCGCGCGCGCCTCGTTGCCCGCGTGCGAGATGGCGAGCCGCCCGACTTGGTCGTACTCGTAAGAGCGGTCGAGGTTGCTCGAAGTCTGCGTGCGGTTGAGACCGGCGGTCGCCGCCGTGATGTGCTGCGCGAAGGTGACGCGCCCCGTGTGCTCGTTGAAGTCGTCGTAGTAGTACTTGTAGCCGAGCACGCCCGTCACGTCCCACTTCGTCACACGCTTGCGATTGTCGTAGGCGGTCGAGAGGGTCTTGTTGTTGCCGTAGTTCATCCCCTGAACGGCCCCGAAGGCGCGGTAGGAGATGGAACTCGCGTAGGTCGAGACGCCCGCGTAGCCTGAGCCGCCGACCGAGTTGAGGCGGCCCGCCTTGTCGTAGCCGTAGTTGATCTGGACGTTGCCGAACTGCGACGGGTAGGTGATCTTCTTCAGCTCGCCCGAAGGGTTGTATTCGTAGCTCAGGCGGTAGCCGCCGAGCCCGGAGATGTTGCGCTCCTCCCAGTCGAGCCGTCCGAGCGCGTCGTAGTGAGTGAAGGTCGAGCCCTGCCCGTCCGTCATCCAGAAGCGGTTGCCCGCCGCGTCGTAGAGGTAGCCGACGCTCGCGGTCGCCGCCACGCCCGACTGTGAGTTGTAACTGATGCCCGACACCTGATGGCGCGAGGTGTGGGAGTAGGTCGCGGTTGCGCCGCGCGCGTCGGTGACGACGTTGACCGTGTCGTCGGTGTTGTACGTGAAGGTCATCTGCCCCTGCTCAGGCGTCGTCCGCTTCCACAGGCGACCGTGCCCGTCGTACTCGAACGTGCGCGTCTGCCCCTGCTGGTTGATCTGGGTGAGCTGGTCGCGGACGTTATAGGTGTACTGCGTCGTCGCATAGACGGTGCTGTTCCAGTTCAGCTCCTCCGTCTTGGCGAGCCGCCCAAGCGCGTCCTTCGTGTAGCGCCGTTGCCGCCCGTGCTCGTCCTGCGCGGTCGCAACCTCGCCGCCGGCGCACCCGCACCCGCCATAGCTCACCAGACGCGTCGTCCCGTCGGGATTGGTCTTCTTCGTCGGGCGTCCCTTCCAGTCGTACTGCTGCGCGTCGTAGACCCAAGCGGTGTCCGCCCCCGTAGGCGTCCACGTCGCGCCGTTCATCTCCGTCGGCTTCGACTGTTGCGCGATACGCCCCGCCACGTCGTAGACGGTGACCTGTCCGGCGAAGAGGCCGGAGCTGCCCGGATGGTCAGCCGCCGTCGCGCGCACGCGCCCCGCGCCGTCCATCACCTTCCACGAGTGGAACTCGTCGGCCTGCGCCGTCCCCGTCAGCGTCTCGTAGGTGTGAATCTCGTTGTAGCTGGGGTAATAGACCCACTTCTTGTAGCCGCCGCTCGTCAGGTTGGTCGCCTTCTCGATCCGCGCGTAGGGGTCGTATTCCACCTTCACGTCGGCGTAGGTCGTGCCCGTCCCCGTGCCGCCCGTCGGCGTGTGCGCGAAGGTGACGGCCCCGAAGTCGTAGTTGTACTGCGTCGTCCGCGAGTAGCCGTCCTCGTCGGTGAAGGTCGTCGGGTAGGCGTAGGTGTTGCGCGAGTTGTTGTTGTCGGAGAAGTTGTCGGCGTAGGAGACGTTGACCTGATGGAAGCCCGGATCCATCGTGCCGATCATCGAGCCCGTCTTGTTATAACGGTACTTGAACTCGACGAGCGTGTTGCTGGCGCTGGTCGGGTCGTTAACGTCGAAGCGCTGCACGAGCACGAGGTTGCCGCGCCCGGAGGCAAAGGAGGGACTGTAGGCCGGGTCGTGCTGCGGGATGGTGACGTTCGGGATGTCTTCGAGGTGCCACCCGCCCCAGTCGTAGTGGTAGACCTGCTTCGACATCAGCGCGCCGGTCGCGCTGTCGTAAGACAGGCGCTCGTAGGGGAGGCCGATGACGCGCCGGTTGACGTAGTCGGCGTCCAGCTTGTAGGAGGTCGCCTTGAAGCGCAGGAGGGTCTGGCCGTTGGCCCCGCCGTACTCGCGCACGTGGGTCGGGAGGCCGTAGCCGCTGTTGTACTCGATGGTCGTGCGCTGCCGGTTGACCCCGTCATAGACGTTGACCTCGGAGATGCGCGGGTTGGCCGTGTAGAGGAGCGAGTTGTTGTCCTGCGTCCACGTCTGGCTCGTCCACTTCTTCTTGACCGGCGAGCCGTTCTCGTTCGCCCAGACCTCGGACAGGCGCGGGAGCCCCGCGTCCCAGCCCGTGGAGTGCGAGTACTGCTTGTAGGTGACCCCGTCGGGCGAGGTCTGCTGCACCAGCGTACCCGTCTCGGTCTGGAGTGTCTCCGGGTTCTGCCACTGCACGCCGGTCGTCGCGGAGTAGGTGGTGGCGGCCTCCTGATTCGAGTTCCAGTCCTGCGCGTAGTTGTAGCGCGTGGTGAAGCGCGGGCAATCGCTCTGCGCCGCGCCGTTGAGGTCGGCGTCCGCCATGTTGTACCGCGTGTGCGCCAGCTCGTGCCCGTCCGGTGCCACGTGCGTAATCTTATAGACCTGCCCGTAGCCGTTGTAGGCGAAGTGGTACGACGCGTTGTCGGGGAAGACGACGTAGTCGAGCACGGTCTGGCTCGCGCCGTTCTGCGCGCCATAGACCGAGAGGCCGGGGAAGTTCAGCGACATAGTGCGCGAGGTGTAGATAAACGTCGCGTAGGTGTGCGTCGCCCCGCCCCACGTCTGCCGGATGGTGCTCAGGTTGCCGTTCCCATCGTAGTTGAAGTTGACGACGCGGCCCAGCGTGTCCGTCACCGAGATGAGGTGGCCGGTCGTCGAGTCGTAGCTGGCCGAGATGTAGTTGCCGTTGCGATCTTTAATCTGCGTGCAGCGGAACTCAGCGCCGTTAGCCACCGCCTGCCCGAAGACGTACTGCGTGCCGTCGGTGTTGCGCACCGTGGCGACACCGTTCGGGAAGGTAAGCTGAGTGTAGCTGGAGTCCGACGACTCATAGACGCCCGTCGTCCCCGTCTGCCGCATCTCGATGCGCCCGCCGGAGGGCGTGACCATGATGTAGGCGTAAGCGCCCGCGTCGGAGTTGTAGAACTGCGGCTGGAGCCTCGGCAGGCCGAGCTGGAAGCCGGGGGCCGGAGTGCCGTGGTCGGTGTTGTACTGGACGGACGTGCCCTGCTTCGTCCAGACCAGCGAGTTGTAGTAGAGCGTCAGCGAGAGGTCGAGCCCGGCGCGCCCCGGAAGCGAGACGACGGGCAGTTCCCAGTTGAAGTTGCGCGAGCCGAGGTTGACGCCGGGCGTGCCCGTGCCGTTGGACGGACGCGTGCGCGCGGTGCCGAAGTAAGGGTCTGTGGGGTAGCTGCCGCCGCCCCCGCCGCCGCCTGAAGGGTCACAGTCGGCGCACATCAGGTCGGCTTTGATCGTGCCCGCAGGTGCCGGGGCCGGGTTGGAGGAGCGCGCCTTCCTCGACGCAACGAGGTTCGGCAGGTGCTCGGCTGGAGCCCCTTTCAACGTCGCGGGTGCCTCGACGACGAGACCGTCCTTGCCCTGCGCTCTGCCGTGTTCGTTGTCCTTCCTGAGCGACGGCGGGATGTACGACTGTCCCTCGCCCGGCTGGCCGCCGCCTTCACCGTTGCCCTGACCGTTGCCGCCGTCGTTGCCTTGGCCTTCGCCCTGACCGTCGCCGCCGTTGTTCCCGTTCGCCCCGCCGCGCAGCGTGGCGAGAGCCCCCGCCGCGTCGGCCACGCCGCCCGAAGAGACCTTACCCGTCAACGCGTCAACACGCCGCGCGCCGTCGAGGACGGCGGCCCGCGCCGCCGCGACCGTGACGTTGGGGCGCACCGTCTTGATGAGCCCGACGATTCCCGTGACTATCGGTGCCGAGGCCGACGTGCCGCTCACGTAGCGGTAGTCGCCGCCCGCCTGCGTCGTCAGGATGTCCGTCCCCGGCGCGGCCACGGCCACGCTGACCGCACCACGGTTCGAGAATGGTGCCAGATTGTCGAAGCCGTCCGAGGACGCGACCGCGATGAGGTTCGGAAGGTCATAGGAGGCCGGATAGTAGGGTTGCGCGTCGAGATCGCGCCCGGAGTTGCCCGCCGACGCGACGACGACGACGCCCTTGCGCCCCGCGCGCTCTATCGCGTCTCTGAGCGCCCGCGAGTCGGCGTCCATGCCCCACGAGCAGTTGACGACCGACGCGCCGTGCGCCACCGCGTAGTCAATGGCCTCGACCGCGTCGGCCACGTCGCCCGTCCCCGTCGAGTCGAGCACGCGCAGGCTCATCAAGGAGGCACGCCACATGACGCCGGAAACGCCCTTGCCGTTGTCCCCCTCGGCGGCGATGACGCCAGCCACCGACGTGCCGTGCCCCTGCTCGTCGCGCACGAACCCGGAGTCCGCCACCCAGTCCCAGCCGTGCACGTCGTCGGCGAGGCCATCGCCGTCGTCGTCGGCCCCGTTGCCGGGCGTCTCGCCTCGGTTCACCCAGCGATTGTTCTTGAGGTCGGGATGCTCGAAGTCAATGCCGCTGTCGAGGACGGCGACGACCGTCGAAAGCGCGCCGGACGACTCCTGCCAAGCGGCTGCCGCGCGCACATCCGAGCCCGGCGTCCCGCCGGACTGTCCCACGTTATGGAGCGCCCACTGCTCGCCGTAGCGTGTGTCGCCGGGCGTCACATCGTTACCGGCGAAGAGGTAGTTCGGCTCCGCGAACTCGACCCGTGGGTCGCGGCCCAGTTCGGACGCGACCGCAGCAGCGTCCTGCCCCCGCCGCAACTCAACGCGCTCCAAGCGCGACTCGCCGCGCAGCTTGCCCTTGTGGCGCGCTGCTTTGGACGCGACCAAGTCGGCCTTGGCCGCGTCCGTGACGCCTTCGCGGAAGCGCACAATGACCTCTCCCTCACGTTGGGGGAAGGGTTGCGGCGCGGGTGAGGCAGCAGCCGCGCGAGGGGCTGCCGGGGCGACGCCGACGGCCCGCGCGTGCGGGGCTGCCGGAAATGAAGCCAGTAAAACGTATGTGAGGACGCAGCTGAGGAGGCGGCGTGCCCGCAGGGAAGTGCTTGCAGAACTCATAGTGTGAAAATACCTCTAGTCGTGTTGACAGACTCTTGCCATGAGAGGGATGGAGCCCGGTCGAACCGTCGAACCGAGCGGCGCGCGGCGGTGCCGTAGCGGGCCAGCCGCGCGCGCCATTATTCGAGCGCAGGATCACAACCACGGGGCAGGGCTCCGCCCGGCAGGGTGTCCGGAACATATTTCACTGTCCACTAATCTGCGTGAGGTTCGGGCGTGACGGGCCACCGGCTCACCTTAAACGGTCGGGAAGGACAACGGAGTCTAGAACGGAATGGTTGGATTCGTCTGTCGAGGTCTCGACAGTGAGGCGAAAATATATTTCGGCTGTGACTTCAGGCGGCGGTGAGGCGGGCCGCGCTGCGCCTGACGATGTGATAACACTCGCAGGAGGCGGCCTCCAGTGCGCGCCTGTTCAAGATGCGGATTCTGCCACGGCTGTAACTAATGACGCCCGCCTCCTGCATGGCGCTGGCGAGCGCCGAGACGCTGGTGCGCGGTGCCCCCAGCATGAAGGCGATGAACTCCTGCGTGAGGCTGAAGGCGTCGGCACCGGCATAGTCGTGCGTCATCAGCAGCCAGCGCGCCAGCCGCTCCTCGACGGTGTGAAAGCGGTGGCAGGCCGCCGACTGTGAGATTTGCGTCAGGAGCCAGAGCGCGTGCCCCAGCAGCAGGTCGTGCAGGCGACCCTCGCGGTCGAACTCCCTCTTGAGCACGCCCGCCCTGACCTTCAAGGCCACGCCCGACAACTGTACCATCACCTCGTAAGGCGACTTGCCGTCGCACAGGATAGCGGGTAGGCCGATCATGGCCCCGTTCCCGACCGTCGCCACCGCGACAGCCCTGCCGCTCTCCGTCACGGAGAGCAGCGAGGCCATGCCGCTCAGAAGGAAGTAGGCGTGCTCGACCCTCTCGCCTGCTCCGACGAGAATCTTCCCGCGAGCGAGGCGCACGCGCTCGGCCCCGGCGGTCAACCGCTCATACTCTTCCCGTGGCAGGCCCACAAGCAGGCGGTTCGACGACAGTTGTCTTTCCAGTAGTTGCATATGTGAGTGGTGAGTGCCCGTCGCAACGGTTCCGTCGCAAAGATTGATGTGAGGCAAGGAAGGTCGTGAAGAGCCCCGTGACGAACTTCGCCCGCCCCGCCGAGTCCCTAACGTCCAGCATCTCCTCCAGACTCCAAGAGGAGAGTTGAGAGCGGCAATCCCATCGGATGCCGAGGAAGATGACATCAGGTGCATAGTGCTGTCACTTGAATGGTGAGGAGTTGCGCATCATAAAGAGACCTGACGAGAAGGAGGGGTATGATGTATCTGTCTTTATAATTTCATCTCATTGTCTTTGCACGCTCGACTTCCCCGATGCCTTCTTTTGGCTCAGCCCTCATCTCAGGCGCGAATTATAGCACCGGACACGGCGAGGCCGCGCACGCGCCCGCCGCGCGCGCGGCCTCCCGGCACAACCCGCACCCGACGGCGGGCGTGCTCAGAGGATGCGTCCACCCCGACGCAACCCCTGTCCCTAATCGCAGACTAAAATGCCCATTAGCGTGAGGCTCATGTGATATATTCCGCGCGTTCTCAGTCTTTGAAAATCTAAGGCAACGGTCATGCGTAGCTCACGCCTCAGCCTCAAAACCGAGTGATGAGCATCGCCGTGCGAGATGAGAGGTTCCTACTCACGGCGAATCAGTTACGCAACATCAGTTTAGCCGCATTTCTGGCTAAGGGCAAGCCATTGCGAGGGAACTTCTGATGGCACGCTCGCCTCGTCCGAAACCGGCGCGGCTACCGGAGAAGCTTCTCCAAATCCGGCTCGCGCTTAACCTGTCGCAAGGCGCGATGCTTCATCGGTTAGGGCTTGACGAGAGGCTTTCGCGGACTACCGTCTCCGCTTATGAGTTGGGGACGGGTGAGCCGCCGCTTCCAGTGCTGTTAGAGTACGCGCGCCTCGCTAATGTGTGGGTGGACGTGTTGATTGATGACGAGTTAGACCTGCCCGCCAAACTGCCGAGCGCGAAGAAGCACGAAGGAGTGAGGCGACGCCAACGGTGAGAGCACAGGGTCTTTCACTTCTTCGCGCCCTTCTTTGCTGTCCGCTTCTTTCCCGCCTGTCTTTCTAACTCCCTTAACAAAAGGTCAGGGTTGACCAGTCCGGCATGACGCTTCCTCTTTCAGCCCGCGCCGTGCGTGAGAGCGGCGACCTCGTGCCGCCTGACGCGCTCGATCAGCACCGAGTCGCCGAACTCGTGCGTGCGATAGCCGCGAGCTTCCAACTCCGCACTCGTGCGCCGCAGCGTCGCGTCGTCGAGGAACGCCCGCAGCAACTCGTAGTGGCTGGTGCCGGGCTCGTGCGTGCCCGAAAGGATCGCGTCCACGACGCGCA
>DASTQX010000418.1:0-2672 GCA_035761505.1 Pyrinomonadaceae bacterium
ACTGTTCACGATTCACGTCTGACGATTCTCGTCTTTTCAGTTCAGCGTTCCGACTTTCTCCTGCGTCGCGCTGTTGTAGAATGCGCGCCATGAGCACGTACACCATCAGGGTGCGCTCGCGCGAGCGCGAAGAGTTGGTCGAGTTCACGGGCGAGGTGCGGAGCAGGTTGAAGGAGTCGGGCGCGTCCGAGGGCGTCTGCTTTCTTTTCGTGCGGCACACGACCGCCGGGCTGACCGTCAACGAGAACGCCGACCCGGACGTGCCGCGCGACATGCTCCACGCGCTGCGCACGCTCCTGCCGCAGCACGGCATGGGCTTCCGCCACGGCGAGGAGAACTCCGACGCGCACATCAAGACGAGCCTCGTCGGGACGAGCGTCACCGTCCCTTTCAGCGACGGCGAACTGCTCCTCGGTCGCTGGCAGGGCGTCTTCCTCTGCGAGTTCGACGGCGGGCGCGAGCGCGAAGTGGTGATGACGATAGTAAGCGGTAAGCAGTGAGCAGTAAGCGGTGAGCAGTGAGCAGTTATGAGCCCCACGACGAGGAGCGGCGGAACTGCTTACTGCTCACTGCTTACTGCTTACTGTTTTCTCCCCTTCTCTACGGCGCGAAGCGCTGGCGGTATTCGATGGAGGTGAGGAAGGCTTTGACCATCTCGGCGCGGATGAAGTTACCGTCGAACTGGTTGAGCTTCGAGAGCCAGAAGTTGAAGCCGCCCGCGTCGGCGTCGCGGCGGAGGTAGCCGAAGTATTCGGCGAGGACGAAGGCGGGCGAGAACTCCCGGCGCGCGAAGGCTTCGTTCTCGGCGACCTTGAGAAGCACCGTGGCGCGCGTCTCCGTGCGATTGCCGAGCCCGTTGACGAGCGCCTGCCGCTCGGCAGCGCCGGGCATCACACCCGCCCCCGCGAAGAGCGCGTCCACGTACTCGGCGTCGGTCTTCGGATCAAAGACCTCCTTAAAGTCGGCGCGCGCGGCGAAGCGGGCGGCGAAGGCTTGCTTGGCGAGCGCGAGTTGCGACTCCCACGCGATCCTGCCGACGACGACGACGCTCCCCACCTCGCGCGTCCCGCGCATGAACTCAAGATACGTCGGCACGCGACCGAAGGCCGCGCGGTAGAGGCGGTGGACGAGGTAGCCCGTGTTCTGAAATTCGATGGAGAGGAAGAAGGCCGCCGAGACGTTCTCGCGCTTCAAGTCGCGGCAGGACGAGTCAGCGCCGCAGCCCTCGATCTCGCCGACCCAGAAGTCGAGCCCGGCGTCGTCGGGCTCGCGCCCCAAGAAGTCCCGGTAGTGCTGGCGGACGAAGAACTCCGTTTCGTCAATCGGGTTCGCCGCCGTGCCCGCAAGCGACGACGGCTGTTGGTCGGGCGGCGGCGGTTCGTCGTCTTCGATGAAGACGGTGGCGGTTCCGGGGAAGCCGGACAAGCTGAGGACGGCGGGGTCAATGGCGAAGCCCGCCGTGGGGTTGCTGATGGTGACTGTGAAGGACTCGCCGAGGAAGCCGGGGTCTTGGTGCGCGTCGTCGGTGATGAGGATGTCGAAAGTCTTGCTCGTCTCGCCCGGCGCGAAGCGTAGCGTGCCGGAGGCGAAGGTGTAGTCCTGCACCTGCGTCGCGCCCACTTCGCTGATTAGTGTCTCGTAGTCCACGCTCGCCTCGACGCCCGTGTCGCCGGAGCGCGTGACGGTCAGAGTCACGCTGCCGTCTTCCTCGCCGACGGAGTAAGTCGCGGGCGAGAAGCGGAACAGCCCGACGTGCGGGACGACGGTCAGACCTTGAACGACCTCGCCGCCGCCGACGGTGCCGAAGGGCGCGGCACGTCCCGTCCGCAGGTTGACGGAGAAGAGGCCGGAGTCGCTCGCGCCCGGCGCGGTGAGCGAGGCGAAGGCTCCGTCGGCGCGCAGCACGCCCGGATTGCCTTTGATGACGAACTGGCCGGGCGCGGTGTCGAAGCCGACCGCGCCCGTCGTGTCGAAGCCGAGCGGCCCGACCGTGAAGAGTTGCCCCGTGTCGGGCGAGGTGGCCGAGGCGGGGAGCGCGCCCTGTCGGGCGAGGATGTCGAGGCCGGAGTCTATGTCGAACATCCTTGAGGCCGCGCCCTTCTGCTCGAAGGCCGTGGCGACGACGCGCGGCGCTGTGCCGGCGTGCGGGTCGCCGGGCGCGTAGGCAAGCGGCGTCCGGGGGCTCCCGCCGACGGCGGTCGTGGCGTTGGTGACGAGGTTCTGGCCCGTGTTGCTCACGGCGCGCGAGCCGCCCGCGGGGACGAAGGTGTAGCCGAACTCGGTGCCGCTCAGTTTGTCTTCCGCCTCAAGGATTTCGCCGACGAATTGGAGTTGGGAGGTTTCGACGTTGAAGTTGTAGAAGCGGCTCGCGTCGGTCAGAAGCGTCAGGATTTCGTGGCCGCGCGGGCAACAGTCGGTGGCGACGATCTTCTCGCCGGGCGATTGGAGCGACGGGATCGTGTAGGTGTTGAGGATCGTGCCGGGGGCGGTGCTGTCGAAGCGTAGGAGCTTGTGCGAGGCGGTGAAGGCGAAGAGCTGTGAGGGGCGAGAGAGCGCAGTTACGTCGCGGACGAACTCGCCGCCGCCGATTGCGCCGACCTGCGTGGCCGCGCCCGTGTCGAGGTTGACGATGTAGAAGATGCTGCTGACGAGCGCGTCGGTCGAGCGCAGCG
>DASTQX010000419.1:0-2416 GCA_035761505.1 Pyrinomonadaceae bacterium
AGCAGTGGTTCCGAGGTGCGGGCGCCCCGAGTCTCGCTCGCCGAGCCGCGGCGCGCCTTTAGTGACTCCGGAAACCCTTCGCGAGCTGAAGCCGGTAGCGCGCAATCCCGTCCGCGCCGATCACCGTCTCCAGCATGTCGCCCGCGCGGGCGACGACGCGCTTCGCCGTCGGCACGTTGGTCCGAGCGAGCTTCGCTATCCTCGTCACGCTGCCCGGCTCGTCGAAGATGGAGTACGAGTACATGATGGTGAACCAGACGCGCTGCGCCGGCGTCAGGTAGTCGGGGAAGTTGGACTTGACGAAGCACGCGCACGAGCACCAGTCGCACACGCGGTGGCGCGTCTCCTCGCCGCACACGGCGCAGTTGCGGTAAAGCTTCGCGCACCCGTCGCAGACGGCGTGCTCGCTCTCGCGCGGGCGGAAGATAGGCCACGGCGTGACCATGGGTACGCCGCAGTCGCCGCAGAGCCGTGAAAGGATCGCCTCGGCGTAGAGCCTGAGCAGCGTCCGGCCGAGGTCGTGTTCGGACACCTCGCGCGTGTACTCCGCGGCGAGCGTCTCGCCGAATTCGGTGTAGAACTTCTCGGTCGTCCACGCCCTGCCGCAGAAGTCGCCGTGCGGGTAAAAGCAGACTTCGATGTTGACGAGGTCGGTCACCTGGTTCGTCCACCGGTGACGCCTGCGCGCCTCGTCGTAGCCTTCGTAGGTGAAGCCTCGCTCGGCCAACACTCGCGCGGCCTGGTCGTTCACTCGGGGCGGGCTCATCGTCTCTACGCGCCCGTAGCCGCGGGCGTCGGCTTCTCTCAACATCGCAAGTCTCCTTCCGCCGTCAGGGCTCGTAAGATGGGACGGGGGAGGCAACTGAGGCCTCCCCGCGTCGCGGCTTTCATCCGTCGTCTTCCGCTGTTGCTGACGGTTACTCGCCGAGTTCATTGCTCTGCCGCCCGCTCAAGCTCTGGGCGTCGACGGTCTCTCTGCAAGCCGCGGGCCGGTTAGCGTTGCGCCACGTCGTCGAGGAGTTTCACCAGTCCGGGCATCCCGACCGTGTGGCGGAGCAGGAGGACGGCGAACTGGAGCAGGCGCATCTTGAGGCGGAGCGCGTGCGGCGAGGTGGTGATCGAGATGGAGCCGAGGCCGTCGCCGGCTATGACACGGACGACGGCCTCGTGGGCGACGGCGCTGGCCGTGGCCTCCTCTATCGCCCTGGCGAGAATAGGCGTGACGATGATGGTTTCGCCGTCGTTGTAGTTTTCGACTTTGACCGCTCGCGGATTCGTCGCGTCCAGGACGATGGTCATGTCTCGGCCCTCCCGCCTTCGGCGTCTCGGATATGGGTTTGCAGGACTGCCGGCCACACGTTTTTTGCGCGCGCATCAAGCGGTTGAAAATCAACCGCGCGCCAGAATTTCAACCGCCTAACAGGGCGGAGGGAGCAGGGCCGCCTCGCGGCGCCGCGTCGGCCCGTAGACGAAGACGGTTGCGGCGAGGCCGGAGAGGCGTTCGACGATGAGCAGGCGCACCACGCCCCAATCGAGGCCGCCGTTTCCGCACCCGAGCGCCGGGACCGCGACGGTCACCGCGCCCGCGCGCTCCAGGTACGAGCGGAGTGCGTCGAGCCCCGCGCGGATGAACCCCAGCTCGGACGGCCGCCGCCAGTCGTCTTTAGTCGGGAGGTTGACGATGCGCTCGCCGCCCGGGGTCTGCCACACGTGGGGCCTGCCGATGCCGACTCCGCCGGCGCGGAGCGCCTCGCGGTAATCGTCGAGCAGGCCCGGGTGCGTCTGGGCGAAGCGTTTGGCGATGCCCGCGCCCATCACGCCGCGGCGGTCGAGGTTCGTCGTGTTCACACGCACGTCTGCCGGGACGGAAAAGAAGTCGTGCCGCTGACCCGCGATCAGGGAGAGCAGTTCCGCGGCCATCGGGCGGAGTGATTCGACGCCCTCGCGCACGGCCTTGCGGATGACATCGGCCTGGCAGAACGGAAACCTCCCGCGAAACGGGTCGTGAAATTCATCGAACTGTCTGGCGTACTCGACGAGCTGAGGGTTGGCGCGCAGGTGCTTCAGCCACAGCGTGATATAAAACTGAATCCCGGCGTCGCGCAGGTCGAAGGAAGTGCCCTCGGCGTTGGACCTGACGGGGACGTACAACTCGCCGATCTGCCAACCGACCTGGCGGACGCGGCAGCGCTGAAGCTCCTTCGCGTGCTTCCAGTCGCGCGCCCGCACGCCGCCGGCGAAGACCTTGCTGGATTGATAATGATGTTCAATCGAGGCCGATTTGCCGAACGCGGAGACGGTGCAGAAGAAGGGTGAATAACGGCGGTCGCCGCGGCTGTGGCATTGCAGGATGCGCCGGCCGTCCGGCGTGGTCGTGACGGGCTCTTCGACGACGGTACGAAACATGGTCACCTCC
>DASTQX010000420.1:0-7560 GCA_035761505.1 Pyrinomonadaceae bacterium
CGGAGCGGGGGCGCGAAGAGGGCCGTCTTGAGTTGGAGGGTGAGGGCCGGAACGTCTCCGAAGTCGTAGAGGAGCAGGCCGCGCGTCTCGCCCGCGCGCGTGGCGACGACGGGGAGGCCGCACCACGTCGCCTCGACGCGCGAGATGCCGTAGCCCTCGCGGACGACGGCGCGGACGAAGGCGTCGCTCCGTTCGAGAATCCGATAGACGCCCGTGTTCGGCACGTTCTCAAGCACCGTGATCCATTCGCGCCCGCCGAGGACGCGCGCGCGGTACTCTTCGTCGCGCGCGAACGTCCCGTCTAAGAGGACGAGCCCGATGTCCTCTCCCGTCTCCGCGCGCAGGCGCTCCACCGCTTCGGCGACGTGCGCGAAGCCGTATTCGTGGATGAAGACGCCGACGGCGCAGACACGCTTCGCGCGGCGCGCGAAGGGCGCGAGGGCCGCTTCCGTCCCGGCGTCGAGCGGCGCTTCGAGATGCCTGCGCGGGATGGGCAGAAGGCACGGGATGACCGTAATGGGCTGCCGGACTTTAATCTCTTCGCGCAGCCAGCGCCGCAGTTCTTCGCCGACGACGACGAACTCGTCCACGGCTTCGGCGGCGCGTCGGAAGAGCAGGCGTCGGGTCGGCGTGAAAGTTTGATAACGCGCGGGGAGCGAGCCGTCGAGCACGTTCTTGTACCACTCGAAGCCTAGCAGGCGCTTCGACGCGAGCCAGACGGGGAGCAGGAGCGGGTTCGGGTGTTCAAAGTGAAAATGCGTGGCGTCGAGGACGCGCGCGCCGCGCCCTTCGCGGACGAGGAGCGGGACGATTCCGAGCCGACGATGCCGGAAGAAGCGGACGTCTTCGCGCGCGTATGCTTCGTCGCCGTAGTAGGCCCAGACCGCCGAGACGCGCTCCTTGAGGTGCTCGAAAAGGAAGCTCAGATAGACCGAGACGCCGCCGAAGGGTGGCGGGAGCGGGCCGAGGAGAATGACTTTGCGGCTCATGCGGGAGCGCTATCATGCAACAAGGCGCGCGGCGGTTCAAACCCGCCCCCGGAGGGCCGCACGCCCCGCGCGGCTGGGCGATTGCGGCTCGATGGGGTACTATATCGGCGTCGTCGCGCAACTAAAAGGCTGTGTGGCACATCTGAATTCAGTAGTTTCCTTCTCTCGCGCATCAGCGGTGATGCGCCCCGCGCCTCGAAACAGGCGGCGGCGTTCTGGATGGTTCGAGAGTAGGCCGATATTAACTCTGGAAGCCGCTCTGTTAGAGCACCCGAACACGAACCTTCGCCGCGCTACCGTTTCGCCGAAGCCACTTCCGTTCCGAAGCTTCTCTTGCAATCCCTAAAGGGAGAAGGTAACACCACAATGTCTATGAAACTTTACGTCGGGAACCTCGCGTTCCAGACTTCCGCCGAAGATTTACAGGAGATGTTCGCCGCGGTGGGCACGGTCGAGTCGGCCAACGTCATCGAAGACCGTGACACGGGCCGCTCGCGCGGCTTCGGCTTCGTCGAGATGTCCTCGAAGGAAGAGGGCGAAGCGGCCATCGCGCAGTTCAACGGCAAGGAAGTCGGCGGGCGCGCGTTGACCGTCAACGAAGCCAAGCCCCGTGAGAACGGCGGCGGCGGTCGCGGCGGCTTCGGCGGCGGCGGCAACCGTGGCGGCGGCGGTGGCTTCGGCGGCGGACGCTCGCGCTACTAAGAACCGACCGGGCTCGGCGGCGGTCAACTCAGGCGACGCCTGAGACTTCCGTCACCCCGCCCACGGTTTGAGATTGAGAGTCCCCGCGTGAGTCTTTAAGATTAAAGACTCACGCGGGGACTCTCTCTTTTGGGCCGACGGGCGGCGCGTCCCTCGACCGCCGGAAGCGGCCTTCCTTGACGGCCCCGCGCGCGGTGTCTAGACTCGCAGCCTGAGAAAATGAGCCTCAAGACCAGCGAAAGTGTGGGCCGCACGCGCCCCTCGCCCCGCGCGCCGCACGACGCCGGAGCGGCCACGGCGGAGGAGAGTTTTACCCCTCTTCAGGAAGCGCCGCGCGTCCTCATCGAGTCCGAGGAGTCGGGCGTGCGACTCAACCTCGCCGAGGTCTGGGACTACCGCGAGTTGCTCTACTTCCTCACCTTGCGCGACATCAAGGTGCGCTACAAACAGACTTTGATGGGCGCGGCGTGGGTCATCATCCAGCCGCTCGCGCTGATGCTCGTCGTGACGCTCGTCTTCAACCGCTTCGCGCGGCTCGACGCGGGCGCGCTCCCTTACCCGCTCTTCGCTTACTCCGGCTTGCTCGTCTGGACGTTCTTCGCGGGCGGCGTGACGAACGGCACCAACAGCCTCGTCAGCAACTCGAACCTCATCACGAAGGTTTACTTCCCACGCATGTTCATCCCGGCGGCGGCGGTCGGCGCGGGCCTCTTCGACCTCGGCATCGCTTCGCTGCTGCTCGTCGCGCTCGCCATCTACTACGGCGTCTCGCTGACGTGGGGACTTCTGATGCTGCCGGTCTTCGTGCTGCTGGCGACTTTCCTTGCGCTCGGCGTCGGGATGATGGTCGCCGCGCTGACGGTCAGATACCGCGACCTCCGCCACGCGCTCCCCTTCGTCATGCAGTTCTGGATGTTCGCCTCGCCGGTCATCTACCCTTCGGCCATCGTGCCCGAAGGGTGGCGCTGGCTCTACGCCCTCAACCCTCTGACCGGCATCCTCGAAGGCTTCCGCGCGGCGCTCGCGGGCGAGCGGTTCGACTGGCGACTGATTGCCGCCTCGGCGGTCGTCTCCGTGGTGCTCCTCGTCTTGGCCGTCTATGTCTTCCGCCGCGCCGAAGACTCCTTCGCCGACGTGATTTGAAGACCCGAAGTGATGAAGCCGATTGTCAGCATCGAGAACGTCAGCAAGCGCTACCGCATCGGCGGTTTGCACCCCGGCTACGAAACCTTCCGCGAGATGATCGGCGGCGCACTGACCGCGCCTTTCAGACGCAAAGGGACGGAAGAAGTCGAGCGGCAAAAAATTTTGTGGGCGCTCAAGGATGTAAGCCTCGAAGTGCGGCAGGGCGAGTTACTCGGCATCGTCGGCCACAACGGCGCGGGCAAGTCAACGCTGCTGAAAATCCTCTCGCGCATCACGAAGCCGACGCGCGGGCGCGTGGTCTTGCGCGGGCGCGTCGGGAGCCTCTTGGAAGTCGGGACGGGTTTTCATCCAGACCTTTCGGGGCGCGAGAACGTCTTCTTGAACGGTGCCATACTGGGCATGAGGAAGGCGGAGATAGAGCGCAAGTTCGACGAGATCGTCGCCTTCGCCGAGGTCGAGAAGTTCATCGAGACGCCGGTCAAGTTCTACTCTTCGGGGATGTATGTGCGGCTCGCCTTCTCGGTCGCCGCGCACCTCGAACCGGAAATCCTCATCATGGACGAAGTGCTCGCGGTCGGCGACGCGGCCTTTCAGCAGAAGTGCCTCGAAAAGATGCGCGACATCCGTCGGCAGGGCCGCACCATCTTCTTCGTCTCGCACAGCATGCCCGCCATCACTCGTCTCTGTAAGCGCGTCCTCTTGATGGAAGGCGGCGAGGTCGTGAGCGACGGCGACCCGCAGGCGGTCGTCGGTCGTTACCTCAGTTCGAGTTGGAAGGCCGGGGCCGAGCGCGTTTGGGAGGGCGCGGACGCGCCCGGCGACCGCTTCGCGCGGCTGCGGCGCGTGCGCGTCTGCGACGAGTCGGGCGCGACGACAGCCGCCGTGGACATCCGCCGCCCGTTTCGTATCGAGGTCACTTATGATGTGCTCGCGCCCGGCTCGGCGGCGCTGCCCGTCGTCGAGTTGCGCAACGAAGAGGGGACGGAACTCTTCAGCACGCACGACACGGGCGAGGAGTGGCGGCGCGAGCAGAGACCGTCGGGGCGCTACACGAGCGCCGTCACCATTCCCGGCAACCTGCTGGCCGAAGGGAGCGTCGTCGCGCACGTCTCTCTGATGTCGCACTTCCCTTCCACGGCCCTGCACGCGCGCGAGCCGAACGCCGTCGCCTTTCAGGTCTTCGACGACGAAGGCGCGGGCACGGCGCGCGGCGATTACGTCGGCCCGCTGCCCGGCGTCGTCCGCCCGCTCCTCGACTGGACGACCCGCGCCGAAACACAATAAAAGGGCTTTATCTCCGCCCCGAATCCCTTCCTCCGAGCCTTCTTTAAGCCGCAGCCCAGACCGTCCTTAAAGCGCACGATTTCGGTCGTCGCCGCCCTCGCTCGCGCCCGCGCAGAGGCCGCCGGTCGAGAGGCGGGCGCGCGTAACTGTAACTATTTTGCAATTTATTGGGGACAGCGGGGCCGCGCGCGGCCACATCTAAGAGCTGACGTGCTGTGGCCTCGAAGTTGCCCGGAAGTATTGTCGGACACGTCAGTTCGTAAGCCTTTGATTCGGAGAGAAGATGAAAGAACCCTTGCAATCCGTCCCGCCCGGCGAGCCCGAAGAGACGCTCGTCACGCCCCGTTTCGACGAAGTCGAGACCGTGCAGGCGCAGCCCGTCGTGCCGCTCGCGGAAGTCCCGCCGGGCGCGCGCGGCGGCGCGCGGCGTCCCCGCGCGTCTTGGCCGCTCGCGCTCGTCCTCGTCTCCGCGCTCGTCGGCGTGGTCGTCGGCGGCGCGGGGCTCTACTTCTACCAGAACCGCTCGACCGAGAACGCGTCAGCCGACGCGCCGCCGACCACTTCGGAAGCGCCGCCGGAAGCCACGCCCTCGGCGGAAGAGTCCGCGTCGCTGCCTCCGCAGGAGGCCGAGCCGACGGATTCAGAGACTGACGAAGCGGAAATAGTTTCGGCTGAAGTCGTCGAGCCGGCGGCGGACGACGCGAAGAAAGAAGAGGCCGAGAAGGCTCCGGCCCCTGAGCCGCGCAAAGCCGCCGAACCCGGCGACGATTCGGGCGGCTCCAACCGAGGCCGGAGGGACGAGCGCGAAGCCGAGCCCGCGCGCCGCACGCCCCGCGCCGAGCGTGTCGGCTCCCGCGAAGAGGCACGCGACGGTGACGACGACGGCGAACCACAGCCGCGCCTCTCCGACGAAATCATCTACCCCCGCGACCGCCGCGCCCAACGCCGCGCCGAACGACGCGAGCGACGCGCCAACCGCCAACGCTCCGTCGACCGCGTCCGCGGCATCTTTGAAGGCCAGCCGGAATAAGCGGAAGGGTTAAGAGGGTAAAAGGGTAAGGGGGAAAGGGGAGAAAACAGTTCTTCCCTTTCCCCCTTACCCTTTTCACTTTCCCCTCATCCCTTTTCGCCTCTTCCCCTTTTACCCTTTTACCCTTAAAGTTTTTCCATGCGGCGTGAGCGCGTGGACAAGCTGCTGGTCGAGCGTGGGCTCGCGCCTTCGCGGACGCGGGCGCAGGCGCTCGTGATGGCGGGCGCGGTGCTGGTCGGCGAGCAGCGGGTCGAGAAGCCTTCGGAGACTTTCCCTCCGGACGCGCCTCTGCGCGTGCGCGGGGCGGAAGACCCGGCGGCGCGTTACGTCGGGCGCGGCGGGCTCAAGTTGGAGCGGGCGCTTCAAGCGTTCGGCCTCGATGTCTCTGGGCTCGTCTGTCTCGACGTGGGCGCTTCGACGGGCGGCTTCACCGACTGTCTCCTGCAACACGGCGCGCGGCGCGTCGTGGCGCTGGACGTGGGCCATAACCAGATAGACTGGCGGCTGCGTTCGGACGAACGCGTCGAAGTCCGAGAGGGCGTCAACGCGCGCCACCTCCGCCCCGAAGATTTCGACGAGCGTTTTGACCTCGTCGTCATGGACGTATCCTTCATCTCGGCGACGAAGGTTTTGCCCGCGCTCGTTCCGCTCTTGAAAGACGGAGGCCGCGCCGTCGTCCTCGTCAAGCCGCAGTTCGAGGTCGGCAAAGGCGAGGTCGGCAAAGGCGGCATCGTCAACGACCCGGCGCAGCACGCGCGCGTCGTCGAAGAAGTGAACGCCTCGGCGCGCGCGCTCGGCCTCCGCGTCGGCGGCGTCATTGAATCCCCCATCACCGGCGCTGACGGCAACCGTGAGTTCCTCGCCCTCTACGAACGGGCACAGGAAGAATGATGAGAAAGCTTTCGGAGGCTTCGGCGCTGGCGCGGCTTCAGCGCGGCAAGGCGGCCTTCCAGACACACGTCAAGCTCGGCTTCGAGCGCGCGGCGCGCGACTGTCGGGTGTGCCCGACGCCCGGCGCGTGCTGCACCGACGCGCACTTCGTCAACGTCCACATCACGCGCCTCGAAGCCATCGCGGTGCGCGAGACGCTGCGGCGCACGCCCCGGCTCACGGACGAAGCGCGGCGGGCCGTTTATACCCGCGCGCGTCAAGCGGTCGCACGCTACGGCCTGAACGCGGCGGGCGACACTTACGCGCAGACCTTCTCCTGTCCGCTATTCGTGAAGGGCACGGGCTGCCTCGTCCACCGTCGCGCGAAACCCGCGCCGTGCGTCCAGCACGCCTGTTACGACAACTGGGAAGACGTGCCGCCGCTCGAACTACAATGGCGCGAGGAGCGGCGCGTCGAGCGCCTGAACAACGAAGTGTACGGCGCGGCGTGGGCTTGGCTCCCCGTGCCCGTGTGGCTCGCGCTCGTTGACCCGGACGCTGACGGCTCGGAGTTGGAAAGGCTCGCGCGCGTGTGGGGCGCGCGGCGCGACGGCGCACCGGCAAGGGGCAACTACGCGCGGCGCGAGGGGCTGAAAAGTAGAACTCTGCCCATCCTCCGCGCGTAAGGAGGAGCAGCCGCCCGAAGGAACCGACTTCCGCCCCACGCGCGACGAAACGAGAAAGAATCCGGAGGCCGCGATGTACTGCCCGCACTGTGGAAACGAATCGTCCGGCGAACTCAACTACTGCAAGCGCTGTGGCGGGAGCCTGAACCCGCTCGCGCTCAACTCGCCGCAAGCCTTGCGGCCCGTCGTCCCGACCGGCACGGCTTGGGCGATGGGGGCGACCATGCTCTTCCTCATCGTCTTCGGCCTCACGGCCATCTTCGCCGCCGTGGACAAGCTCGCCGAGCGCGGCGTCATCCCGCCCGTGCTCGTCCTCATAGTTATCTTCGGCGCGCTCACCGTCCTCGGCGGCGCGACGCTCCTGACCTTCCTCTGGACGCGCGTCCTCGGCCCGGCCCGCGCCCCTTCGAGCGCCCCTCCGCAACTCGGCAGGCCCACCAACACCAACGAACTCCCGCCCGCCCGCGTCTCCGCCTTCACCGACGCCGCCCACGTCCCCAGCGTCACCGAACACACCACCCGCACCTTCGACAACATCAGGAAGTGATGAGTGATGAGTGATGAGTGATAAGAAAGAAGCTGTCTTCTCTTATCACTTATCACTCATCACTCATCACTGCTTTATCGTTGACACTCCGGCGCGGGCGCGGCTATCATCCGGCCAAGTTTTCCGGTTCAATTTCAAGGGTTTGCGGTTCCCCCGGTCGCTTCGCGGGCGACGGCCCGTGAGCCGTCCGCGCGCCGCGCGACTTTTAGCCGAGACACGCCTGTTCCGCCGGAGTTCGTCCGTCAAAGCTCATGGAGAAGATTGCCGTCCGACGCGTCGGGGTTCTCATCAAGCCGCACCAGCCGG
>DASTQX010000421.1:0-1165 GCA_035761505.1 Pyrinomonadaceae bacterium
CGCGAAGACTTCCGAGCCATTTCGTTCTGGTCGCGCGTGCCGATGATCGCGCTCGCCGTCGGGCTCGGCGTCCTCGTCTTCGCCTTCGCGCGCGAGTTGTTCGGCCCGCGCGCCGCGTTGCTGGCCGTCGCGCTCTACAGCCTTGAGCCGACCGTGCTCGCGCACTCGCGCGTCGTTCAGACCGACATCCCGGCGGCGTTCGGCTACCTCCTGCTCTTCTACGCGCTCTACCGTTACGTGCCCGCGCCCACTTGGAAACGCGCGCTCGCACTCGGCCTCGCGGGGGGCGTGGCCGTGCTCGCCAAGTTCTCGATGCTGCTCGCGGGGCCGGTGCTGGCGGCGACTTTCGTCTGGCTGCTCTGGCGCGCGCCCCGAAGCGGGCGGAGGCGAAAGACGGTGGCCGCGCACGCGATGGTCGCGGCGCTCGCGCTGATTCTGCTCGTGCAGGCGGCCTACTTCTTCGACAGCCGCGCGCTGCTCGAAGCCGACGTGCGGTGGGCGTCGGACGCCTTCGGCTCGAACGCCGGGACGGTGCTCGGCGCGGTGCGCGCGCTCTCTTACCTCTTCCCCACGGACTTCGTGCTCGGCGTCTTCTGGCAGGCATCGCACAACAGCGCCGGGCACTCGGCCTCCTTGCTCGGCATGTACAGCCACACCGGCTGGTGGTACTACTTCCCCGTCGCCTTCGCCTTGAAGACGACGCTGCCCTTCCTTCTGCTTTCGCTCGCCTCGCTCGCGTGGGGCTGTTATGAACTGTTCGTCAGGCGCGACCGGCGCTTCCTGTTGCTGCTCGTTCCGTTCGCGCTCTACACGGCCTTCGTGCTGCCGAGCCGCATCAACATCGGCGTGAGGTACTACCTCCCCGCTTTTCCCTTTCTGTTCATCATGGGCGGGGCGCTCCTCGACCGCCTGTTAGCTTCGGCGCGCGCGCGGAGGGCGGCGGCGGCTGCGGCGCTCGCGCTGCTGGCGTGGGTCTGCGTCGAGGCGGTGCGGGCCTACCCCGACCAGATGCCTTACATGAACCAACTCACCGCAGGGCGACCGGGCTGGCAGTTACTTTCGGACTCGAACGTCGAATGGGGCGACGACAACCGTGGCCTCGTCGAGTACCTGCGCTCGCGCGGCGAGACGCGCGTGCGCGCGGCGACGCTCGGCGGCTTCGTCG
>DASTQX010000422.1:0-2908 GCA_035761505.1 Pyrinomonadaceae bacterium
GCGCGAGCTGGACGAGAAGTACGGCGTCCGCGAGCGCGTCGAGGAGGGCGCGAAGGCGGCCACCGACGCGGCGCGGCGCGGCGCGGAGAAGGTTTCGAGCGCGGCGGAGCGCGCGCGCGCCGAGGCCGAACGCTTGGGCGAAGACTTGGACGTGAACGAGCACGCGCAGGACGTGCGCGAGCGGGCCGAGGCCGCGCGACAGCAGGCGGGCCGCGCGGCGGAAGAGGCCGCGCGCGTGGCGCGTGAGGCCGGAGAAAAACTCCGCGCGGCGGGCCGCACGGCGGGCGAGCGCGCCGAAGAAGTTCTGAGCGACGCGAAGAAATATTCCGAGGGAGTCTTCGGCGGCGCGAAGAAGTATTACGAACGCGCCTCGCGCGCCTACGACGTGACGGCGCGGGCGACGCGCCTGACGACGGCCTCGTCGGTCGGCCTCTTCCGCGCCTACGACTGGGCGCGCGAGAACCCGAAGCGCGCCATCTTCGTCACGCTCTCGCTGGCGACGGGCGTGAGATTGGGCGCGGCCTTCCCCGGCATTGACGGCGTGCTGCTCGGCGCGCACCCGCACTGGTTCACGCACTCCGCGCTGCCCGTCTGGGCGATGCGCAAAGTGGGACAGAAGTTCGACTCTTACCTGCGCGAGCGCGAAGAGTTGGTCGCGGGCGGGGAGTTGGACGAGGCCGAGCGCAAGCGCGTCGAGTTCGAGCGCAAGATGGTGCGCTACGTCGGAGCGCCTTTGCTCGGCGCGTTCAGTTGCGCGGCGGGCGTGGCGATGTGGGCGCAAATCTTCCAACCCGGCCCCATCGTCGGAGCGCCCATCAGTTGGCTCCTCGGCGGGAACCCCATCCTCGACGGCGTGTGGCTCTTCGCCAACGGCGTCATCTGCTTCCATCAGGGCTACAAGTTCTTCATGATCGCCTTGAAGGATCAGGAGGACGCCGCGCGCATCGTCCGAGAGATTAAGGGGCTGCTGCCTTCGGCGGCGACGGCCTGAGAGGGCGAGATTTTTTTACAAACTGTTGACGGTCGAGCGAAACCCGCGACGTGGCCGCAACGTTTGAAGAGCTAAGGGTCAATCCAAGATAAGGAGCTTTCAAAATTTATGCGCCGCCTTTTACTGCACCTGAGCACCGGACTCGTCGCCTTCGTCCTCGGCGTGGCGACCGCTTTGATTTTCGGCGTCTTCACCTTCAACAGCCCGCGCACGGAGAAGCGCTTCGACTCCTCGGTCTTCGTCGAGTCGCCGCCCGCGCCGCGCTCCTGCCCGAACGCGCCGAAGTTTTTCCAAGAGCTGCCTGAGCCGCCCTTGCCGCCCGCGCCGCTAATGGCCCCGCCGCCTCCGCCGGAGCCCTTGACGAAGGGCACGCGCGTCGTCATCCGCCGCCCCGACGGCACGGTCGAGGTCATCGAGACGGAGAAGCGCGTCGAGCGGAAGATCAAAGGCAGTTAATCCTTCAGAGCGTTTCAGCCGCCGAAGCGGCGAAAGAGTTGAGACGAAGGGCGCGAGCCGTGGGGCACGCGAGATAAAAATGTCAGAGCCCCTGAACGGGGCGAAAGAAAATCAACGTCCGATTTCTTTCGCCCCTTTCAGGGGCTCTCTTGTCTTTAACTGACGACCGTTCCCACGTTTGACGCCGTGGGCTAAACTCTTTCGCCCCCTGAACGGGGCTTTTCTTTACCTCACCGTGATTGGGAACGGCGTGAACGAGAGAAGGAAGGCGAGCAGCGTGAGCGCGGCGACGTAGAAGCGCGCGCGTCCGAGTTGTTCCGTCTCGTGACCGGCTGCCGGGTGTCGCACGCGGAGCATGACGAGGAGCAGTGCGGCATAGACGAAGCCGCTCGGCGCGCCGTGCCAGAGCCAGCCGAGGGGCGCGAGCAAGAGCATCAGGGCGAAGGCGGCGAGGCCCGTGCGCCGGTGCGCCTTCGCGCCGAAGAGCGCGTAGATGGCGTGCCCGCCGTCGAGCTGCCCGACGGGGATGAGGTTCAGGCTCGTCACCAGAAGGCCCACCCACGCCGCGATGTGGAAGGGGTTCGGCGCGATGTTGGGCAGGTCTTCAACGCCCATGACGCCCGCTAACAGTCTCAAGAGCGGCGGGTCGTTGAAGAACAAAAGTACGCCTTCCGTGGGTAAGGGGCGCGTCTCCGGCGTGGCCGTCCACAGGGCGAGCAGCGCGACGGGCACGAGCACGGCGAAGCCCGCGAGCGGCCCCGCGACGCCGATGTCGAAGAGCGCGCGCCGCGAAGGAATCGGCGACTTGATCTTGATGAAAGCCCCGAAGGTTCCGAGCAGGAAGGGCGGCGGCACGGGGATGAAAAACGGCAGCGTCGCCCTCACACCGTAGCGTCGGCAGGCGACGTAGTGCCCGGCCTCGTGCGCCAGAAGAATTGCGAGCAGCGCGGCGGCGAACGTCGCGCCTTTGGCAAGGTACGCCGGGTGCGCGAGCGCGTAAGACCAGAGCGCGGCCATCCACTGCACGTAATAGGTCGGGACGAAGAGGAAGTAGCCGAAGATCGTCGAGGGCTCGGCGACCGTGGGCTCCGGCACTTCGCCCGAAGGGATGAGGAGCACCAGCCCGGCCCACGTCACCGTCAGCGCGGTGACGAAAAAGAGCGCCGCGTGACGCGCCCACTCGCGCGCCGTCGGGCTCGCCCCCGCGTCGCGCGAAACTTCGGCGCGCGGCACGAACCGGGGGATGCTGCTGACGGATTCGGACATGGGAAAAACAGTGACAGGTGACGAGTGACAAGTGACGAGCAAGGACAAGTTCTTAGAGCTGGTTGCAAAATTAACTTTTCAGATAGCGGTGCGCGATGATTGCACAAGCCAACAGCATGAGAGCTTCATGGGTGGCGCTGCTCGTCTCCTCGCGCATCCGCAGCTTCCTGAACTGATGCAGCCATGAGAGCGAAC
>DASTQX010000423.1:0-11823 GCA_035761505.1 Pyrinomonadaceae bacterium
GGTGTCGCGTTTCGTGCGCCCGCAAGTCCACGGCTGACTACACTTAGATGAATTGCGAGGGAGGCGAGTTCGCCTCTTTATCTTCCTCTCACCCGGCCACGTCTCGTCCCCCGCGCACGAGGTTTCACGGGTCGCCGACGATTCTGCGGCGTCGCCTCCGCGTCGCCCGCCAGCCCTTCAAAGCGGACGGTCGCGCCCGTCGGCGGGCGCTGGACAGAGACGGCGACGAAGGGCGAAGAGACGGCCTGCGTTGTAATGTCTTCGGACGCCGGACGCCGCTCTTCGATACTTACAGCAAGCACAGTGCCAACACGTTTAATTCCCGTAATCTCGACGCTGTAGCCGCCCGTCGGGTGCCGACCCTGATACACGACGACGACGGCCCGCGTATCAAAGTTGACATCCGGCAGAAGCCGCCCGCCGCCGACCAGAGCCCACGCCCGCCGCCATTCCTCGCCCGTCGTAATCAATTCGACGTGGCGCGTGCCCTCGTAGCCGCTCATCGTGCCGGTCGCCAGCACGGAGAAGTCCACGGGCCTCGCCTCCGCCGCCGCTTCGACCGTGCCCGCGCCGTTCGCGCTCGCGCCGCGCGCCCGCGTCGCGTCCTCGCCGAGCATCGCCATGCGGAGGATGCGGACGGGCGGCATGCCGTAACTCAGAAGCCGGTCGTGGAACTCGCCGAGGCGGAAGGAGTCGCCCATCTGCCGCCGCCACTCTTCGCGGAGTTTGAGAATCTCCATCTTGCCGAGCGTATAAACGAGATAGGTCGGGTCCATCGTCCCGCGCCGCGCCTCGCGCTCGGCGTTCGTGCGCGCGAGGAAGCCTTCGCGGACGAAGAACTCGACGGCCTCTTCATAGCTCATCCCCCCGGTGTGCATCCGTATGCCGACGAGGTAACGGCACAGCCGGAGCAGCGCCGCGTTGAGTTGCGCGAGCCGGAGCTTCGGGTTGTTACCGCCGAAGCCCTCGTCGAGCATCATCTGCTCGCAGTAGTGCGCCCAGCCCTCGACGAAGCTCGAAGCGCCGAGCGCCGAGCGCACGCGCGAAGGCGTCTGCCTGAGCTTCAAGAGTTGGTAGTAGTGGCCGGGATAGGCTTCGTGAATCGAAGTGATGGGGAGCTGAAAGCGGTTGTAGTGGCTGAGGTGTTCTTCCCTCTGCTGGGGCGTCCAAGAGGGGTCGGGCGGCGTGACGTAGTAGAAGCTCTCGGTCGCCACGCGCTCGAAAGGCCCCGGCGTGTCCATCGAGGCGAAGCTCAAAGAGCGCGCGTACTCCGGCGTCTCGGCGACGTTCAAATTTTCTCTCGCGGGGACGGTCAGAAGCTCTTCCGAGCGGACGAAGGCGCGGATGCGGTCGAGTTCGGCGCGCGTCTCGCCGACGAGCCCGTCAGCCGTCGGGTGCTCGCGTCCTAAGAGTTGCAGCGCGGCTGTCACGCCCCGGCCCGGCGCGGCCTCTTCGGCGACGGCGCGCATCTCGTCCTGCGTCTCGCGCAGGAGTCTTTCGCCTTCGCGCAAGAGTTGCGCGACCGGCGTCTCGACCATCTCTTCGTAAAGCAGCTTGCGCCGAAAATTCTCCGCGCCGATGCGGTAGTCGCCCGTCGAGCGCGGCAGAAGCTCTTCGCGCAGCCACGCGCGGAAGGATTCGAGCGCCGCGATGACGCCCTCGTTCGCGTCGTGGAACTCCGCGCGGCGCGCGGCACTCATGCGGCTCCCGCCCGCGCGCTCGAACATCTGCGGGACGACTTCGCGGAAGAAG
The DNA here is from genome assembly GCA_035761505.1 of Pyrinomonadaceae bacterium. GTDB lineage: Bacteria > Acidobacteriota > Blastocatellia > Pyrinomonadales > Pyrinomonadaceae > JAIVJM01. The sequence goes on from DASTQX010000423.1 coordinate 1,753, forward strand.
CCGAGGCTCCCGCCGACCTGCTCGATGGCCGTCTCGGTGTAGATGCGCGGCGGGTCTTCGAGATTGGCGCGCGCGTCGGCCAAGAGGCGCGCGATCTGCCGCTCGCGCGCGAGCACCGCGTCGAGCCGCTGCTCGATGGGCGCATACGCGCGCTTGAGGATGTTATCCACGGAGGCCGAGGCGAGGTTGTTATAGAGGTTCGGGTTGCGCCGCCACATGCGGACTTCTTCGAGTTCGAGGAGTTGCGCGCGCGCATGCGACGCGAGCACGAGGTAGTCGTAGTGCGCTTCGGGCGAGAGACGCCACTCGACGACGCGCGCCAGTTCGGCGAGCACGCCGCGCAGGCGTCGCGCCTCGCGCTCGATGTCGGCGGCGGAGCGCGCTTCGAGTTGCGAGTCGAACTCGTGGAGCCCGGCGGAGGTGGCCTCGGTCGGGTTGAAAGCGTAGTGGCCGCGCAGGTAGGCGTCGGCAAGCTGCGCGACGCGCGCGTCCTGTGCCCTCGTGTTGGAGGCCGTGGCGGTCGCGCCCGCCGTCGGGCGGCGCGCGGGGCGGCGACGGCGACCGCCTCTCTGCGCCGAGGCGTCAGGCGGGAGCAGCGAGGCGAGGCAGGCGAGCGTGAGCAGAGCCGCGAAAAGCTTCCTTCCCATGAAGCGGAACATCTCCGAAAGAGTTGTGGCGGAAATCATGTCGCACGTTGCAGAGGGAGACCACAGGCCGCTTCGGAGATTAACACAAAAACCGTCCTCAGTTTTCAGTTTTCGGTTTTCAGTTCTTTAGCTCTTTGAGATTTCAAGGCGCGGAAGCCGGGAAGGAGTGTCGAGCGGTTTCGGGCGTGGTCGGCGAGTCCGCTTGCAGGTCGAGTGATACGAGTCCGGGTTGAGAATGTTGCCACCTGTTTAGGTGGTGACCTCGCGGCGGCGGCTGGCGTATGTTCCGCATGAAGCAAGCGCGGCCCCGCGCGGTTGAAGTGAGCGGGGCGCGGCGGCGGGGAAAAATCGCAACGTTCCCCACGGAAAAAACGCCTCGCGGCAAACCGTTGACTTTGATTTTAAGGAGTTCCCGAATGAAGAGCATGATCCGTATCTCGATCTTGGCGCTGTCGCTTCTGAGCCTCTTTGTGCCTCTCTCGTCGTCCGCGCGGGCGGGCGGGTCTTCAGCCGAAGGCAGCCTCAATTTTTTATCGCAGGACGGCTTTAAGAAGCATTTGGAGTTCAGCGCCGTCACCGACGGCGGCGGCAACGCGACCGGCAAAATGACTTTCAGCGGCGCGGAAGAACTTCCCGCGCAGGACGTTGACGGCACGGGCCGCGCGGGCTTCAGCGGCAAGGTCGAAGACCTCTTCGTCGAGGCCGAGTTCGACCAGATGGTGGTGGAAGGCAACAAGGCGATGTTGAGCGGGCGCGTCACGGCCTGCAACGTCGGCGAGTACATCGGCCAGAGGGTGCTGCTGGTGGTCGAAGACAACGGCGCGGGCGGCGGCGAGAAGGCGGACAAGCTCTCCTGGGCGTTCTCCAAACCGGCGGAGCGCGGCTGGACGCCGACCGACGCGGAGTTGGAGAAGGACGAGGGCGTGCTCCTGTCATGGGTTGCGACCGACGCCGAGCGCGAAGACGACAAGGGCGTCCCGATGCCGAACGTCGAAGTCGGCCAGCAGAGCTTCCCTCTCTCCTCGCACGACTTCGCGGACGTGACTTATCTGGACGGCGACATCCGAGTCCGTCAGTAACCTCGTTCAGAGCAAGGCGGAAGTAAAAAGGCAAAAGTGGGAAGGCACGACGCCTCTTCACTTTTGCCTTTCGCTTTATTACTTCCGCCCTCTCGCGTCTTGCTTCACTGCATCGGGTTCAGGCGCTCGTTGAGTTGGCGCGTGCCTTCGTCGAGAGGGGCGATGTGATGGGGCTTGCCCTGCCAGACGCGCACCATAGAGACGATGAGGAAGGCGAAGGAGGCGAGCCAGAAGAGCGTGCCGCCGAGCCCGCTGTCGGTAATCGCCCTGATAATGCCGAAGACCATCGTCCCGGCGAGGATGACGAGTTGGAGCGCGAGCCCCTGCGCGGCGTGGAAGCGCGTCCGCGTCTCGTGGCGCGGCACGACGAACAGCTCGATGATCGAGGCCACGAGCCCGATATAAAACGGCGCGTAAGGGAGCACGGTGGCAATGTTCTCGCCGATTCCGAGCTTCGCCACGGGCCGCGACGAAGGGGCCGCCGCGTTGTAAGGCGACGAAGGCCCCGGCGGCGGCGGGCCGCCTGTCTCCGAGGGCGGCGCGGCGTCGTGCGGCCCCGCGCTGAAGGACGTGAAGGGCTGCGCCTGCTGCGGCGGCGGCTGGTACGCGGGCGGGACGAAGACCGAAGGGTAGGAAGCGGACATCTGCTCGTCGAAGCGCCGCGTCGGGTCGTCGGCGAAGGGGCGCGGCGGAGGCTGCGGCTCCGCCTCCTGCTCGCGCGCCGTCTCGCCGCCGCGTACCTCTTCCGTGCGCCGGACGAAATCCGGGTCGAGCGGGTCGGTGTCGTACTTGCTTCTCTTCTCCGTCATAAATCCATTTTACGAAACACCGGGCGGCGCGGTTCTCTCGCGCCCGCGCCGCAGCATCTTAGCCGTCCGTCAAGGCGAACTCCGCGCGCTCCCAACTTCCTTCACGCTCCGAGATGCGGAAGGCGCGCAGGGCTGGCTCCGCGCCGCCCAAGCCGACGATGAAGTAGAGCGCCGAAGGGTAGAAGGCGAGCTTCACGTCGGTCGGCGAGGGCACGGGGTCTTCGGAGCGCGGGTGCGAATGATAAATCCCCAGAAACTCCTCGCCCCGCTCGCGCATCCGCCTCTGCGCGGCGAACAGGTCTTCGGGCGCGGCCTCGTAAGCGACCGAGGCGTCGCCCGCCACGTTCCGCAAGCGATAGACGCTCAACGCCTCAAACCCGCGACCGCCCAGCAGCCCGCAGCACTCTTCGGGGCTCGCCTCGCGCGCGTGCGCGTACATCTCCTCGACGAGCGCGCGCCGGAGAAGAAAATCGGCGGCGGCGGCGTTTCCCTCTTCTCGCTTCATCGTCACGGACGCCGGGCGCGTCCCGCTCTAATCCTGCACGATGCGGATGTGCAACTCGTCCAACTGCGAGGGGTCAAGCTCGCCCGGCGAATCAATCATGAGGTCGGCGGCGGAGGCCGTCTTCGGGAAGGCCATCACGTCGCGGATGTTGTCAATCCCGGCGAGCGCCATCAACAGCCGCTCGATGCCGGAGGCGATGCCGCCGTGCGGCGGCGTGCCGTATTCGAGCGCGTCGAGGAAGAAGCCGAAGCGGGCGCGCGCCTTCTCTTCCGAGAGTCCGAGCGCCTTGAAGACGAGCCGCTGCACGTCCCGGCGGTGGATACGGATGGAGCCGCCCGCGACCTCGATGCCGTTAACGACCGTGTCGTAAGCCTTCGCGCGGAGGCTGCCGAGGAGTTCCGTCTCTCCGCCCTCGACGGCGCGCTCGAAGAGCGGCAGGTCTTCGTCGAGCGGCGAGGTGAACGGGTGATGCATCGCGTAGAAGCGCCCGTGCTCTTCGTCGTACTCGAACATCGGAAAGTCCGTCACCCAGAGCGGCGCGTAGGTGTTCGCCGGAATCAACTTCTCGCGCCGCGCCATCTCATTACGGAGCGCGCCGAGGCTCGCGGCCACCGTTTTAGAGTTACCGGCGATGACGAGCACGGCGTCGTCCTTCGACGCGCCCGCCGTCTCGGCGAGTCGTTTGACCGTCTCTTCGCCGAGCGCCTTCAAAAGCGAAGACGATAATTCGTCGCCCAGTTTAATCCACGCGAGCGCGCCCGCGCCGTAGCGCCTGGCGAACTCCTGCAACTCGTCGAGCGCCTTGCGCGAAAGGTGCGCGCCGCCCTTGACCGTCAAGCTCTTGACCTCGCCGCGCTTCTCCAACACGGAGGCGAACGGCGCGAAGGTCGTCCCCTCTAACGACGGCGAAAGGTCTTGCAGCTCCATCCCGAAGCGGAGGTCGGGCTTGTCGCTGCCGTAGCGGCGCATCGCTTCGGCGTAGGTGAGGCGCGGGAATTTCTCCGGCAACTCCGCGCCGACGAGGCGGAAGACGCGCACCATCAAGCCCTCCACCAAGCGATAGACCTGCTCCGGGGAAGCGAAACTGAACTCCACGTCGAGCTGCGTGAATTCGGGCTGCCGGTCGGCGCGAAGGTCTTCGTCGCGGAAGCAGCGCGCGATCTGGTAGTAGCGGTCGAGGCCCGCGATCATGCAAATCTGTTTGAAGATTTGCGGCGACTGTGGGAGCGCGTAGAACTTGCCGTGATGGAGGCGCGAAGGCACGACGTAATCGCGCGCGCCTTCGGGCGTGGACTTGATGAGAATCGGCGTCTCGATTTCGGTGAACCCTTGCGCGTCCATGTAGCGGTGAATCTCGCCGACGACCTGCGCGCGCAGACGGAGGTTCGCCTGCAACTGCGGGCGGCGCAAATCGAGATAACGAAACTTGAGGCGCACGTCCTCGCTCGCCAGCTTGTCGGGCGGCGCGTCGAGTTGGAAGGGAGTGGTGCGCGCCTCGTTCAGCACCCACAACTCGCGCGCCTGCACCTCCACGTCGCCCGTCGAGAGCTTCGGGTTGCGCGTCGCTTCGGAGCGCGGCACGACCTCGCCGCGCACGGCGACGACGTACTCGCCGCGCAACTCTTTGGCGCGTGCGTGCGCTTCCGGCGCGGTCTCTTCGTTGAAGACGACCTGCGTCAGCCCGTCCCGGTCGCGCAGGTCAACGAACGTCAAAGGGCCGAAGTCGCGGCGCACCGCGACCCATCCCATCAAGACTACGGTCTGCCCCGCTTCCTCCGCGCGCAACTCGCCGCAAGAGTGCGTGCGTTCCAAATCTCCCAGATTGTCGAGCATCATTGTGAAGACTTCTCGCTTGCCGAAATTGTCTGGCGTATCATTTCCGTAATCGTCTCCGCGTCGCGCGTCAAGACTTGCTGCTCGCCGCTCGACATGTTCTTGACGGCGACCCGCCCCGTCTTCCGCTCCTCTTCGCCCAGCACGGCGACGAAAGGCACGCCGCGCGCCGAGGCGTACTTGAACTGCTTGCCGAGCTTATCGGCCTCCGGATACACGTCAACGTCGAGGCCAGCCGCGCGCAACTCACCGGCCAGAGCGAGCGAGTCGGCGACCGACGCTTCGTCCCAGACCGTGACCATCACGTCCGCCGCCGAGCCGGAGAGCGAAGCCGGGAACATCTCGCGCTCGCTCATCACGACGACGATGCGCTCCAACCCCAGCGAGAAGCCGCACGCGGGCACGTCTTTGCCCGAAAACATCCCGACGAGATTGTCGTAACGACCGCCGCCGCCCAGAGAGCCGCTGAGGTCAGGGACGCTGACCTCCATGATTGCGCCCGTGTAGTAAGCGAGGCCGCGCGCGAGACTCGGATCAATCTTGATGCGGCTCCGCGACTGATACGCGGCGGAGTACTCGATGAGCTTGCGCAACTCTTCGACGCCGCGCGAGCCCGCCTCGTGCGCGCCGACGAACTCGACCAAACGTCCGAGCATGGCGACGTTGAAGGCTTCGTTTTCGCTCTCCGCCCGCTCGCCGTCGGCCACCATCCCGGCGGCGCGCTCCAACGATTCGACCTCGAAGAAGTCGAGCAAATTCGCGCCCGCCTCCCTCGCAATGCCGCGCGCCTCGAACTCTCTGGCGACTCCCTCCGCGCCAATCTTGTCTAACTTGTCGAGCGCGACGAGCGCGTCGCCGTGTTTCTCGGCGGGGATTCCCGCCGCGTCGAGCACTCCGGCGAGCACCTGCCGGTGGTTGAGGCGGATAGTAAAATCCTTGAAGCCGAGCGTGCGGAGCACTTCGTCGACGGCGGCGAAGACTTCGGCCTCGACGACCAAAGAGCGCGAGCCGATGGCGTCCACGTCGCATTGATAAAACTCTCGGAAGCGACCGCGCGCCGGTCTGTCCGCGCGCCACACGGGCTGAATCTGGTAACGCTTGAAGAACTTCGGCAGGCGCTCGCCGTACTCGGCGACGACGCGCGCGAGCGGGACGGTCAAGTCGTAGCGCAGCGCGAGGTCGGCCTCGCCCGTCTTCTCGCCCTCGCCGCGCTTCAGGATTTTGAAGATGAGCTGGTTGCCCTCTTCGCCGTACTTCCCCAGCAGCGTCTCGATGTTCTCGACCGCCGGAGTCTCCAAAGGCTCGAAGCCGTAACGCTCATAGACCTCTCGGATCACGCCGACGACGTACTCGCGCCGCCGCACGTCCGTGGGGAGAAAGTCGCGCATCCCGCGCGCGGGTTGTGTCTTCTCGGCCATCTTAAAAATCGTCGCTCATGCTCACTTGAAGAACGAGAACCCCACGTAGAAGAGGTTCGAGTCGAAGCCGGGGTTCTGGCTCGCGCGGTAGCCGTTCGAGATGTGGTGATACCTGTAGCCGAACGTCCACGCGCGCCGCGCGCCCGACTTGACCTGCACGCCGCCGCCAAAGTCGGCGGTAAAGTTGAACTGCGCGCCCGACGAGTTCGGGATGCGCTCGGCGAAGTAGAGGAAGCCGCCGCTCGCCTGCGCGAAGGGCTGGACGCGCTCGCGCCGACGGAAGTTGACCTGAAAGCCGACGGGCGAGAGCCCCGCGCCATAGACCGTCCGCCGCACGCCCGGCGTCGAAAGGACGGGGAAAGAAAGGACGGCGACCGGCACCGCGTCCGACGTGTACTTCAAGGTGACGTTCTCGCCGCGCGCCAGCACGCGCGCGTAGCGGACGCCCAGGAGGCCGAGCCGCGCGTCCTCGAACTGGCCGATGAGCGTCGGCGAGTCGAGCGAGCCGCCGCCCCAGACGCCGAACTCGTGGGCCGACTTCTCAAGACCGAACGAGCCTCCCGAAGCCTGCGCGCTCGCCAACTCTTCGGCGTCGAAGTTCTCGCCCGCCGGACTTTCTTGCGCCGTCGCTTCGGGCGCGCGCAACGTGAGCGCGAGCAGGAAGAGCACGAAGGCTCTGAGGGCCGACACGAACTTGCGCTCCGGATTCTTCATGGCAACTCCGCCGGGGCCGGGCCGAGGTGGTGAGACTCAAGCGCCTTCCGCGAGGCCGTACTCTTCGCGATAGACGCGCGTGTATTCGACGTAGTTCTGCCAGAACACGTCGAGCCCCGCGACCTCTTCGTCGGTCAATGCGCGTTTGACCTTCGCGGGGAAGCCCATCACGAGCGAGCGCGGCGGGATGATCGTGCCGGGCGAGACCAGCGCGCCCGCCGCGATGAGCGACTTCTCACCCACCAGCACGCCGTCCATCACGACCGAGCCCATGCCGACGAGGCAGCCGCGCCCGACGTGGCAGCCGTGCAAGGTGACGTTGTGCCCGACCGTCACTTCGTCTTCGAGGACGGTCGCGTGCGTCCCGTTCGTGACGTGAATGACCGTGCCGTCCTGCACGTTCGCGCGGTCGCCGATGCGGATGTGGAACACGTCGCCGCGCACGACCGCGTTGAACCAGACGGAGGAGTGCGCGCCGATGGTCACGTCGCCGACGATCTGCGCGCTCTCCTCGACGAAGGCCGTCGGGTGGATTTGCGGGCGCGCGCCGCGGAATGGTCGAATCATCTGCTCCTCGCCGTCCTCTCAGCGACGAAACGCCTGCCGAAACAGGCGTCTCCGTTGAAAGTGTGAACGGTAGCACGCGCCCGCGCGCGGGGCAAGCAACTCCCTTTGAGGTCGGGGGTGCGAAAGTGCGGCCCGAAGTGTTATGCTCTTCGGCAACTCGCGACGTGCGGCCCGAAGGACGTTGGCCGACGCCACCAAGCTCCAATTCAAAACGTACAGGAGAGCAGGAAGAGCAGTGCCGACCGAGACGCCCCCGCCTTACTTCCCGCAGGCCGCGCTGTCGCCCGGCGACGCCAAGACCGCACGCCGGATGCGGCTCGCGCTCTATGGCTGCGGCGTCCTCCTGCTGCTCGCGCTCGTCGGCGCGGTCGTGGGCGTGGTTTATCTCTTCAGGTCGTTCTCGTAAGCGGCCCGGCGGGCCTCGACAGAGGCCGAAGCCTTCGGCGCGCTCTTCCCGTTCGACGTTTCTTCCGCCATGAAGACCAGAAGTATCAGTCTCTTCATCCTCTGCGCCGTCACGACCGCCGCGATCTTCCCCTCCGCGCCGCGCGCCGCTTCGACCGGCGCGGGGCGGGGCTGGACGAGCGTCCGCTCCCGTCACTTCCTTGTGCTCGGTCAGGCGGGCGAGGCCGAAGCGCGCCGACTCGCCACCGGGCTCGAACAGTATCACGCCGCCTTCGCGCGCCTCCTGCCCGCCGAGCACTTCGACACCTCCGTGCCGACCACCATCGTCGTCTTCCGCGACGACCGCGAGTACGGCCCCTTCAAACCGCTCTACCGAGGGCAGACCGCTTCGGGCGTGGCGGGCTACTTCCAGCCGGGCGACGAAGTCAACTACATCACCTTAGCGGCTGAAGGCGAGTCGGCGCGCGGCCCCTCGCCGACGCTCCTGCACGAGTACGCGCACCTGCTCGTCAACAACTACGCGCGGTTCGCGCCGCTCTGGCTCGCCGAAGGGCTCGCCGAGTATTACAGCACGGCCCGCCTCTCCGGCGACCGTCGGAAGATGACGCTCGGCAGGCCCGTCCGGAATCGCGCGCAGGCGCTCAGGACGCACGCGATCATGCCGCTCGAAGAACTCTTCGCCGTGGACAACGAGTCGCCGCTCTACTTCGAGCAGCAACGGCGCGCGCTCTTCTACGCGCAATCTTGGGCGCTCGTCCACTACCTCCTCAACGGCGGCGGCGCGGAGCGGCGCGCGCAGCTCTCGCGCTTCCTCGAACTGCTCGCGGCGGGCACGGGCGAAGGCGAAGCCTTCCACAAGGCTTTCCGCACAGACCCCGCCGGGATGGCCGCCGAGCTTTCGATCTACGTCCGCCGCGCGAGCTACGCCGAAAGAAGCGAGACGTTCGAGAGCGCGCTCGACTTCGACGCGGAACTGCGCGCGCGACCCCTGACCGAGGCCGAGGCGCTCGGACACCTCGGCGACCTTCTGCTCCACGCCGGTCGGCCCGCCGAGGCCGAAACGCACCTCCTGCGCGCGCTCGCGCTCGACCCGTCGCACTCGCCCGCGCACACCTCGCTCGGCATCATGCGCCTCAAACAGAACCGGCTCGAAGACGCGCGCCGACACCTCGCCTCCGCCGTCGAAGCCGACCCGCGCAACCACCTCGCGCTCTACCACTACGCCGACGCGCTCCAACGCGAAGGGCTCGGAATGGACTTATCCGACAGTTCCGTCCGGGGCTTCGAGGAGAAGACGCGACTCATCCGCGAGACGCTCACGAAGTCTATCAGCCTCGCGCCCAACTTCCTTGAACCCTACCGCCTGTTGGCCGAAGTCGAACTCGAACGCGGCGGGCAGCCGGACGAGGCCGCCGCACTCTCCCGGCGGGCGCTCGCGCTCGCGCCGCGCCGACACGAGTTCACGCTCCTGCTCGCGCAGGCCCGCTCCGACAGGGGCGAGCACGCCGAGGCGCGCGAACTGGCCGAGCGCGCCGCGCGGCTCGGCGGCGACCCGCTCGTCCGCGAGCAGGCGCGCAGGGTCTTGGACTTGATCGCCGCGCGCGAGGCGCGGGCCGCGAAGATGAAGTTTGAAGCGGACGAGGCGGCGCGGCTCGAAGCCTCCGCGCGCACGCCGACGCAGCCGTGCGACATGCCCGACCCCGGCCCGCAGCACAAGCGGCTCCGCTTCGACGGCGAGCAGGTCTGCGGCCAACTCAAGAGCATCGAGTGTGAGGACGCGGGCGTGACCTTCACAGTCGAGGCTGCGGGCCGCTCCCTGCGCCTGCGCGCCGAGGCCATCAACCGCGTCCGCTTCGTCACCTACACGTCCGCCGTCAAAGGCCACGTCACCTGCGGCGCGCGCGACCCCTCAGTCCCCGTCCTCGTCACCTTCAAGCGCAAGCAGGGCTCGCCGTCCGGCTTCGACGGCGAGACCGTCGCCGTCGAGTTCATCCCGAACGATTGGGAGCACTAAAACTTCGACTTTGAAAGAGCGGCGAGGAGTAGCCGCCGGGTATGTTGGGGAGTTGAAAATTAATAGAGCCCCGCGAGGGG
>DASTQX010000424.1:0-15052 GCA_035761505.1 Pyrinomonadaceae bacterium
TGAGCACGCGGGCGGGGACGAGCCCTGCCCCTAAAATTTGAAGAGTGTTCTTAGTACCGGCCCGCGTCGCGGCGGCCACGCAGGATGGCGTCGAGGCTCCACGGCCCGCCGCCCGCCGCCGCCAGATAGAGGAAGACGAAGCAGTAGAGCGCGGCCAACTCGCCGCGGTTGAGAATCGGCCAGAAGCCGCCGGGCGCGTGCCAGCCGAAATAGGCCACCGCCATCATCCCCGAAAGGATGAAGGCCACGGGCCGCGTGAAGAGCCCAAGGAGGAGGAGCAGCCCGCCGAATAATTCGAGGATGCCGCCCGCCCCCTGCCAAGAGAGCGGGTCGAAGGCGAACGGCTGAGCGGGCGGAGCGCCGGGCGCGGGCGGCGGCTTGAGGACGTTGAAGACCTTCTGCGCGCCGTGCGCCATCAGCAGGAAAGCCGAGACGATCCGCAGGACGCTGAGCAGGAGCGGAGCCCAGCGGCCCTCGGATGAGTTCAAGTAAGCCATACAGTTCCTCCAAGAATTTAAACGCTTCGGTGGTTGCAATAATACATATCGGAAAACGATTCGGCACGCGGCGGCGGGCCGGGCGCGGCACATTTCTGTTTACAAAGTCGGCGGCGCGCGGTTATCTATTTCGTCCATGCAGAGGAAGATCGAGGCCGTCGAAGTAATCAGCGCGCCCGAAGCGCGCTTCGAGCGCGCGCGCCGCATCGTGGGCTTGGTGCTCGCGCCCGCCGTGTTCACGCTCCTGCTTTTGCTGCCGCTGCCGGGCTTGAAGCCTGAGGCGCACCGTCTGGCGGCGGTGATGGCGGCGGTCGTGGTGCTGTGGATTTCGGAGGCGCTGCCGCTCGCGGTGACGGCGCTCGTCGGGGCCGCCGCCTGCGTCGTGCTGCGCGTCGCCCCGGCGAAGGACGTGTTCGCGCCGTTCGCAGACCCCTTGATGTTCCTCTTCATCGGCTCGTTCATCCTCGCGCGCGCCATCTTCCTCCACCGTCTCGACCGCCGACTGGCCTTCGGCGTCCTCTCCATCAAGTGGGTCGGCGCGCGGCCCTCGCGCATCCTCTTCGCGTTCGGCGCGGTGACGGCCTTCATGTCGGCGTGGATTTCCAACACGGCGACGACGGCCATGATGTTCGCCATCGGGATGGCGATTCTCGCCTTCCTCTACGACAACGAGCGCGCGGGCGGAAGCAAAGTCAGCCCGGCTTATGCGACGGCCTTAATGTTGATGACTTCGTTCTCGGCTTCGATAGGCGGGCTGGCGACGCCCATCGGGACGCCGCCGAACGTCATCGGCCTCGGCTTCATCCGCACGCTCGTCGGCGTCGAGTTCCCCTTCTTCAAGTGGGCGATGATCGGGACGCCCGTCGTCATCGTCCTCTTCCTCTGGCTCTTCTTTTATCTCAACTGGCTCTCGCCCGCCGGTGTGAAGGAGATAGAAGGGAGCCGCGAGATGCTTCAGCGCGAGCGCGAGAGTCTGGGCGGCTGGACGCGCGGGCAGAAGTCAACGCTCGTCGCTTTTCTCGTCACCGTGACGCTGTGGATCGTGCCCGGCCTCGTCGCGCTCGTGGCGGGAGACCAGAGCGCGATTTATCAATCGGTGAACCGCAGCGTGCCCGAAGCGGTGGCGGCTGTCTTGGGCGCGGCGCTGCTCTTCCTTCTGCCGGGCGACGGCAGCGAGCGGGCCATCAACTGGGAAGAGGCCGTCAAGATTGACTGGGGCGTGGTGCTGCTCTACGGGGGCGGTTTCGCGCTCGGCGTGCTCTCGTTCCAGACGGGTTTGGCCGAGGCGGTCGGGCGCGGCTTAACGGGCGTCTTGCCGGTGAGCGGCGGGACGGGGCTTCTGGTGGCGTCGGTCGTGGTGGCCGTCATCACTTCGGAGGCGACCTCGAACACGGCCTCGGCCAACATGGTCGTGCCCGTCGTCATTGCGATTGCGAAGGCGCAGGGCGCAGACCCCTTAGAGCCCGCGCTCGGCGCGACGATGGGCGCGAGCATGGGCTTCATGCTGCCGGTCTCCACGCCCTGCAACGCCATCGTCTATGGCTCCGGCTACATCCCCCTCATGCGCATGATCCGCTACGGCGTCCTCCTCGACATCGCCGGCATCATCATCATCGTCGCGCTCGTCCGCCTGCTCGTCCCAATGCTGAGATAAAGGAGGGGGTTAAAAGGGGAAGAGGGCCTTGCCCGAAAAGTCTCGCGTATCCGAAAAGACTGAACCGTGTCCGAAAAGTCGGCGGGGGTTTATAATGCGCCGCGCGGGGCCGTGGCGCAGCGGCGCGCGTGGTGTACCCTGCCTGTTCCACACTGGACAGGATGAGACTGTCACACGGCCCCGCCCTCTCACACGTCTTTCTTGACGATGCTCCGTAGCCGCTTCTCTGCGGGCATACGCTCAGGCGCTAAATCCCTGTGGCGTGTCTCTAACAGGTATTGCAATTTCTGATAGGTGATGCCGAGACGCTTCGCGGCCTGTGTCACTCGCCCGCCGGACTCCCGCAATGCGTAACGGATGAATCTGGCTTCATACCGCCGCAACGCTTCCGCCAAGTCGAAGCCCCCGCCCACACTCAGCACCCCTAGCCGCCGCGCTATAAGCCGCGTGCTGGCGAGCAGGCGAGAGACGGCCTCCGCGTCTTGTGTGCGCCTGAGCAACACTTCCGCGCGGGTGAACGCCTCATAAAGCTCTTCCTCCGATAACCGCGTCGCGCCGTGCTCTTCGATCATGGCGAGTGTGGCAAGCCCCGCGCTCTCCAAAGCGCCTGCCTGCTCCGCCACTGTGACGGCGCGGTCAAAGGTTTGAAGCGAGGGGGCGTGACGGCCTAGCCGCGCCTCCGCCGTGGCCTGCACGATCAGCGCGTCGGCAAGTAACGCCTGCTCCCCGATTTGCTCTAAGGTCTGTGTGACACCTGCGCTGATGCGGATGGCTTCCCGGTACTTACCCTCCTCTATCAGCACGCGGGCGCGCGTCTCATCTACCTGCGCCAGGTTGCCGTGGTCTTTAAGCTTCGTGAATATCATCTGCGCACGGTCTAGGTGCTCGTGCGCTTCCTTGTATCTGCTCAGCCTGAAAAGCAGAAAGGCGAGGTTGTTCTCGGCGTTCCCGCGGTAGCGTTCATGCTGCGCCCGCTCGAAGTGGATACTGGCAGCCGTGTATTCGATGATGGCACGGTCTAGATAGTCGGCGCGGCCTTCCGTCGCGCTGAGCCTCCGCAGCACGACTCCGCGCTGACCATGCCATCTGCCTTTGAGCGCGTCTGAGGCAAAGCCGATGACGGACTCGGCCTCGTCAAGAATCTTTAATGCGTCGTGGTATCTGCCCGCGCTTATCTCAACGACCGTGCTTCGGATGAATATCTTGGCCTTCTGCTCGAAGTCCTTTTCGCTGAGCCTGCGCGCGGCCTCCTGCAAAATCACCCGCGCTTCGTCGAAAGCGCCCGCTCGCCAGTAACAGACGCTCAACTCGTGCCCGGCTTCTGCCACCCTAGCTTGTAGTCCATGCGCCTCGAAGAGTCTCCGGGCCTCGCTGAGAAGGTCTTTAGCGGCGTCCTGTGCGCCCGCTACGCGTTTGCTCGCGCCGATCCAGCCGGATAGAGCGCCCGCCTGTAACAAAACCTCGGCGGCTGTCGTCTCTTCCAACCCTTCGACGTTCGGGCGCACCCCGACGCCCCGCCAGAGTTCACTTAAAGCCTCTCCCGCCTTCTCATACTGCCCGCTGTGAATGAGGTCTGCGGCGGCGCGGCAGCGGATTAAAGCCCGTTCGTTGGTCGTGAGGTTAGGGTTATCAAGCTGCCTGCGGAGGTTATCTGTTAAAGTCATGTGAGGCACACCCTTCCCTTTGCTTACAGGAAATTCTGTAAGACACTAAAGCCGCCGAGCCTCGTGAGAGGGCTCGGCGGCATCTGCGGTAAAACCTCATAAACAGCGAGAGGAAAAGATGATGCGGAGAACCATTCAAAGCTTAGTGCTCATGCTGGCCTTGTCTGCTCACATATACGCGGGCGAGATGCAGTTTCCACTGACTAGCCCGACGCCCCCGCCAGCACCCGCTGTTCAAGAGCCGATGACGGACGGCGTGATACCAAACGATGCGTCAGACGGCCACATCCAAAACGATGCGATGATCACCTTCGCGGAGGTCGTGCTGAACCTGCTCGCGCTGTCCTAACAGCACTCTAGCCTGACTGTAAAGCTGCCCCGTGGCGGCTCAGGATAAGTGTATCTATGTGAGCCGGAATACGGAGGTGACGCCCACAGCCGCGAGATTAACGCCACGTGGGGAAGAATGCAATAGATTTTGCAGGATGAGTATGATTATTGAGGCTGCATGGTAATTCTGATTGAGCCTGCTCAAAAGCCGAAGCCCTCAATCATTCAGGGGCTTCGGTAGTGTCAAACATTGAGGTTTGCGGCGACGGCGGCTTAGGCGGCAAAGCGTGCTGTGGTTGTTTTAAAAACAGTTACAGTTAAGGGGCTTTTCGGGCAAGGCCCCTTTGACCCCTTTCCCCTTCTTCCTTACCAGCCGTTGGCGAAGAGTCTCTGCGCGGCGCGGAGGCCGCAGTTCTGGTAGGAGTGATAGGCTTTGGCGGCTCTCTGTCGCACCCGCTCGCCGGAGTCGCCCGCGAGCCAGCCTTCGACGGCGGCGTCGAGGACGTAAGCCTCCGGGGCCATCAAGTTCGTCGTCCAGAGCAGAGGGTTCGCGCCCGCGTCGCGGAGCGCGTCGCCGAAGTAGTTCTTGCTCGCGCAGGCGAGGATAACGGCGTCGCGCCGCGCCTCGTCGCGCCGCTTCGGATAGAAGCTGAGCCGGAAGTCCATCAGCCCGTTGTGCCCGACGTAGGCGACGAGATGCGAGGCCGCGCCCCGGCTCAGGCCGTAAGTCTCGGCCCCGACTTTGAAGGTCTCCATCGAATTGCCCGACGCGGCGTTGAGGAAGTCGGCGGTCGCCTGCTTAATCTCCGCGCCGCGATAAGCGTCGGCGACGAGGTAGGCGTCGGCGCGTCTGTGTTTGAAGACGAGCCTTTCCAAGACCTTCGCCGAGGGATTTTTGACCTCCGATACGAGCCGCCATTCGGGGCGGCTGCGAAAGAAAGTCTTGACGCCGAAGAGCGCGCCCCAGTAGAGATTGCCTGCCGGGTCTTCGCCGTCGCCGAGGTGCGCCGCGACCGGCACGATGCCCTGATTGACGTTGTCGCACAGCGCCACGACGACGTAAATCATCTTCCCCGCGAAGGGCCGCACCGCCGTCTCTTCCGCCGCCGCGACGCGCGAGTCCGACGCTGCGACGCGCGCGACGCCCGTCTGTTTCGTCGCGTCGCGCGCCGCGCCTGTGCCGCCGCCGCAGGAAGAGGCCGCCGCCGCGAGCGCGGACAACAACAGGAGCGACCTGAGCCCGAATCTCATCAAGGTCTTCACCTCCCGCCGGACGCTTGCTCCGGCGCGTCCCTTCGAGTCAGTGCCTCGCTCGAAAGCGCGACCGGCAGAAGTCGCCTCTCCCGGCCTCCCATCGGAAGACGGCGAGGCGTTAGACACCGGACGCGCCTTTTGGTTCGTGAATATTTCGCGGGCGATGTAAGGACGGCGGCGGGAAGTTTCTCGGAAGGCTCGAAAGACGAGAGGCGAGTGACGAGAAATCGTCCACGGGTCGAGCCGACGCCGAAGCGGCGACGACTGCCCGCGGAATCAAGTCCGGAGTCCGAAGTCTAAAGACGGTCTTTCCGCTTTCGACTCCGGACTCCGGACTCCAAACTTTTTTACGCCGTCTCTTCCGGGTGATCCGCCGTGTAGTGGCGGAGGATTTCCTGCCCAAGGCGCGAGCGCGGGTCAATGGTGCGGAGGTGCTTGCGGCCCTGCATCTCCCAGAGGGCCGTGACCTGCCCGTCCTTCTCGACGGCGTGGTAGGAGATTTCCTCCGGCGGCGCTTCGGCGGCGGGCGGCGCTTCGGTCTGCGCTGCGGTCTGTCCTTCGCCCTGCGCGGCGGGCGGCGCTGCGGTCTCGGCCTGCGGCGTCGCGGGCTCGGCTGCCGTCGTCGCGCCCGCGTCAGTCGCGCCCGCCGCCACGGCGTTTTCGTTCTCTGCCATATCGTTCCTCTCCGAATTGTTCTCTTAAATTTTTAAGATGATTTGCGGGAGGAATTGTGGCACACGCGCGGCGGGCGTGTCTAGCAACGGAAGTGACGAGTGAGAAGTGATAAGTGATGAGAAAGAAGCCTCCTCCGACTTATCACTTATCACTCGTCACTTCTTTTCGCCTCCATGTCGCGCCGCCAAATCTCCTTCTGCGTGCGATAGACGAGGGCGCAGAGGACGACGAGGCCACCGGCGGCGACGAAGGGAAGCGCCTTCTCCATCCGCCGCGTGCCGTTGAAGACGAGGAACGTGTTGAGGGCGAAGAGCGCGATGCGGAACTCGGTCGGCCCCAAGCCGAGGCCGTGGATGTTGAACTTCTCGGTCGCCGCGAAGGCGAGGAACGAGTTGACCATGAAGCCGCCGAAGACCGCGAGGACGAAGAAGAGGTGGCGCTGCGAAGACTGTGGGAGGATCAGCGCGTACCCGGCGACGACCGCGCAGAGGAAGACGTAGTCGAGCAGGTGATCCATATAGAAACCCCACTTGACGAGCCCCGTGTTCCGGTACTTGCCGACCTTGCCGTCGAAGAAGTCCGTCAGGTACTGGCAGAAGATCATCGCCGACGCGCCCCACAGCCAACGCCGGTCGCCGCCCGCCGCGAGCCACGAGAAGAAGACGATCATCGCGCACCAGACGAGCGTCAAGAGCGTCAGGTGGTGCGTCCCCAGCCACGTCGGGATGGCGGGCACGACGCGCCGCGCCATGCGCCGCTCAAGCGGCGAAAGGATGGACGAGCTTGCTTTACTGGCCCCCGCGAATTCTTGCTCTCTGAACATGTATGAAGTCACCCCGTAAAAATTTAATCGGGAGAGAACTCAACACACTGCAAGGGCCGGGCCACACAGCCGACGACGCGCGCGCGCCCGAAAACTGAAGCGGCGCGCACGCCGGAAGTCGCGTGCGCGCCGCAAGGGTCGCCGTAAAATTTCATCAGGTGACGGATTTAGCTCGGCTCTACTTAAAGCCCGTCTCGTCCGGGTGTCCGGCGGCCTAGAGGTCTGCGGGCCGAAGGGCGAGCGCCACTTCGACGGCGCGGCGCGGGTTGACGACGCCCCAGCCCTGCCGGTCAATCTCGATGTCGGGCAGGCGCTCGGCGGTGCCGATGAGGATGCGCTTGACCTGCTGCGGCGAAAGGCGCGGGTTGGCTTCGAGCAGGCAGGCGACGATTGAAGAGACGATGGGCGCGGCGAACGAAGTTCCATCTACGAACTTATAGTGCTCGCTAATCACGTCGTTCTCGTGGAGCTTGACCGAGATGAGATGGCGCAGGAGGTAAGAGGGCATGTCGCGCGCCTCGTCAATGTCGCGGTCAACGCCCTTGTGCTGCTGCATGAGCGGGCGCAGTTCGTCGTCGGTCGCGCGGTCGAGCTTGGCGTAGAGTTCGGCCTCGGCGGCGGTCGGCGTGTGCGGCAGGATGGGCGCGGGCACCCAGATGCCGGGCGCGATGACTTCGGGCTTCTGTAAGCCGTCGAAGGTCGGGCCGTAAGAGGAGCGATACATCCCACGGCGCGCGGGGTCGAGCGAGTTGCGGTCGTCCAAGCCGCCGACGGCGATGGAAGAGGGCGCGGACGCGGGCGGCAGAACCGGATGGCCCTGTTCGTGTCCGGCGTTGCCGACGGCGCAGACGACGACCAAGCCTTCCTGCACGGCGCGCTCGACGAGTTGGGAGAGTGGGTTATGAAGGTACGACTGGTCGGCGTCGCCGCCCGCCGAGATGTTGACGACGCGGATGCCGTACTCCTCGCGGTGCTCCATCACCCACTTGAGGCCGCGCATGATGTTGCGCTCGGAGACGCGCCCGCCCTTGCTCACCTTGACGCAGACGACCTTCGAGTCGGGCGCGATGCCGCGAAAGAAGCCGCCCGAAAGAGCGCCGTTCCCGGCGGCGACGACCGAGGTCATCATCCCGTGCCAGCTCGCCGTATCTACGGATTCGAGCGTCCCCGTCCCCTTCGGTACGATGTTGTGATAGGCGAGGATGCGGCTCTCCGGCTTCGTCAAATCGGGGTGCGGGTAGAAGCCCGAATCGAGGAAGGCGACCGTCACGCCCCGGCCCGTGAAGCGCTCGTCCGCGCCGAGCCGGAGCCACGTCGGCAGGACGTAGCGGCCCTGCTCGAAGACGGCGGCATACTTCTCCGACTGGATGCGCGCGCGCTCGAACAGCTCGACGCAGCGCGGGCAGACCGACGAGACGAGTTGCCCGCCCGGCGCGTTCGCGGCGACCAGTTTTTTGATGCCTTCGGAGAGGTGTTCAAAGGGGACGAGCCCCGCGCCCGCTTCGCGCCCGCAGACCGGACACGCGGGCCGCCCGGCGGGGACTTCCGCCTGAGGCTCCGTCGGTTCGAGAGAGATGACGTCTGACACTTCTTTAACTATGACCCCTTGCTTAAATTATTGATGCGACTCGGTGGCTCTTATCATGCAAGCGAACCGCCGCCCAACGCAAGGCTTCCGAGACGAGGCCCGGCGCGCGCGCGGCCTGTGGCGTCGCCGCTTCGTTCGGTGTTATAAATTACGCAACCGCGAAAACCATAAATCAAGTCCGTGAAGGGGAGTCCGATGGCTAAAGAACAGACGAGCGTCCCAGACATCTTCCGCCGCGCCCAAGCGTTGCTGCGCGAGAAGCCGGGGATGAGTCTGAAGGAGCTGCGCTCGACGCTCTACAAGGAGTTCAACGGCTCGCCGATGCCGTCGCTGCACAACCTGACGATCCCCGAACAGGACGCGCGCGCGCCCGAAGAGGACTGGTCGGCGGGCCTCTCGCTGGTGCGGCGCGGCATCCAGACTGAGGACTGGCGCGAGATCATCAGCGGCATCGCCTTGAGCCTTGAGCAGACCGTCCGCTACGAGCGCGAGCGCGGCCCCATCGGCGCGGCGGACGACTGGCACGACCGCGACGCAGGCATCGAAGGCGCTATCCAAAAAGGCGTCGGCAAGTGGATGCCGGAGGAGTTGCGGCGGCTCACGGAAGGTACGGCGAAGAAGGAGGGGTAAAAGGGGAAAGGGGTCAAGGGGGGAAAAGGGGAATACATAACCGGGCGGCTTCCTAATCCCCTTTACCCTCTTCCCCTTTCCCCTTTGACCTTCTCCGTAGGAGCGTTATGAGTTTCTTGAATGGTCTTCTCAAAGACCCGTTTTACCAGCAGGGCGAGCCGCGCCGGGCCGAGGAGTTCGAGGGCGGGGACGTGATCGTGAGCCCGGACACGCGGCGCGCGAATCGTGTCCCGCCGGGGCAGACGCGGACGCGCAAGTGGCCCGTGCTCGACGCACACGGGACGCCGGACGTTGACCTTGAGGCGTGGGAGTTCGAGGTCGGCGGGCTCGTCGAAAAGAGGTTGAAGTGGTCGCTCGACGAGTTCATGCAGTTACCGGCGGTGCGCGTCTTCGCCGACTTCCATTGCGTGACGCGCTGGTCGCGGCTCGACAACGTGTGGTCTGGCGTCTCGACGCGCGAGGTCGCGCGGCTCGCGGGCGTGAAGCCGGAAGCGAAGTTCGTGAGCGTCGCCGCCCACGACTACGGCTGGACGACGAACCTGCCCCTCGAATATTTCCTCGCCGAAGATTCGCTCTTCGCGTGGTCGAACGACGGCCAGCCGATACCGCCCGAACACGGCGGCCCCGTCCGCCTCGTCGTCCCGCAGCTCTACGCTTGGAAGTCGGCGAAGTGGGTCAAGGCTGTCCGCTTCCTCGCCGAAGACGAGGCCGGGTTCTGGGAAGAGGGCGGCTATCACATGCGCGGCAACCCTTGGCAGGGCCGCGACGGCGAACGCTTCCGCTGGCAGGAAGAGGAATAAGGCGAGAGGGAAAAGGGGAAAGGGAGAAAGGGGAAGAGCGAACCTCTCAAGCGTCGTCCTTCCCTTTTAGCCTTTTCCTCTTTCCCTTTTTCCCCTTCGATGCTTGCCGAGCGAGCATAAAAAAATGGGAACGGCACTTCTCGCATGAAGCCGCCGTTCCCTTTCCCCCTTGAACGTTACTTCTTCAGTAACGCACGCATTATGCTGCGCCCGCGAGGGAGCGTCGGTACGTATGCGGACAGAGTTTAGAGCCCGCCTGCGACCAGGATTCGGCCCGTTTTGCGGGCGTTTTCGGCGCGGGAGGCGCGGCGGCGGGCCGTAGTGTTATACTCGCCTCATTCCAGAGAAAGCTCTCAAAAAACTTTCAGGCGCGCGACTTTGACGCGGCGCGGCGCGTTGAACACCCGGCGGCGAAGCCGCTCTTGAGACTTAGAAGACGTGAGCGAAAACCCGACCACACAGACGCGAGCCGCCGACCGTCCGGCGGCGGACGCGCCCACGGTTCCGGCGGCGGCGGTTCCGAAAGATGCCGCCGCCGTCATCCTCTTGCGCGCGGGCGGCGACGCGGGCGAAGGCGCGCGCGACCAGCAGGTCTTCTGGGCGCGGCGCGGCGCGCGGATGGCCTTCCTGCCCGGCTTCCACGCCTTCCCCGGCGGCCAGCGCGACGCCTCGGACGCGGAAGTCGCGGTCGAGAACTCGGAGGATGCGGAACTCTCGGCGATGATTTCGTGCGCGGCGCGCGAGCTGTTCGAGGAGACGGGCGTGCTCGTCGCGCGCGGCGCGGACGCCTTGACGAAGGGGCAGCTCCTCTCCGTCCTCGACGACTTCACTTCGGGCCGGATGTCTTTCCCCGAACTGCTCGCGCACTACGGGCTGCGGCTCGACGCGCGCGACTTCCGCTTCGCCGGTCGCTGGGTCACGCCGCCCTTCAGCCCTCGGCGCTTCGACACGCTCTTCTTTCTCGTCAACTGCCCGCCGAAGCAGGAGCCGCGCGTGCTCACGGAGGAGTTCGACGCGGGCGAGTGGACGAGCGCGCGCGAAGCCTTCGAGCGCTGGCAACGCGCGGAAGTCCTCGGCGTCCCGCCCGTCATCCACGCGCTGCGGACGCTCGCCGGAGGCTTGACCGAAGACCTCATCGAACGCTTCCTCTCCGTGTCGCAGGCGCACCGCGAGCCCGTGCGCCGCATCGAGTTTCTGCCCGGCTTCGTCTGCTTCCCGCAACGCACGCCGACCAAGCCGCCCGCGACGACGACCAACTGCTACCTCGTCGGCGCGCGCGAGTTCGTCGTCATTGACCCCGGCTCGCCTTACGAAGACGAGCAGGGCGCGCTTCATCAATGCGTTGACGAGATGATGCGTGAAGGACGCACCCCGCGCGAAATCATCCTTACGCACTTTCACCCGGATCACGTCGCGGGCGTGAACGCGCTGCGCGCACACCTCGGCGGCGGAGTCGCGGTCGCCGCGCACCGCCTGACCGCCGAACCGCTCGGCACGTCAATCCGCGTCGAGCGTTTCATCGAAGACGGCGAGACGATTGAGTTGGACGGCGAGCCGCGCCTGAGTTTGCGCGCGATGCACACGCCGGGGCACACGCGCGGCCATCTCTCTTTTTATGAAGAGCGGACGGGCGCGCTCCTGACGGGCGACAACATCGTCGGCATCGGCTCCGTCTTGATTGACCCGCCCGAAGGCGACATGCGCGCTTACCTCTCGACGCTCGAACGCTTCCGCGCGCTGCCGCGCCTGACGGTGCTCTTCGGCGGCCACGGCCCAGCGGTCGGGAGCCCGCGCGAGAAGATTGACGAGTACATCGTCCACCGCCTCGAACGCGAGCGGAACATCCTCGCGGCGGTCTGCGCGGGCGCGGGCGACGCGCGCGAGATCGTCGCCCGCGTCTATACGGACGTGCACCCGAAGATGCACGCGATGGCCGAGCGCGCCGTCTTAGCGCACCTCGAAAAACTTGAGGCCGACGGGCTCGTCAGGCGCGCAACCGACGGCAAACTGTCCGCGCCCGGCGCGTGACTGAGGCTATCTACAAGTTCGTTTTAAACGTCAGAGTTGAAGACCCGGCGAGTGCGATGAAACAGAAGAGCGGCGCGTCGAAGAAGGACGGGGGAGGGGCGGTCGCCGTCACGACGACGGAGGGCGGCGCTGCGCTCACGCCGGTCGAGGAGGTCTTGCGCGAGCGCGAACGGCTCGCGGCCCTGAGCGCGGAGGTCGCCACCGCGCTCGCGCAGAGCGCGACGCTGCCGGAGATGCTCCGGCGCAGCGCCGAAGCTCTCGTCGAATACTTGGACGCGGCCTTCGCGCGCGTCTGGACGCTCGACGCGGACGAGAACGTCTTGGAGCTACAGGCCAGCGCGGGGCTCTACACGCACCTCGACGGCCCACACTCGCGCGTCCCCGTCGGCCAGTTCAAGATCGGGCTCATCGCCGAGGAGCGCCGCCCGCACCTCACCAACGACGTGCCGAACGACCCGCGCGTCGGCGACAAGGAGTGGGCCGCGCGCGAAGGGATGATCTCCTTCGCCGGGTACCCTCTGCTTTTGGGCGAACGGCTGGTCGGCGTCGTGGCGATGTTCGCGCGCCGCCCGCTTTCGGAGGTCACTTTGCAGGCGATGGCGGCGGTGGCCGACGGCATCGCGGTCGGCATCGAGCGCAAGCAGGCCGAGGCCGAACTGCGCGCGAGCGAGTCGCGCTACCGTGCGCTCGCCGACGCGATGCCGCAACTCGTCTGGGCGACGGACGAGAACGGCTCTCACTTCTACTACAACCGTCGCTGGTACGAGTACACCGGCCTCAGCGAAGAAGAGTCGCTCGGCTTCGGCTTCACGAACGCGCTGCACCCGGACGACAAGGAGCGCACGCTTGCGAGTTGGGAGCGCGCGTGGCGCGCGGGCGAGGGCTACGAGATCGAGTACCGCTTCTTCTCGCGCCCGCTCGGCGCGTATCGCTGGTTTCTGGGGCGGGCCGAGCCGGTGCGTGACGAGCGGGGCCGCGTCGCGCAGTGGGTCGGGACGTGCACGGACATCGAGGAGCAGAAGCAGATGGAGGTGCTGCTGGCTCGCCTCAACGAGGAGCGCGAGCGGATGATCGAGGAAGTCTCTACTCCGGTCGTGCCCGTCCTCGAAGGCGTGCTTGTGCTCCCGCTCATCGGCTCGCTCGACACTTTGCGGATGGAGCGCGCGACCAAAGCCGCGCTCGACGAGGTGACGCGCACGGGCGCGCGCGCCCTCATCGTAGATATCACGGGCGCGCGCATCATTGACTCGCACGCCGTCGCCAACCTGAGCAACCTCATGCGGGCGCTCAAGCTCGTCGGCGCGGAAGGCATCGTCACCGGCATCGGCGTCTATGCCGCGCAATCCTTAGTCGGCCTCGGCCTCGACCTGCAAGGGATGCGCACGCACCGCACGCTCGCCGAAGCGGTCGCCGGGCTGATTAGAAGCGGGCGGGCTTGAAGCGCCGCGAGGTGCGCCGCGCCGGAATGAAAATCGTTTCTCCCCTCGAACGAACGGACAAGAGGACAAGGGCTTTGAAAGAGATGGCATTACCCAAGACACTCGGCGAACTCAAACAGCAAGGCTACCGCGCGCGCCCCGTCAAGGACGAGATGCGCGCCAACCTCCTGCGCAAGCTGCGCGCCGGAGAGCGCGTCTTTCCCGGCGTCGTCGGCTACGACGAGACGGTCGTCCCGCAGCTCACGAACGCCTTGCTTGCGCGCCACAACATCATCCTGCTCGGCCTGCGCGGTCAGGCCAAGAGCCGCATCATCCGCCAGCTCACGGGGCTACTCGACGCGGAGATTCCCGTCATCGCCGGGTCGGAGGTGAACGACAACCCCTTCAACCCCATCAGCGCGCACGGGCGGCAGACCATCGAACTGCACGGCGACGAGACCAAAATCGCCTGGGTCGGGCGCGACGCGCGCTTCGTCGAAAAGCTCGCCACGCCCGACGTGACCGTGGCCGACATCATCGGCGACGTTGACCCCATCAAGGCCGCGCGCGGCGGACACCTCTTGAGCGACGAACTCACCATTCACTACGGCCTCCTGCCGCGCGCCAACCGGGGCATCTTCGCCATCAACGAGCTGCCCGACCTCGCCGGTAAAATTCAGGTCGGCCTCTTCAACATCATGCAGGAGGGCGACGTGCAGATTAAGGGCTACCCCGTGCGCCTCCCCTTGGACGTGATGCTCGTCTTCTCCGCGAACCCCGAAGACTACACCGCGCGCGGCAAGATCATCACGCCTCTCAAAGACCGCATCGGCGCGGAGGTCTCGACGCACTACCCTGCGGAGTTGCAGACGGGCGTCGCCATTACGAAGCAGGAGGCTTGGACGGAGCGCGAGGGCGTCGAAGGAGCCTTGCGCATCCCCGACTTCATCCGCGAGACGGTCGAGCAGATTGCCTTCGAGGCGCGCGACGACCAGCGCATAGACAAGCGCTCCGGCGTCTCGCAGAGGATGCCGATCACCGTCACCGAATCGGTCGTCTCGAACGCCGAGCGCCGCGCGCTCCTCACGGGCGAAGAGGAGATCGTCCCGCGCGTCTCGGACATCTACGCCGCCGTGCCCTCGATGACCGGCAAGATGGAACTCGAATACGAGGGCGAGCAGGTCGGGGCCGCGAAGATCGCCCGCGACCTCATCAAGCGCGCGGCGGGCGAAATCTTCGAGGGCTACTTCGTCGGCATAGACTTCTCGCGCGCCGTCCAGTGGTTCAACGAGGGCAACACGCTGCGCCTCGCCGACACCGCCTCCGCCGAAGAGTGCGCCGGGCTCTTGGAAGCCGTCCCCGACTTCGTCGAGACCGTCCTCGTCCCCTTCGCCTTCGAGCGCACAGACACCGCGCTCGTCGTCTCCGCCTGCGAGTTCGCCCTCGAAGGTCTCTACGCCCAGAACAAAATCAGCCGCAACGAAGAGGGCGGCTACACCGCCGCCACCAAAGCACGGAAGGACAGGCGCGGCATGATCTACGACGACCTGACGGAGACGGGCCGCTACAGTTAGCTTTCCAACGAAGCGGGCCGCGAGTAAGATTGCCGTCAGCAAGGAGGCGACATGAGCACGACGACACAACCCTTCACCGCCGAACAGCTCTGGCGCATGCCGGACGATAACTTTCGG
>DASTQX010000425.1:0-3429 GCA_035761505.1 Pyrinomonadaceae bacterium
GCCCGTTGAGTTTGAATGTCGTGACTGACGAGGGTAAGGCTCTCGTCAAAGCGAACGCGCCCCGTGTTGCCAGCGAAGATATTCCGCGCCCCCTTTGAAGTCAACACAAATATCGGCGACCGTCTCGACGCGCTTCGTGCCGACAGCCGCGCGCGGCTGAGAACTCTTCGACGCTCGGCGGGAGTCAGGTTCATTCGATTCGCCTGCCGGGTTACGTCATCGCCGTCGAGGCGATCTCCGGCGCGCAAGACGAGCGGTTCACCATCCGGCGCGACGCCGGGAGCGGGGCCGCGCCTGATATCAAGGGCACGCTGCCGTCCATCCGCCGGGCGCGCAACCTCGTCGGCCTCGTCCGAGGCTTGGACAAAATTCGTTGTCTTCATCAGACCTCACTTTGCCGCGAAATATAGACGAATTACCTGAAAAACATAATAAGTCAAGATAGTCATTGACTTATTATAGGAAAGGAGTATCTTAAGAAGTACCGAATACCTCGCGGAAAATATGACGGGTCTTTGACCTGAGGAGGGGACAGAAAGTGGAACACATTTATACCGGCGCTCCCGTCGCGGATTTCTCTTCCGGCGCGAAGGGGACGAAATGAAATTCTTTCTCGACTCGGCGAATCTCGGCGAAATCCGCGAGGCCGTGGAACTAGGGATGATAGACGGCGTGACGACCAACCCGTCGCTCATCAGTAAAGAGGGCGGCGTGGATTTCAAGGAGCACATCGCCGCCGTCTGCGAGTTGGTCGCGGGCGACGTGTCGGCGGAAGTGACGAGCCTCGACACGGAGGGCATGCTGCGCGAAGGGCGCGAGTACGCGCGCATCGCCCCGAACGTCATCATCAAGTGCCCACTCACGCGCGACGGCCTGAAGGCGACGCGAGAGTTAACTGCCGAAGGAATCAGGGTCAACGTCACGCTCTGCTTCTCCGCCGCACAGGCAATTCTGGCGGCGAAGGCGGGCGCGGCCTACATCAGCCCCTTCGTGGGTCGCCTTGACGATGTCGGGCAGAACGGCATCGCGGTTCTCAACGAGATCGTCGAAATCTATCGCAACTACGAGTGGCGGACGCAAGTGCTGGCGTCCAGCATCCGTCACCCCATCCACGCCATCGAGGCCGCGCGCGCGGGCGCACACGTCGCCACGATGCCCTTCAAGGTGCTCGGTCAGCTCTTCAATCACCCGCTCACGGACAAGGGGCTGGAGCAATTCTTGAGCGATTGGCACAAGGGCGGAAGGAAGTGACCACCTTGATTGTGCGGAAGGTCTGATGGCGGGCAATGAAATCAAAGTTGCCGCAACCGTTGAGGGATGACAGTGCCAATAACACACTCGGCCAAAGCTCCACCGCTCTTGATCTACGGCCAGACGTGTGAGGGGGTGTCGGTGAGCGACTATCGAAGGACTCTGACCGCCCTATGCGAATACTTCCTGCTGCCGGGCGAGCCGGACGCGCGCCTCAAACCGAGGTGGCTGGCACAAAGGCTCGGCGTCCCCGAACGTGAGTTGCTGGGGGCGCTCGCCTACGCCGTCCGCGACGGCCTTGTGGAGATGCGCTGGGAAGTCTATTGCCCGGTCTGCGGGCGCAGCCCCGGAGAGTTCGGGTCGCTCAGAGAGGCGCACGGTAACGTCGAGTGCGCGGCGTGCGAATCATGTTTCGATTTACACCTCGACCGCGACGTGCGCGTCACCTTCTCCGCGACTGAGCGCGTCAGGAGACTTCGCGGAGGCGGAGGCGCTCCCTCGCCACTCGAAGACGACGCCGAGCCTGCGACGCGCGGGCTCGACCTGCTGCTGATTCCGTCCTTCTGGGAACTGTTCTCAGGCGACGCCCCGGCTGACGATGAATCGCTGCGCGTCGGGCGGGTCGCCATCCTGTTCACAGACCTGCGGGGCTCGACGGCGTTGTACGAGGAGCGCGGCGACCCGCGCGCTTATCACTTGGTACGCGACCACTTCGCCATTCTGGGCGAGCGCATTGACCGCAACCGAGGTGCGCTGGTCAAAACCATCGGAGACGCGGTGATGGCCTCGTTCGCGTCGGGCACCGACGCGGTGCGCGCGGCGTTGGAGTCGCAGGCCGAACTCCGCGCGCATGCCGAGCAGTTGGGAGGTGAACTGGTGCTCAAGGCGGGCGTGCACGCGGGCGCGTGTCTCGCCGTCAGGCTCAACGGTCGGCTGGATTTCTTCGGCGGCGCGGTCAACATGGCCGCGCGGGTGCAGGGACTCTCGCGCGGGGATGACGTTGTGGTCACCGATGCCGTGTTGGCCGACATTGAAGCGGAGGCGGGCGCACCGCTGCCGCGTGTCGCCGAATCTTTCGACGCCGAGTTGCGGGGCATCGCCGCTCGCGTCCGCGTCCACCGACTCACGGCGTCGCAGGCGAATACGCCGCGCGAGTCGGGACGAGCGCTTGAAGAGGCGCTCACGAATAGTTCCCCCGTGACGGTCTAACAGGATGACAGGTGTTAACACTCTCGGCATTAGGTGTTAACACGCTACCCGCATTCGCGGTCTGAGTCCAGGGTTAGACATTGACTGTAAGGGCAGAGACGACGGCCTTCGTTGACCTCGTCGCTCCCACACAGAGGCTCGACAGACGGTTCCCTCCCGCCTGCCAATCTCGGACACAGGAGTTAGAGATAGATGAACAGCAACAACGGGAAAGAGACTACATCAGGACGGGGGGTCTCGCGCCGCAAAATCTTAACCGCCGGCGGGGCCACACTGGTCGGGGCGACTCTGCTGGGGCCGCTCTTAGAGAGCGCGTTCGCGCAGACGATGGGCGATCAAGACATGCGGCGACGGGGGATAATGTCTAAGGGGGGAGGCACGAAGCCGACCTTCCTGCCGGAAGCGGGCTCGAACGACCCCGTGGCATATTCGATTGCCGAGAACCTGTTCTGGAACGAGCAGATGATGGAGCACGCCAAGTTCTTCGTCATGCTGATGCCGGGGCCGGAATTGGCCGGGCCGCGCGGGCAGGCCGAGCGGTTCCAGCAGACCTTCGCCGGTCAGCTTGAGAAGGCGCGCGCCGCGAATCTCGACCGCGGCAACTTCGCCGCCTTCAACCGCTCGACCGTCGAACTCGTCAAGCCTTACGCCGACTTCAAGCACAAGATGCGCGACGAGCAGGCCGCTGGTCGCCTGCAAAGTCTCGTCTGGCCGAGCTTCTTCGAGCACACGGAGCGCGAGGCCGAGCGCTTCGCCCGAAGGCTCGACCAGTTCTCGCGCGGCGACACTTCGACCGACATGAAGGAGGCCGCCGAGTTCTGGACGATCATCATGGGCGAGCACGCCGACTTCATCGCACACCTCTTAGACCCGGAGGAGAACGCGCTCATCCAGAAGGCGATGCAGACGAGCGACGCCTTCCGCCGGATGCACAAGAGCGTGCCCTCTTCGAAGGGGCCGGTCGAGCAG
>DASTQX010000426.1:0-11102 GCA_035761505.1 Pyrinomonadaceae bacterium
TCGTCACTCGTCACTGTTTTCGACTCTTGCAGGTCGCGGAGTTTGTCGGCGACGCCGCGGTAGGAAACG
Source organism: Pyrinomonadaceae bacterium (assembly GCA_035761505.1). Lineage (GTDB taxonomy): Bacteria > Acidobacteriota > Blastocatellia > Pyrinomonadales > Pyrinomonadaceae > JAIVJM01. The sequence continues at coordinate 70 of DASTQX010000426.1, forward strand.
TCCACGCCATAGACTTCGGAGAAGACTTCGATGGCGCGGCGCGTGTCGCCCATCCGCTCGTAGGCCGTGCCCAACTCGAAGCGGAGCGCCTGATACTCGTCCTCCGTGTGGCCGGGCGCGCTCAAGCCCTTGCCGAACCAGGTGGCGGCGGGGCGCGGCATCCCCTTCTCCATGAAGCAGTGGCCGAGGAGGTTGCAGCATTGGAGGTAGCGCGTCGTCCCGTCGCCCGGCGCGGTCTGCTCGATGGCGGTCTGGAGTTCCTGTATGGACTGGTCGAGCATTCCCATCTCTCGATAAGCGATGCCCATGTTGAAGTGCGTCTCGTAGTCCGCGCTCGCGGGCTCCTCCGAGTCTTCGACCGCCTCGCGGAACTCGTCGAAGATGGCGGCGAGTCCGGGGTCAATGCCTGCGGCGGCGGGGCTCGGCTGCGCGCCCGCGTCCGAAGGCTTCGGCGGCTTCGGCGAGGCCGGTGCTTCGGCGTTCGCCTGCTCCTCGAAAGTGAAGGTCGGGGCGGGGCCGTTGTCGTCCGCGCCCGCCGGAGTCGTCAAGGCGTCGCCGCCGAAGTCGAAGGCGGCGAAGTCTGAAGCCTCGGAAGAGGGGGCGGGAGTTTCCGGAATCCCGGAGGCGAAGTCCGAGGCATCGAAGGTTTCGGGCGAGACGTAAACCGGGACATCGCCCGTCGTGCTCGCGGCGGCGTTCGACGCCTCGGCGGGGATGAGCGCGCGCCGCCGGTCTATCTCGGCGTGCTGGCCGTACTGTCGCTCAAGCATTTCGAGCGTCTCGGCGGCGATGTCGGTGTAGCCCTGTTCGAGGTAAAAATCTACGCTCTCCAACTCCTGCGCGAGCATCTGCTCGAAGCGCGCGCCGCCCTGCGCCTCCGAGCCCTCCGGCGCGGTCGGGTCGCCGCCGAAGTCTATCTCGTGAAACGCTTCGGGCTGGGACGGCGGCGCGTTCGCGCCCGCGTCGGTGAAGGTATTGAGGTCGGCGAAAGAGGCGCTGGCGTCCGGCACTTCGGCGGGCGGCGCGACCGAGTTCCACTCGAACTCGGCGGGCGGCGGCGCGGTCGCCTGCGCGGGGGGCGGCGCGGCGAACGCGTCGTCGTTGAGCATGAAGCTCTCGAACGTCGGAACCTCGTCGGACGCACCGCCCGTCTCGGAGGCGTCGTCGAAGAGCGGGCCGCCGAGCGCCTTCAGGCGCTCGGTGTAGCGCGTCTCGTCGGGCGAGAGCCGCGTGAGTTGCGAGAGCGCCTTGCGCTCCTCTTCGACCGCGCCGGTCGTCTCCGCCGCGTCGGCCAGACGTTCGAGCGCCGTCCGCAGGCGCTCGTCGTCGCGCTGCCAGGTGTGGACGCGCACCAGCAGGTGAAGCGCCTGCATCTGTTCGGGGTCGCGCGCTAAGGTCTCTTGCAGAAGCTCAAGCAGCGGCTCTTCCTGTCGCCCCTTGAGGGCTTGCTCGGCCACCGCGCCGAGAGTGCGCGTCGCCGCCTCGACGTTCCCCTGCTGAAGATAGAGCCGCGCCACGTCGAAGAAGAGCGTAAAGCTCGGCGGGTCTAAGCGGACGAGTTCGGCGGTCGCCTCTTCGGCGCGCGCGGCGTCCTCGGCCTCGACGTAGGCGCGTGCGAGGAGGGCGCGCAACTCAAGGTCGCCGGGCTTGCTCCTGATGGCCTGCTCCAAAACGTCGGCGGCCTCGTCCGCCGTGCCGAGGACGGAGTGCGCGGCGACGAGCCCGTGCAGGGCGGAGTGCATCGTCGGGCGCAGGGCCAGTGCTTTGGTGAAGGCGTCGAGCGCCTGCTCGACCTCGCCGCGCGTGGCGAGTCGCTCGCCCGCCTGCGTGTAGGCTTCGGCGGCCTCTTCGGGGAAGTCGTCGGCGGCGTAGCCTTGCGCGAGGCGGAGGCGGATGGTCGTGTCCGAGGGGTCGAGGTCGGCGATGCGGCGCAGGACTTCGAGCGCCTCGCGGGCGTGGCCCGCGCGCGTGAAGGCGTCGGCGGCCAGCAGGTATTGCGCCCGCGCGTCGGCCATCAACCCTTGTTGCTCGTAGAGCGTGGCGAGTGAGAGCGCCGTGTCGTGGTCGTGCGGGTTGATGCGCGAGACCTTCTTGTACATCGCGACGGCTTTGAGCGCGAAGCCCTGATCGCGATAATGGTCGGCGACGCGGCGGTAACAGGTCACGGCCTCCTGCTTCTCGTTGATGCGCGAGCAGAGGTCGCCGAGCGTGTTGAGCGCGGTGTAGTCTTCCTCGTCGTGCTCGACGATGCGGCGGTATTCCTGTATGGCAGCCGGTATCTTGCCCTGGGCAAGGTACTTCTCTGCCGCCCGGATGGCTTTGACCTTATCGAATCCCATTAAGAATTATCTGCCGAAAGGAGAACGGACAAGCGGAATCTGCGCGAGGGCCGACTTGTGAGCAGCGACAGGGTGCTGCACCCGGCGGATACGTCTTGTCCATGGCTCTCACCCCTGTCTCCGAGGTCGGGCAATTTTGTACGCTAACACGCGCTCGGACGAGTGTCAACCGCATCGTTCCGCAAGGTTTACGCGCCGCCGGGAGGGATTTTCCGAAGGTCGTTGACCCGCCAAAATCGAGCCCCGGAGGCCTGGCGGGGAGTGAAACACGGAGGCAACTGTGGACGAAAACGCAGGGCGCGGGAGTCGTCTCGCGGGCGCGGCTGAGGTGCTCGCGCTCGGCGGGTTCGCCGTCTATGCGCTGGCCGCGCCGCACTCGATTGCGGGCGCGTGGATGGGACTCTCAGCCGCCGTTCTGGGCTGGCTCGCGCGCGCGCTCCTGACCGGGCGGACGGGCCTCAGGCGCACGCCGCTCGACCTCCCTCTGTGGCTCTTCATCGCGTGGACGGTGCTTTCCTCGCTCCTCTCGGTCGAGCCCGGCGAGAGCCTTCCGAAGCTCGTCAACGTCAGCACCTTCCTCATGTTCTACCTCGCGCAAGCCGTGCTCACGCGCCGCACGGCGGTGACGCTGGCGGCGTTGATGATCGCGTCGGGCGTGGCGGGAACGCTGTGGGGGGTGGGCGAGTTGACCGTGGGGCGCGGCGTCGTCTTGCGAGAACTCAAGGCCGAGAGCCCCTTGCGCGCCTCGACGGCGCTCGCGGCGGGCGACGCCGTGTGGCGTGTGAACAAGCGGCGCGTCGGCAGCGCGGAAGAGATTGACGAAGCGATCCGCCAAACGCGCGCCGGAGAGCGCTTGAAGTTGAGCGTCATCAAGAGCGGCGAGCACGTCGAGTGGGACGGCCCCGTCGTGACCGAAGAGCTGAAGCGCGCCGCCTCGCCTTCGGGCATCGTGGGCGGCGGGCCGACGCGCAGCTTCCGCGCTTCGGGCTGGACGCGCCACTACGGGACGTTCGCCGAAGTCTTGCAGATGATCGCGCAGCTCGCGCTCGGCTTCGCACTCGCGCGCTGGCGGCGTCGGAGTTCGGAGGAAGAAGAAGGGACGACCAGAGACGAGAGACGGGCGGTGGAAGAGCGCGGGCGGCGTGCGTGGCTCGCGGGCGCGTGGCTGCCGTTCGCGGCCTTCGCGCTGCTGGCGGCGGGGATAGCTCTGACGGCGATGCGGACGGTGCTCGTCGCCTTCGCCGTCGGCGCGTGCGTGGTCGTGTGGCGCGCGACCGCCGGTGGGCGCGCGCGCGTGGCCGTCGGCTTGGCCGTCGTCGTCGTGCTCAGCTTCGGCGCGCTCGCCGTGTGGCGGACGCGCGCCGAAGGGGCGCTCCTGCTGCGCGACGCGAGCGCGAGCCTCCGCCTTCAAGTGGCGCGCGTCGCGTTCGAGCGCTCTCTGTCGCGGCCCCTCTTCGGCCACGGCATGGACGCCGTTCACCGGCACTGGCAGGAGTGGGGCTTCCCCGGCACCGACATGCTCCACGCGCACTCGACGCCGCTGCAAATCGCTTTCGACCGGGGCTTCCCCGCGCTCTTCCTCTGGCTCTGGCTGATGCTCGCCTTCTGGCTCGCGGCGGCGCGCGCCGAAAAGATGTGGCGCGAGTCCGACGACGCTTCGACGCACGGCTTCGCGCTCGGCATCACCGGCGCGCTCGCCGGGTTCCTCGCCAGTTCGCTCGTCAACTACAACTTCGGCGACGCCGAAGTCGCGCTCCTTCTCTGGTGGCTGATGGGCGCGAGCGTCGCGATAAACAGAGAGCAGTAAGCGGTGAGCAGTGAACAGTCAAGATGGTTGCCCGGTCTTACTGCTCGCTGCTCACCGCTTACTGCTCACTTAAAAATGCGCGTGCTCGACTTCGGCGGGGCGGGCGATGCTGAGTTCGTACTTGCCTCGGTGGCGGGCGAAGAAGTGGTCTATGAAGCGGGCGGCCTCTTCGGGTTCGAGCGAGTGCAGAATCTCCATGTCGGAGTTGCGCCAGAAGCGCTCCTGCCGGTCGGCGCGTTCGAGGTAGCCTTCGCGGTAGGCTTGCTCGAAGTCGAGGGGACGGACGCCTTCGAGTTCGCGCGGCGCGAGGAAGGCGTTGTTGTATTCGAGCGCGATGAGCGCATAGTCGTGCCGCGCGCAAAGCTCTTCGAGGCTCGCGATGCTGTAGCCGAAGAAGTGATGTTGGAGGCGGAACTCCGGGTCGTACTTGACGACGAACTTGATGGGCGGCGGAATCTTCTCGTTGATCTCGGTGACGACGAGGCGCGGGCGGAAGGATTGAAGCAGCGCGTCCAAGACCCAGTAGTCGTAGCTGTCAATGTCGAGACTGAGGACGGCGAAGTCGTCTTCGACGCCGTGCGAGCGGAGCAGTTGGACGACGTTCGCGGGCGTCACCAGCGCGCGCAACGCCGTCACGCCTTCAAAGTTTTTGTAGGCCCGCGTTAGACGCCGCGCGCGGCTCTCGTCGCCCTCGACGCCCAAGCCCCGCCACCCGGCGCGGAAGAGCGCGTAGGTGTTGGAAGACTTCACGCCGTCGCCCGCGCCGATGTCCACGGCGGTGCGGCTGTGGTCGCGCGGGAGCAGTTGCTTGATGAACGCGTCGAGCATCCGCTCCTCGTCGAAGTTCGAGAAGCCGGACGGCCTCCGGCCCAGCTTCGCCCGCCGCAGTTGCAGGCCGAGGTGTTCGACGTAGTGCCGCGCTGTGTTCAGGAAACTCATCTTTGAAGGGGCAAGACTCTCGCAGCCGCATCGCGCCCGAATCCCCTCGCCGGGGCCGACCGCTTCGGGCTTTTATGCCAAATCCGGCGAAGACAAGTCAAATCAGGAAGGTGATAAGTGAAAGTGATAAGTGATAAGTGACGAGTGATAAGCGAAGCCATTAGCTGTCAGCTATGAGCTTTCAGCTTTTTAACTGTCTGCTAACGGCTCATAGCTGACAGCTCCCTCCTTATCACTCGTCACTTATCACTTATCACCTTCTTTAAATCACGTCCGCGAAGTTCTTGCGCGTGCGGGCGAACCACCAGTAGCCGAGGGCGAAGGCGACGAGGCCGCAGGCGGCGACGTAGGCGAGGCCGCGCCAGTCGGGCGGCGTGCCTTCGAGCAGGACGTTGCGGTAAGAGCGCACGAGCGGCGCGAACGGGTTGAAGTCCACAAGCGCGCGGAAGCGTTCCGGCACTAAAGTCTCCGGGTAGATGATCGGCGTCAAATACATCCACGCCATCAGGAGGAGCGCGAGCGCCTGCGCCGTGTCGCGCACGAAGACGCCGAGGCTCGCCACGAACCACGCGCCGCCGAGCGTCAAAAGCAGTTGCGGGACGAGCAGCACCGGCACCCACAATATCGTGGCGTGTAGCTCCTGCCGGACGAGGACGATCGCGACCAAGAGCGCCGCCGTCCCGAACATCTGCCCGGCGAGCGCGGCGAGGACGTGCGCCACCGGCAGGGCTTCGAGCGGAAAGACGACGCGCTTGACTAAGTTCGCGTGCGCGACGACGACGCCCGCCGAATGTTGCAAGGCTTCCTGAAAGGCCGTCCACGGCAGAAGCCCGCAGAACAGATAGAGCGCGTAGTCCCAAGCCGACCCGCCCCGCACGAACCGCGCGTCGAAGACCACCGCAAAGATGAACGTGAAGACCGCGATCAGCACGAGCGGCGTCAGAAGCGCCCACAAGAGCCCCAGCGCCGACCCGCGATAGCGCGCCACCGTGAACCGCCTCGCCAGCGGCCAGATCAAATCGAACCGCCGCGGCAACTCCCACAGCGGCCTCCACACCGCCCGCCGCGCTGTCTGCGCCGAAATCATGCGCCGCATTGTAACAGGAATGAGAATCCCGAAGTCGCGCGGAGACGGCGCGCGCCGGGCCTTCAACATGAAGGTATCTGTGATTGCCCTCAATCGGTTATAAGTGTGTCTATGACGCCGGGGAACAAGTCGGTCAAAGTCGGGAGCTGCGGGTTCCGCTCGTCGCGCGAGTCGTATTACCCGTTGTTGCCGGCGGTGGAAGTCCAGCACACGTTTTACCAGCCGCCGCAAATCAAGACGCTCGAACGTTGGCGCGCGGAAGCGCCGGAGGGCTTCGAGTTCGCGGTCAAGGCTTGGCAACTCATCACGCATCAGGCGTCGAGCCCGACTTACCGGCGGCTGAAGCGGGAACTCACCGCAGAGGAGAAGGAGGGCGCGGGCTCTTTCCGCGCGAGCGGGATCGTGCGCGAGGCTTGGGAGATGACGAAGGCTTGCGCCGACGCGCTCGAAGCGAAGTCCGTGCTGTTCCAGTGCCCGGCGAGCTTCAAGCCGACGAAGCCGAACATCAACAACCTGCGGAAGTTCTTCGGCGAGGTCGAGCGCGGCGGGATGAATTTTTGTTGGGAGCCTCGCGGCGGTTGGCCGCGAGAAGTCGTCAAGGGTCTGTGCGAGGAGCTTGACCTCTGGCACGTCGTTGACCCCTTCTCCGACCGGACGTTGACGCCCGCGCGTTGCTACTTCCGCCTCCACGGGCGCAAGGGCTGGCGCTACATCTACGAAGACGCGGAGCTGGAAGAGTTGTACTCGATGCTGCCGGAGGGCGCGGAGTCTTACGTCTTCTTCAACAACATCAGGATGCTGGAGGACGCCGTGCGGTTCAAGGCGATTGCGGACTCCGCCGAGTAGAAGAGCCGTTGCTTTCGAGACGGAAGAACTGACGGGCGCGGGGCGGTTTTCTTATCAACGTCGAGGGCGTTCGTCGAAGTCAAAAGGAGAAGGCAGATGAGTCTGTGGCCGAAGTACCCTTCCGTCTATGAAATCAACGCGTGGGTTTGGCTGAACGAGTTGGGCGGGGCCGTGGGGCAATCGCTGACGCTCGGCGGCGTCCCGGACTCCGAGTTGAAGCGCATCGCCGACTACCGCTTCGACGCCGTGTGGCTGATGGGCGTCTGGGAGCGCAGCCCCGCCGCGCGCGGAGTCTCGCGCGAGTTCCCCGGCTGGCAGGATGAGTTCCGCCGCGCGCTGCCCGATTGCACGGAGCAGGATATCGTCGGCTCGCCTTACGCGATTCACGACTACCGCGTCGACGCGACGCTCGGCGGCGACGAAGAGTTGGCCGAGTTGCGCGAACGCCTGCGGCGTCTGGGCCTGCACCTCATCCTCGATTTCGTCCCGAACCACTTCGCGCTCGACCACCCGTGGCTGTCACGCTACCCGGAAAGATTCGTTCAAGGCACGCCGGAGCTTCTCGCGCGCGAGCCGCAAAACTATTTTACGTATGACGGCGGCGGCGACGAGCGGCGCGTCTTCGCGCACGGGCGCGACCCTTATTTCGACGGCTGGCCCGACACCGTTCAGCTCGACTACCGGCGGCGCGAAACCCGCGAGGCCATGACGGACGCGCTCCTCTCGGTCGCCGCCAAGTGCGACGGCGCGCGCTGCGACATGGCGATGCTCGTCACGCGCGAAGTGTTCGAGCGCACGTGGGGCGGCGAGTTCGATCCCGTGTGGGCCGAGTTCTGGCCGGAGGCCGTCGCGCGGCTCAAGGCGGCCCGCCCCTACTTCCTCCTGCTTGCCGAAGTCTATTGGGATTTGGAGTACGAGTTGCAGCGACAGGGCTTCGACTACACCTACGATAAGCGCCTCTACGACCGGCTCCACGAACGGGACGCCGCGCCCGTGCGCGCGCACCTCACGGCGGGGATGGATTACCAGTCGCGGCTCGCGCGCTTCGTCGAGAACCACGACGAGCCGCGCGCGCAGGCAGCCTTCGGCGCGGCGCGCTGCCCTTCGGTCTCGACGCTCGCGCTCACGCTGCCGGGCTTCCGCCTCCTGCACGAAGGGCAACTGGACGGCTGGCGCGTGAAGCTGCCCGTCCACCTCGGACGCCGCCGACAGGAGCCGTCCGACCCCGAAGTGCGCGAGCACTACCGCCGCCTGCTCGCGGCCCTCGCCGAAGACATCTTCCACGAAGGCGACTGGCGTTTGCTCGAAGCGCAAGCGGCGTGGTCAGGTAATCCGAGCCACCTCAACTACGTGGCGAGTCGCTGGACACGCGGCCACGACTACCGGCTCACGGTCGTCAACCTCTCGCCCGACCGCGCGCAATGCTACGTGCCGCTCGACATGGACGGGCTGGCTGGACGCTCCTTCGTCCTGAAAGATTTATTGAGCGACGCGCGTTACGTGCGCGACGGCGACTCGCTCCTCTCGCCCGGCCTCTACCTCGACGTTCCCGGCTTCGGCTATCACCTCTTTAAGATAGAGCCGGAATGAAACGCGGAAGGATGGATGTTGAAGGAACTGCTATCTCGAATTTCAAATTTGAGGTTCGAGATTTCAAATCTGAAAACTGAGAACAGTCTCTTATTAATCGGTCATCATTCCGCGCTCATCATTTCCCCTTTCTGGCTTTCGCCTTCCGTCCTCTGATACATTGCGGCGCATGACGACCGCGCTGCGCGTGGAGAACGTGTCGAAGCAGTACCGGATTTACGAGCGTCCGGGCGACAGGCTGAAGGAGTCTCTGACGCGCGGGCGCGTGAAGCGGCACAGGGAGTTCTGGGCGCTGCAAGAGGTCGGGTTCGAGATCGAGGCAGGGACGACCGTCGGCGTCGTGGGGCCGAACGGGTGCGGGAAATCAACGCTCTTGCAGATCATCGCGGGGACTCTGGAGCCGACGCACGGCGACGTGTGGCGCGAGGGCCGCATCGCCGCGCTGCTCGAACTCGGCGCAGGCTTCGACCCGGAGTTCACGGGCGTCGAGAACGTCCAGATGAACGCCGCGCTGATGGGCCTCTCGCGGCGCGAGACCGAAAGGCTCTTGCCGGAGGTCGAGCGCTTCGCCGAGATCGGCCCGTTCATCCGCCAGCCCGTCAAGACCTATTCGTCGGGGATGTACGTCCGGCTCGCCTTCGCCGTCGCGGCGTGCGTCGAGCCGGACATTCTCGTCATTGACGAGGCGCTCGCCGTCGGCGACGCGGTCTTCCAGCATCGCTGCCTGCGCCGCATCAAGGAGGTGCAGGAGCGCGGCGCGACCGTCCTCTTCGTCTCGCACGACGCGGCGGCGGTGAGGGCGCTCTGCACGCGCGCCATCCTCTTAAACGCGGGCCGCGTCGTCGCCGACGGCAAGCCCACGGACGTGCTCAACCGTTATCAGAAAATCATCATGGAGCGCGAGCGCGCGTTCGAGGAGAGCGAGGCGGCGGCGCGTTCAAGCGAAGGCCGAGGCGAGGATGAAACTCTCGCGCCGCTCCGCTACACTTACCGCCACGGCGACGGGAGCGCGGAAATCTTGAGCGCCGAGATGCTCGACGCGACGCGGCGCGCGGTCGAGATCGTGGAGACGGGCGAGGCTCTGACGGTGCGCGTGCGCGCGCGCTTCAACGCCGAGGTCGAGGACGCGGTGGTCGGTTTCCTCATCCGCAACCGCCACGGCGTCCACGCCTACGGGACGAACACGAAGGAGCAGCAGATAGACTTCGGCACCCTCGCGCGCGGCGAAGTGGTCGAGGTGACGTTCGAGTTCAACTGCTGGCTCGGCATTGACCAGTATTCCATCTCGCTCGCCGTCCACAGCCGCGACGGCTTGAGCTACGACTGGCTCGACGGCGTGCTCTTCTTCCGCGTCACGAGCGCGACGCTCGTCGAGGGCGTCGCCAACCTCAATGCGAGCGCGACGGCGCGGCGGCTGGGCGCGGGGAGAGACGAAGCCGGGCGCGAGCGCGCCGGAGAGAAGAGCGTGACGCATGGCTGACCGCGAAGTGGAAGAGACTCTGCGCGAGATACGCGAGCGCGTGCGGGCCGCGGCCTCTCAGTCGTCGCCGCACGCGACGCTCGCGCACACAGGCACGGCTGCGGAGGCGCTCGCCGTCGAGACTCACTCCGGCGAAGCGAACGGGCGCGGCGCGGGTACGGCTTTGGACGCGCTCTCGCGGATGGAGGCGAATCTCTCGACGACCGAGCGCGCGTGGAACAGGCTGCCGCCGGTCTTGAGCAATCGCGGCGGTTGGGTCGCGCGGCTCGAACTCTGGGTCAAGCGGAAGATTAAGCGCGCGCTGCACTGGGTCACTTGGGAGCAGGTCAACTTCAACTCCTCAGTCCATCACGCGTTGCGCGACGCGCGCGCGGCCCTCGCGGCGCACGAGCAGCTACTTTCGAGAGTCCAGTCGGAGTCGGCCTCGCACGGCGCGTCGCTCCGTCAGTTGAAGGCCGAAGCCGAGGCCGAGACGACGCGCGTGGACGCCCGTCTGCTTGAGTTGGGCTCGCGGCTCGCGTCGTCGGAGGCGCGGCTCGAAGCCCGTCTGACGCAGACGCACCGGCAGTTGACGGCGAGCGTCGAGCAACTGTCCACGAACATCATCCAACTCCGCGACGAGGTGCGCGCGCACGCGGAGAGTTTGAGCGGCGCGCGGGACGCGCTCGTCGAATCTGCGCGCGGCGAGCAGAGCGCGCGCCTCGCCGAGTTCGAGCGCGAAGTGCGCGGGCGGCTGGACGCGCTCCTCGAAGAGCAGCGCGTCTGCTTCCGCCAACTCTCGCTCGAAGCCGGAGAGACAGCCGTCTCGCACGACCGCGCGCGCCGCCAACTCGAAGCGCGCCTCGAAGAAATCCAAAAGGCCGTGAGCCGTGACAGGTAGATCGTGACGAGAGGAAGGCAGTTCTTTCCGGTCACGGTTGACGGTTCAAGGCTCACGGCTTTTTC
>DASTQX010000427.1:0-19622 GCA_035761505.1 Pyrinomonadaceae bacterium
CGAACCGCACGCGCGACGGCAAGTTCCGCAAGGTGCGCGTCCGCACCACCCGCAAGAACGCCGCCGTCCGCGCCCGCCCCGGCTACCGCGCGGGGAAAGAAGTAAGCAGTAAGCGGTGAGCAGTGAGCAGTAAGCAGTAAGAAGAAAGCCGTTCTCGGTCTTCAAATCTGAGATTTGAAATTTCAAATCTGAAATTCTCAAACGGTCTTTACTGCTTACTGCTTACTGCTCACCGCTCACTTGAATTCTATGCGCCTGTGGCTCTCGAAAAATAGCGAAGTGCCTCTGCGCGAGCAGCTCGTGCGTCAGGTCATGCTCGGAGTGGTGAGCGGTGATCTGGGGCCAGGGCAGCGTCTGCCTTCGACGCGTGAGCTGGCGCGTCGCTTCCGCATCCACTCGAACACGGTGAGCGCGGCGTACCGCGATTTGGAGCGGCGCGGGTGGCTTGAGTCACGCAAAGGGAGCGGCGTTTACGTGCGCACTCTGCCGGGCGACGGCGGCGCGGCGCAAGGTCTTCCGGCCTCACGCCTCGAACTCGATCAACTCATTTCGGCCTTCCTCGCGCTCGCGCGCAGCCAGGGGTTCTCGCTCGGAGAGATTCAGGAGCGCATCAAGCACTGGCTCGGACTTCAGCCGCCCGACCACTTCCTCGTCGTCGAGCCGGACGCGGGCTTGCGCGAAATTCTCGTGGCCGAGATTCGAGAGGCGACCGGCTTCGACGTGCGCGGGGCCGATTTGGAAGAGTGCCGCGACGCGTCGCGTCTGGCGGGCGCGGCGGTCGTCGCACTCTACACGCAGGCCGCCGACGTGCGCGCCGCGCTCCCTTCGGGGACGACGCCCCTGCTCCTGCACTCGCGCTCCGTCCCCGACTCTCTGAGCGGCGAGGAGAAGCCGCCGCCCGACGCGCTCGTCTCCGTCGTCTCGCGCTGGCCGAAGTTCCTCGAATGGACGCACGTCGTCCTTGTCGCGGCGGGGCTCGACGCCTCGGCGCTCAGCCTGCGCGACGCGCGCGAAGACGGTTGGGAGAGGGGCTTACGCGCGAGCGCGCTCGTCATCACCGACGCCCTCACCGCGCGGAGCCTCCCCACGGGCTGCGAGGCGCGCGTCTTCCGCATCGTCGCCGACTCGTCGCTCGAAGAGCTGCGGAGCTTCGTCGGGCAGTTCCTGACCAACGGCAACGCGCCCGCCGCCTGAGCGACGGCGGCGGCCAACGACTCACTTCCGCTATCTGTTTCGGGCCCGACTTGCACTATCATGCGCGGGTGCGCGAACGAAAAGAAGAACCGGCACGGACATCATAAGAGGATTCGGATTTGAGATTCGAGATTTGAAATCTCAAATGCGGAAGACGGAAGACGGAAAGCCGCCCCGAATTTTATGGCCGAAGACAATCTCTCGCGCGAAGCGGTCGAACGACTCGTCGAACGGCTCGAACACCTGGAGCGCGTGTTACAGGCGAATACGGCGCGGCTCCACGCCGTCGAGGAGCAACTGCGCGCCGTCTCGCCTCCGCCGCCGATGCGGGCGCGACAGCGCCGTCCCACCTACGAAACCATCAGGGACGAGCGCGACGAGGCGGACGCTTCCGCCGCGCCTCCGTTCGTCACGGACGAGAGCGCGGCCCCGCGCGAGAGGCACGCGGCTGAGTCGGACGCACAGGCGGCGCGAGAGTCCGAAGCGCATCAGCCGCCGCCGCAGCAACGGACGCCTCCACCGCCGCGCGTCACGCCGTTGCAGACGTGGGGAAGCCCGGAGACGGCGGGCGGCGATTCCCAAAAGGCGCGCGAAGGCTTTGCGCCGGACGAGGGCGCGGGGAAAGAGGCGCGCGAGCCGGTCGGGGCGGGCGTCGGGGTCGGCGGGGCGGCGAAGCGGCGCGACTTTGAATCGGTGGTCGGCGGAAGCTGGTTCGCTTGGGCGGGCATCATCGCGATTACGTTCGGCGTCGCCTTCATCCTCAAGCTCGCCTTCGAGAATGAATGGATCGGGCCGCCCGTCCGCGTGCTGCTCGGCGCTCTGGGCGGCGGCGCGCTGCTCGTCGTCGGCGAGCGCCTGCGGCATAAAGGATTCAGGCAGTACGCCTACATCCTTTCGGGCGGCGGCGTCCTCATCCTGTATCTCTCGATCTACGCGGCGCGCGCCTTCTACGACCTCATCGGGCCGTTGCCCGCCTTCGCGCTGATGGCCGGGGTGACGGCCCTCGCCGTGCTGCTCTCCGTGCGGCTGGACGCCTTGCCGGTCGCCGTGCTCGGACTCGTCGGAGGCTTCCTCACGCCGCTCCTGCTCTCGACGGGGCGGGACAATCAGGTCGGGCTCTTCACCTACGTCGCGCTGCTCGACGCGGGCGTCCTCGCCGTCGCCTACTTCAAGCGCTGGCGGAGTCTGAACTATCTCTCGTTCCTCGCCACGGTGTTGATGATGTTCGGCTGGATGGCCGAGCATTACGCGAAGGAGAAGCTCTGGACGACGGTCTTCTTCCTCTCGCTCTTCTTCGTCCTCTACTCGGCGCTCGCCGTCGTCCACAACCTCCTGCCGCGCCGCGCGTCGCGCTGGTTCGACATCTGCCTGCTCGCGGCCAACGCCACTTTCTACTTCGGGCTGAGTTACCTCCTGCTCTCGGACGCGGGTTACGCGGAGACGGTGCCCGCTTCGCACGCGCTCGTGGTTTCGGCCTTCTACGCGGGCCTCTTCTACGCGGCGTGGCGGCTCAACCGCTCAGACCGCCTGCTCTCCTACGCGTCGGTCGGGGCGGCGGTCACGTTCTTCACCGTCGCGCTGGCGATTCAACTCGAACTGCATTGGGTGACGGTCGCGTGGGCGGTCGAGGGCTTGATGCTGACGTGGGTAGGGCTGCGTTCGGGCGAGAGCGCGCCACGGCACGCCGCGCTCGCGGTCTTCGTCGTGGCCTTACAGCACTGGTTCATGTTCGACCTGCGGGTCTTCGCCTTCGAGCAAGGTGCGGCGTTCGTCCCGCTCCTCAACCGCCGCGCGCTCTCGTGCGCCGCGCTGGTCGGCGCTCTGGCCGTGGGCGTCGCGCTCTACCGCCGCGCGCGCGAAATCGAAGAGGAGGAACGCTCGATTATCATCACCCTCTTCGTGCTCGCCGGGAACGCTCTGGCGCTCACGCTCCTGACGTTCGACGTGAACGACTACTTCAACCGGAACCTCTCGCGCGTGGCGTTGGAGCAGGCGGAGCATCGCGCGTGGGTCGAGAACACGCGGCAGTTCTCGCTCTCGGTGCTGTGGATTTTCTACGGCGCGACGGCTCTGGTGCTGGGGCTGCTGCGGCGTCTGCGGCTTTTGCGCTACGGCGCGCTCTTGCTGCTCGCGGCGGTGATGTTGAAGGTGCTGCTGGTTGACACGGGGTTTTATGCCGAGAGGTGGCACGTCCTCGTCCTCAACCAGACGTTCATGGCCTACGCGCTGCTCGTGCTGGCGCTCGCCTTCTGCGCGCGCTTCTACTCGCGGAGCAGCCATGTGGAAGAGTCCGAGCGCGGCGTGGTCGTCCCGGCGCTCGTCGTCGTCGCCAACGTGCTCGCCTTCGGCGCGCTGAGTCTGGAAGCGGTCGGCTACTACGACCGCCGGACGCCGGACGCCGGAGAGTCGTTCGTGACCTCGTTCCTCTCCGACCCCTTCAACTACGTGCGCGAGGGGAAGGCGTTCGCGCTCGCGGTCGTGTGGACGCTGTACGGCGCGGGCGCGTTGCTGTACGGCATCGGTCGGCGGTCGCATTGGTGGCGTTACGGCGGCTTGGCCGTGCTCACGCTGGCCGCGTTCAAACTGCTGCTCTGGGACGTTTGGTACTACGACGCGAAGTGGCACATGCCGGTCTTCAACCGGACGCTGGCGGCCTTCGCGCTGATGGTCGCGGCGCTTTACTTAGTCGTCCGCGCCTACACGCGCGCGCCGGAGATGCGGGAGGAGTCGTCGCAAGTGCTGCCCGTCCTCATCGTCGCGGCCAACGTGATGGCGCTCATCGCTTTGAGCGCGGAGGCGAGCGGCTACTTCGCGGCGCAGATGAGGGAAGAGGGGCTTTCGGAAGAGCGGCTGCGTGATTTGCGTCTGGCGAGCTGGCTCTCGCTCTCGGTGATGTGGGCGGTCTATGGCGGGGCGCTGCTTCTGGTCGGGCGGATGCGGCGGGCGCAACTGCTGCGCGTGATGGCGCTCGCGCTGCTGGGGCTGACGACGCTCAAGGTCTTCTTCTGGGACTTGTCCTCGCTCGACCGCGCCTACCGCGTCGTCTCGTTCATCGTTCTCGGCGCGATCCTTCTGGCCGTCTCTTACCTTTACCAGAAGTCGCAGCGGCAGCAGCAGCGCGCGGCGGAAGCCGAGGGCGGCGGCGTCGAATGACGGGGCGGCGGGTCGCGTCAGGCGGCGTCGGCCTCTTGCCCGCGCCGGGGCGAGTGGGCGCGCTCGACTTCGCGCCGCATCCGCCCGGTGAGCATGAGCGCGACCATCTTGTAGTCGGCGGCGAAAGACCAGAGCGGGTGCTTGAAGGTGGCGGGCCGGTTGTGCTCGACGAAGAAGTGCGCGGCCCACGCGAACGCGTAGCCGACGGCGAGCGCGGCGGGGAGCATCAGCCAGTTGCCGCTGACGAACATCTCCACGATGAGAATTATGCTCACGATTGTCCCCGCCGCGTGCATGATGCGCGTCGCCGGGCGGCTGTGCTCCCTCACGTAATACGGCCAGAAGTCCCTGAAGCTCTTCATCTCTTGTTCGGCCATCAGAACCCTCCGAAAACGATGAACGCGGAACGCGGAACGCTGAACTGAAAGACAAACAGCGCTTCATTCATCGTTCATCGTTCATCGTTTCACGTAAACAGTCTGCTGTAGTCGTCCGCCGGGGCGGGCGAGACGCGCGCGAGGCGGAGATTTTCTTCGACGTGGGCGCGGCGGCTCATGCCGACTAAGGCGGTGGTGATGCCGGGCGTGGAGCGGACGAACTGGATAGCGGTCATGGCGTCGGTGGCGAGCGAGCCGAGCGCCTCGCTGATGTGCGCGGGGATGTCGCGCGCCACCTGACCTTGCAGGATCGAGGCACTGGCGACGACCGTCACGCCGAGCGCCTTCGCCGCTTCGAGCAGAGAGACGCGCGCGCCCTCGTAAGTCTGGTTGTCGAGCAGGAGCGCTTCCGGCATCGCAAGGTTGAAGGGGAGTTGGACGAAGCGGAAGCCGTGGTCATCGCCTCCCGCCTCGCGCGCCAACTCGACCATGCGTTCGAGCGAGTGGTGCTCGCGCGCGCCCTCCTTCGCGCGGAAGCCGTTCCACGTCGCCACGCCGTAAGCGCGGAGTTTTCCTCCGGCGCGCTCGCGCTCCAACTGCTCGAAGGCGGCGCGCAGCCGCGCGTCGAACTCCTCGCGCGTGACGACCGAAAGCTGCGTCTCAGGGTTGTGGATGTAGTAAACGTCCACCGCCTCCAAGTCCATGTTGCGGAGCGACTGGGCGAGCTGGTGCGCGAGATAGCGGGGCGTCATGCAGTGGCTCCCGGCGGCAAGCTCTTCAAACTTGATGACGCCGGGGCGGACGAAAGTCTCTTCGACGTAGGCGCGGACGCCCGCCTGCCCCGCCGGAGGCTCGGAATCAAAAGGAATGTAGCCGCCCTTCGTGCAGACGACCACTTCGTCGCGGGCGGCGACGCCCTCGCCGGTCAGACGCCGGAGCGCTTCGCCCACCGAACGCTCGCTGCGCTGGAAGCGGTAGTTGGCCGCCGTATCTACGACGTTCGCGCCCAACTCGACGGCGCGCGCAATCGCCTCCGCGTAAGCGCGGTCGGTCTCCTCGTCCCACCCGCCGAGGTACGTCCCCGTCCCGACGGACGAGAGCCAGAGCCCCTGCTCGAAGCGGAAATGGTTCTCGGCGGTCGAGTCGCGGAAGCGCTCGCGGTAGCGCGCCGTCCCCTCGTTCGTCGCAAAGCCCTGCAAAGGCATCTTCAAGCCGTCCTCCGTTACTGTTCTGCGAGAGAAAAACTGGCGCGCAGTTTAGCACAGCGCGCGGCGGGCGGGCGGGCTACCGCCGACGGCGGCGTGTGTGATAGGGTTGAGCGACAAACACTGATTCAGACACCAGCGACGCGAACGTAAATCGGATGAGCACGCGCGGACAGGAAGGCGACGGCGGGGCGGCCCCCGCTTCGGGCGAGACGTTGAACGCTTCGGCGGAAGGCGAGCGCGACTCCACGCTCGACCTCCCGCGCGAGGACTTGCAAGAGCTGGCGCGCGTCTTCAACAAGCTGACGCGCGATTACTTGGAGTCCGCCGCCTCACTCCCCGTCTTCCCGGACACTTCCGCCGAACGACTGGCGGGCCTCTTTCGCGGGCCGCTCCCTTCGGAAGGCGCGGGGCTCGAAACTCTTGAGCGCGCCTGCGGTGAGGTCATTGCGAACATCCGCCACAACGGGCACCCGCGCATGTTCGGTTACGTGGCTTCGCCCGCGACGCCCGTCGGCGCGTTCGCCGCGCTTTTGACTTCGGCGCTCAACGTCAACGTCACGTCTTGGCGCTCGGCCCCGGCGGCGACCGAAATCGAGCAGGTGACGGTTGGCTGGCTCGCCGAGTTAATCGGCTTCAAAGGCGCGGGGCGGAACGAAGGCGCGGGCGGGCTCCTGACGAGCGGCGGCTCGATGGCGAACCTCAACGCCTTGTTCGTCGCGCACCGCTCGAAGGAAGCGGAGCGGCGCGAGCGCGGCGGCGAAGACACGGCGACCAAGACGAGCAACGCGTCGCGCCGTGGCCTGTGGGGCGCGGGCTCGCCGACGACCATCTACGCCTCAGACCAGATTCATCTCTCCGTCCCGAAGGCGGCGGACGTTCTCGGCATCGGTCGAGAGCAGGTGCGCCTCGTCGCGTCCGACGAAGGTTACAGGATTGACGTGCGCGACTTGCGCGAGCGGATAGAGGCGGACGCGGCGCAAGGCTTGCGGCCCTTCTGCGTCGTGGCGAGCGCGGGGACGGTCTCGACCGGCGCGGTTGACGCGCTCTCGGAAGTCGCACGCGTCGCGCGCGAGCACTCGCTCTGGTTCCACGTGGACGGCGCTTACGGCGCGCTCGCCGCCGCCGACGAGAGCAAGCGCTCGCTCTTTGCAGGAATCGAGCTGGCCGACTCCGTCTCGCTCGACCCGCACAAGTGGCTCTACACGCCGCTCGGCTGCGGCTGCCTTCTCTTGCGCGAACCCGAAAGGGCGCGCGCCGCCTTCAAGGGCACGGAGGAGGATTACATCAAAGTTTTTGAGCAGGAGGAGGCGGAAGCCTTCGCCTTCTGGGACTACGGCGTCGAGTTGTCGCGCCCCTTCCGCGCGCTGAAGGTCTGGCTGATGCTCAGCTTCTACGGCGCGCGCCGCGTCGCCGAAGCGATTGCCGGAGACATCTCGCTGGCCGCGCACTTCGGCGCGAGCGTCGAGGCGTCCGAAGACTTCGAGCTGCTCGCGCCCGTCACGCTCGGCATCTGCTGCTTCCGCTACGCGTCGCCGCAAACTCGACGCGCGCTCGCGCGGGCCGGGGAGGAAGAGAGAGAGAGCCTGAACAAAGAACTCGACGAGTTGAACGCGCGCATCATGCACAGAGTCCAGCGCGGCGGTCGCGCCTACGTCTCGAACGCGATCCTGCGCGGTCGCTTCGCGCTGCGCGCCTCTCTGACCAACTACCGCACGACGCAGCGCGACATCGAAATCACGCTCGAAACTATCCGCGAGGCGGCGCGCGAATGTTTATGACGGACGACTTACAGGACAGGCGGGACGAGGGGACGGTCTTGACGGGGGGCGAGTACGAAGAAGAGTTGCGCGTCGCCGTCAGGCTCGCGCGCGAGGCGGGGGCCGCCGTGCTGGCGTTCTACGGCGGGCCTCTGCACGTCGAGCACAAGGACGAGTTCGACGAGCCGGTGACGCAGGCCGACCGCGCGGCCAATACGCTCATCGTGCGCGGCCTGCGCGAGTCGTTCCGCGAGGATGGCATCCTCGCCGAAGAGTCCGTGGACACAGACCGCCGCTTGGGCCGCGAGCGCGTGTGGATGGTTGACCCGATTGACGGGACGAAGGGCTTCATCGCGGGCTCCGGCGATTTCGCCGTGCAGATCGGCTTGGCCGTCGAAGGCCGGAGCGTCCTCGGCGTGCTCTACGCGCCCTCGACCGACGTGCTCTACTGGGCGGCGCGCGGTCAGGGCGCGTGGGTCGAACGCCCCGTCGCGGACGCCGAAGGCGGCGTGCTCACGGAGCCCCTGCGCGTCTCGGAAGAGACCGAGCCCGCGCGGATGCGGCTCGCCGCGAGTCGCTCGCACCGGGGGCCGAAGATGGACGCGGTGGTGCGCGCGCTCGGCATCAGCGAGGAGGTCAAGAGTCATTCGGTCGGCATTAAGGTCGGGCTCATCGTCGAGCGCCAGTGCGACCTCTACGTCCACCTTTCGGGGAAGACCAAGCAGTGGGACACGTGCGCGCCCGAAGCCGTGCTCCGGGAGGCGGGAGGCCGCATGACCGACCTCTGGGGCGAGCCGCTGCGCTACAACGTGCCCGACGTGCACAACGGCAACGGCATCCTCGCCTCGAACGGCGCGGCGCACGAAGCGGTCGTCGCGCGGATGAAAAAACTGCTGGCCGAGTTCGGTCGCACGCGCGTCGGAGATTGAAGAGTCGCGTTGACGAATTGGAACCAGAAGTCAGGAACGGGAATCTAAATCAACTCAGGAGGAGCTTATGAAGCGGACAGGTTCGGCGGTGTGGCGCGGTGGAATCAAGGACGGGAAGGGAACGGTCTCGACCGAGAGCGGCGTGCTCGCGGACGCGCAGTATTCTTTCAGCACGCGTTTCGAGGACGGCGCGGGCACGAACCCGGAAGAGTTGGTCGCGGCGGCGCACGCCGGTTGCTTCTCGATGGCGCTCTCGAAGCAGTTGGAGGACGCCGGGATGAAGGCCGACGAGATCAAGACGACGGCGAACGTCAGACTTGAGAAGACCGACGCCGGTTTCACCATCACAAAAGTCCACCTCGACGTGTCGGTGCGGGCGGCGGGCGGCGACCCTTCGGCCTTTGAGACGGCGACGAACAACGCCAAAGCCGGTTGCCCGATCTCGCGCCTGCTCAACGCCGAGATTACGATGAACGCGCGGCTCGAAGCCTGACGCGCGGCCCGTGGGCCGGGGACTTGAAAAGGGGGAAGAGGATTCCGAGAGACGAAAGGAGCGTGTTTTTGATGAAGACTCGTTTGACTCGACTCACGGCGGCCCTCGCCGCGCTCTGCCTGCTCTGCCCCGCTGCCTTCGCGCAGCAGGTCGCCGACCCGGACTTCAAGCCGTCCATCGCGCGCCCGGCTTACAAGGAAGGGCGCGGCCCCCTCGTCCTCGTTGACGAGGCGCACAACAACTTTCACACGGCTTCGGGCCGCTATCAGCCCTTCGCGGAACTGCTCCGGCGCGACGGCTACCGCGTGGAGCCGAACGCCGCGCCGTTCACGAGAGAGTCTTTGAAGAAGGCGGGCGTGCTCGTCATCTCGAACGCCATCGGGGCGCGCAACCTCAACAACTGGACGCTGCCGACCGACCCGGCCTTCACGGACGAGGAGGTCGCGGCGGTGCGCGAGTGGGTGCGCGGGGGCGGCTCGCTGCTGCTCATCGCCGACCACATGCCGATGGGCGGCGCGGCTGAGAAGTTGGGCGCGGCCTTCGGCGTCAAGTGGAACAACGGCTTTGCGCTCGTCAAGGACGTGCAGGGGCCGCTCGTCTTCCGGCGCGAGGACGGCTCGCTCAAAGAGCACGCCGTCACGCGCGGCGGCGGCGCGGGCGAGCGCGTCGAGAGCGTGGCGACCTTCACGGGCTCGGCCTTTCAGGTCGGCGCGGGCGCGGAGCCCGTGCTCGTCTTCGGCAAGGGCGTCGTCTCGCTGATGCCGCAGACGGCGTGGCAGTTCACGAAGGAGACGCCGGAGGTTTCGGTCGAGGGCTGGTCGCAGGGGGCCGTCCTGCGCTTCGGCAAGGGCCGCGTCGCGCTCTTCGGCGAGGCGGCGATGTTCACCGCGCAACTCGCCGGGCCGCAACGCCTCCGCGTCGGCATGAACTCGCCCGACGCCCCGCACAACGCGCAACTCCTCCTCAACGTGCTCCACTGGCTGACGGGGAAGCTCAAGTAAATGCGGAATGATGAATGAACTGCTGATTGAAATCTCGAATCTGAGCTTCGAGATTTTAAATCGGTCATCATTCATCATTCATCGTTCCTCATTCATCATTTTGCATCTATACTGTGCGCGCGGAGCACGGGCCTTTCGCGCAGCCTCACGCCGGGCCTCCGACTTTCCTCCTGCGGAGCAGAAAAGCCTTTGAACCTGCGAGCCAAACTCCTACTCGTCTTCGTCGCCCTCGCCCTCGTCCCGCTCGTGGCCCTGAGCGTCTTTAATTGTTGGAGCGCGCTGCGCGCCGTCGAGGGGCTTGTGCGCGAGGCGGCGCAAGACCGCGAGGCACGTACCACGCAACGGCTCGAAATGCTGCTCGACGGGCAGGAGGACAGGCTGATTATTCTGGCGGGCTCCGACTCGCTGCGCGACTTCGTGCGCGACGCGCGGAGCGCCGCGCCGGGCGGGGCGCGAGCCCAGGGCCAAGCGCCTCCGGGTGAGTCCGAAGTGGGGCGGGCGGTGCGCTCGCACCTCGGCTTCTTCTACCGGAACAACCGCATGTACTACCAGACCATCGCCATCCTCAACCCGTCGGGCCAAGTGCTGTGCCGCCTGCCCGGCGTCGCGCGCGGCGAGGGCGACGAGCCGAACTGCCAGACCGAGGAGATCGGGTCGGACGGCGTGCGCTATGACGAGGGCGTGTGGCGGCTGACTGAGCGGAAGGCTCTGCGCTCCGCGCTCTCGCACGAGGGGACGGAGGGGACGATTCTCGGCACGACCGTCCCTATCTTCGACGGGGCCGGGAGCGCGACGCCTGCGGGCGCGCTCTTCGTCGAAATCAGGCTCAACGAGATTCTGGAGGACGCGGCGCGGAGCGATGCGCGGGCCGCGCGCGGGGGCGACGAAGCGGCGCAGGTTCCCAAGCACGTTGTCGTCGCGCTCGACAACGACAGCGGGAGCATCGTCTATCACACGACCGAGGGGTACATGCACCGTCCCGTCTCCGAGGCGCTGCCGTACTTCGAGTCGGTGGCCGCAAAGATGCGCGCCGGGAGCGGCACGGACTCTTATCACACGCCGGAAGGCGACCTCTGGCTCGCGTCCTACCGGCGCGTGCGCGGGTTGAATCTTTCGCTGGCCGCCGCCGAGAACTACACGGCGGCCTCGGCGGGCGTGCGGCGCGCGGGGTTCCTCGGCATCGGGCTCGCGGCGCTCGCCGGGCTCGCGGCGGTCACGCTGCTGCTGCTCATCGTGCGCCGCACGACCTCGCGCATCGAGCAGGTTTCGCGCGCGGCCTCGGCGATTGCGGGCGGCGACCTCGACCAGCGCATCGAAATCCACGGCCACGACGAGACGAGCCGCCTCGCCGAGAGCTTCAACCTGATGAGCGACCGCCTGCGCGAGCAAATCCGGCGCGAGTCCGAGTCCAAACAGTTCGAGTCCTTCATGCGCCTCTCGGCGATGCTCACGCACGATTTGAAGAACGCCATCACGGGGCTCTCGATGCTCGTCTCGAACATGGAGAAGCGCTTCGACCGGCAGGAGTTCCGCGCCGACGCCATCACGAGCCTGCGTGACGCGACCGAGAAGCTCAAGCGCATCGTCTCGCGCCTGAGCGAGCCGATGCGCTCGCTGAGCGGCGAGTACCGGCGCGACGCGCGCCCCACCGACCTCGTGCCCATCATCCGCCGCGTGCTCGCCGAGCACGCCGAGCCCTCCCGCCCGCTCTACGAGATTGACGCGCGGCTGCCGGAAAAACTGGTCGCCACGGTCGAGGCCGCGCGCGTCGAGAACGTCATCGAGAACCTCGTCATCAACGCGCTCGAAGCGATGGGCGCGGCGGGGGGCCGCCTGACGGTCGAGGCGGGCGAAGAGGGCGAGCGCCAAATCTTCATCGCCGTCTCGGACACCGGCGTCGGGATGAACGAGGAGTTCTTGAAGACGCGCCTCTTCCGCCCCTTCTCGACGACCAAGACGAGGGGCGTCGGGCTCGGCCTCTTCACCTGCAAAGAGATCGTCGAGACGCACGGCGGGCGGCTCGAAGTCGAGTCGGAACTGGGCGTTGGCACGCGCTTCCGCATCGTGCTACCATCCAGCCTGTTTAAGTCGGGCGAGCGGCACGGGCGGACGACGAAGGGGGTGTCCGCCGCTTGAAGGCAAGACGGGCCGGGCGTCCTGAACCGATTCCTTTCAGCTTTTCCACTTCAACCAGCTTGTATCCTTCAGGGCTTCGAGAACCTCGCGCGGCGCACTCCCCTCGCGCGCCGGGCGTCGGGCCGTCGGCGCGCGCCGCGCTCGGCCAACTCGTCGCCGCGCTCGCCGCGTGGGAGACGGCGAACCGATGAGCGAAGAACCAGAGCAGCAGAAGACGACCGTGCTGGTGGTGGACGACGACCGCCTCCTGCGGCGGCAACTCCACTGGGCGCTCGTCGAGCACCATCGCGTGCTCGAAGCCGAGACGCGCGCCGAGGCCATAGACTTTCTGAAGCGCGAGCACGTGGATGTGGTGCTCTGCGACCTGCACCTCCCGCCCGACCTCGAAGGCATCGAAGAAGGGCTCGCCGTCGTCGAAGCGGCGCGCGACAACCGACCGAGCGTGCCCGTCGTCGTCATCACCGGGAGCGACAAGAAGCAGGCCGCGCTCGAAGCCATCCGGCGCGGCGCTTACGGCTTCTTCGAGAAGCCCTTCGACTCCGAGGAAGTCTCGCACATCGTCTCGCAGGCGGCGCGCGTCCGGATGCTCGAAACCGAGGTGCTGCGCCTCCGCTCCGAACTCGACATGTTTCGCGGCTTCGGTCGCTTCGTCGGTGCGAGCCCGGCGCTCGACTGCGTGCTCAAGCAGGCGCGCGCCGTCGCCGACACGAACGCCACCGTCCTCATCAGCGGCGAGAACGGGACGGGCAAGGAAGTCCTCGCGCGCGCCATCCACGAAGAGAGCGCGCGGGCCGAGCGCCCCTTCGTCGCCGTCAGTTGCGCGGCGCTCCCGGAAACCCTCATCGAGTCGGAACTCTTCGGCCACGAGCGCGGCGCGTTCACCGGCGCGGCGCAGGCCAAGAAGGGGCGGTTTGAACTGGCCGACGGCGGCACTCTCTTCCTCGACGAGATCGGCGAGTTGACGCCCGCCGTGCAGGTCAAGTTGCTGCGCGTCCTTCAGGAGCGCTCCTTCGAGCGCGTCGGCGGCACGCGCACGCTCGAAGTCAACATCCGCTTGATGGCCGCGAGCAACCGCGATCTCGAACAGGCGGTCGAGCAGGGTACGTTCCGTCAAGACCTCTTCTTCCGCCTCAACGTCGTGCCGTTGCACCTGCCCTCCCTGCGCGCCCGCCGCGAAGACATCCCCCTGCTCGCCGCGCACTTCGCGGCGAAGGCCGCCGAGAAGCACGGGCGCGCGATCCCCGAACTCGAACCCGCGCTCGTCGAAGCCTTGCAGGAGTACGACTGGCCCGGCAACATCCGCGAGCTTGAGAACCTCGTCGAGCGGCTCGTCGTCCTCACGCGCGACGCGCGCCTCGGCGTCGAGTTCCTCCCCGAAAAGATGCTCCACGTCACGCCGCCCGAAGGCGCGCCGCCCGCCTCCGAGTGGGACGAGACGACGCTCGACGGCGCGACCCACGCGCTCCGCCGCCGCCTCGTCGTCAGCGCCCTCCAAGCCGAAGGCGGCAACCGCGCCGCCGCCGCCAAGCGGCTCGCCATCAGCCGCTCCTACCTCCACCGTCTCATCACCGAACTCGGAATACATTAGAGTTTAGAGACTTGAGGCTCGGAGCTTGTGGAGAGCAATCCTCCGGTCACTTCTTCAAAAGCCTCAAGCCTCTCGTCCGTGTGAACAGATGTGCACACGAGACCTGTTTACCCTGTCCACTCCTGTGCACACTCCGGGCGCGGATTTCGTCAACTTTGCGATTTTTCGGTGATATTCGCATTGGCACGCGCGTTGCGATAGAGAAGCACGTCGGAATTGGAAGCGCGGCAGCAAATCCGCCGCCCGCAAGGCTGACGTAGATGATTGGAAAGCGGTGGCCTGACCGAGTTCTGGTTGGCGGGGCGGAGTGGAGAGAAGATGAAGCCGAAAATTCTGATCATCGACGACGACGTGACCATCACGCAGCAGCTCTTCTGGACGCTCTGCGACGAGTTCGAGGTGCTGACGGCGAACAGCCTCTCTTCGGCTATCCGCCGCGCCACCATCTACGAGCCCGACATCTCGATCCTTGACTTGCACCTGCCGCCGACGCTCGACGCCCCCGACATGGGCCTCCGCGTCCTCGAATACGTCAAGCAGCAGTTGCCCTCTTCAAAGGTCTTCGTCGTCAGCTCCGGGGCTTCGGTCGAGTTGCAGAAGGATTGCATCAGGCGCGGGGCCGACGGCTTCCTCAAGAAGCCGATTGACGTGGAGCGATTGCTCGAAACCGTCCGCCGCACGGCGCTCGCGCGCCGGCTCGAAGCAGCCTGAAGAGTTTCGCCGAAGTCTTTAGTCTTTGATTTTGTTTCACCCCAGCGAACGGCAATCGAGGTTGCCGGTTTGAAAACCGAAGGCGCTCGTTTGTCGTTCCTCCTCACCGCCTGCGCCGGGTGATCTTTGAAATGAGTTACAGATTCGGCCCTCGCCTACCCCAAATTCGAGTGGCCGTGTCAACGCCCGCGCACAAAGGCATCCCTTCTGCCGACGCGCGGAGCGCCAAGCCCCCGTCTCCAAATTGACTCCTGCCCAGAGTCGCGGGGGCTTCTTTTTCCGAGCCGGCGGATTCCCACCGATCCGCCCGACCAAACGGCGGAGGCGAGTCTTCTTCACGGACTCGCCTCCGCCGTTTTGTTATCCCCCGCCGCTTCACAGATTCACAGACTCCGGCGCAAAATCACGCGGACGATTCTTCCCGCGCCCGCGCGCATTTTGCGCCGAACGTTTCGGCGCGGGATGCGTTATACCGAAAGGCGCGTCCGGAAGCGCCTTGCACCGAGCCGGGCGGGAGTCTTCATGTTCGAGGCCGTAGATAAATTCTTACTCAATCAGGGGCGCGCGTCAGAGCTTTCCGGCACGGGAAGGTTCGTCGCGGAGTTCTTTTTCTTCGGGGTGAAGCAGGCGCGCGCGTGCCTCTTCGCGGGCCTGTTCTTCCTCGCCGTCTTCCTCGTTCCAAGGGGCGGCGTCCTCGGCCTCCCGCGGTACGACATCCTGCTCCTCTTCGCGCTCGCGATTCAGGCGTGGATGGTCGCGGCCCGGCTCGAAACGTGGGACGAGCTGAAGGCCATCAGCCTCTTCCACGTGCTGGGGTTCATGCTCGAAGTCTTTAAGACTTCCTCCAGCATCGCCTCTTGGAGCTACCCCGACTTCGCCTACACCAAACTCCTCGGCGTGCCCCTGTTCTCCGGCTTCATGTACGCCGCCGTCGGCAGCTACGTCATTCAGGCGTGGCGGCTCTTCGACTTGAAGATCAAGCACCACCCGCCTTACTGGATGGCGACGGCGGTGGCGATTCTCATCTACGCCAACTTCTTCACGCACCACTACGTCGGCGACTATCGCTGGTACATCGCCGCCTGCGCGCTTGGGCTCTACGCGCGCGCCACGGTTTTGTTCACGCCCCTCGACGTGGAGCGGCGGATGCCGCTGCTGCTGTCGTTCCTGCTCATCGGATTCTTCCTGTGGCTGGCGGAGAACATCAGCACCTTCTTCGGCGTGTGGCGGTATCCGAATCAGGTCGGGGCGTGGGCCGCCGTCCACTTGGGCAAGTGGAGTTCGTGGTCGCTGCTCGTCGTGATGACGATCAACATCGTGGCCGGGCTCAAGCACTTCAAGGCCAGCGTCCACGTCCCGGACTAGCGCCGCGCGGCGCGTCGCCGCCGTTCCCTCTCAATTCTTCTTCCCGCCTCGGATGGCGTATAATGTCATCCACCGGACGTTAGTTTTCAGACGCACGCCTGAGACTCGAATTTTTAAACCTGACTGATTGGCATGATTAAATTTTTACACCTCTCGGACGTTCACCTCGGCTGTCGCCGTTACAACCTTGAGGAGCGGACGAAAGACTTTTTCCGCAGTTGGTACGACGTTATAACGAACCACGCGATCCCGAACGAGGTTGACTTCGTGCTCATCGCGGGCGACCTCTTCGACCGCCGCAACATTGACCCGCAGACGATGAATCACGCGATGATCGGCCTCCAGTTGTTGAAGGAGGCCGCCATCCCGGTCATTGCCATCGAGGGCAACCACGACCGCCGCGACGCCGTCTCGCCCTACAGTTGGATGCGCTCTTTCTCGCAGGCCGGTTACATGATTCTGCTCGAACCCGCCCGCAGCGAAGAGAGCCCGATTGAGATGGTGCCGTGGAACGAGGAGGAGCGCGCCGGGTCTTACGTGGACATCAAGGGCGCGCGCGTCTTCGGCTCGCACTGGTACGGGACGACCGCCAACGTGGCGATGTCCATCCTCTCGGACGCCGTCCGCCGCGCGCGCGACGAAGCTCAGTTCAACATCCTCCTGCTCCACACCGACGTTGAAGGGCAGTTGAGCCGCCCCATCCCCGCGCTCTCGGTCGAGAAGCTCAAAGAGTTGCGCGCGCACGTGAACTACGTCGCGCTCGGCCACACGCACAAGCGCTTCGAGATCGAGGGCTGGGCCTTCAATCCCGGCTCTCTCGAAGCCTGTACGATTGACGAGTACCGCGAGGAGCGCGGCCTCTATCTGGTCGAGGTGGACGACGAGCGACGCATCAACGCCCGACACATCCGCGACTACACGCAGCGCCCCTTCCAGCGACTCTCCTTCGACGTGTCCGGCGTCACGGAGCCCGAAGAGGTGCACGCGGGCGTGCTTGAGTTGGTGCGCCGCGAGGCGCGCGCGCACGACCCGGAGTCGGGCTCGCCCGCGCCCATCATCGAGATTTCGCTGCGCGGCCATCTCGGCTTCAAGAACTCCCTCTTAGACCTCCGCAAAC
The DNA here is from genome assembly GCA_035761505.1 of Pyrinomonadaceae bacterium. Lineage (GTDB taxonomy): Bacteria > Acidobacteriota > Blastocatellia > Pyrinomonadales > Pyrinomonadaceae > JAIVJM01. The sequence continues at coordinate 17,030 of DASTQX010000427.1, forward strand.
TGCGCGAGGAGTCGCAGGAGTTGACCGGCGCTTTGCACGTCATGATGCGTAACCAGAGCGTCCCCGTCGAGTACGCCGTCGCCGCGGGGCTCGACGCCGACACGACGCGCGCGCAGCGCGAGCAGCGCATCGTCGAAGACCTCATCGCGCGCGACACTCGCTACCGCGACCGCGCGCGAGAGATGGCCGAACTCGTCTTGGACGCGAAGCGCCGCGCCCTCGGCGACGAAGACCCGGCGGAAATCCTGAGCGCCATCGAGCAGAAGCTCGAAGGCTCGCCCCGCGACCGTGGCGAAGCCGCCGCCACAGCCCCCGCGCCCTCGCCCGGCGCGCTCCAAGCCCTCGAAAGAAGCGCGGAAAAAGCCTTGACGAGTGACAGGTGACGGGTGACAAGTTAAAGACAGGTTATCTCCTGTCACTGTTCACGGTTGACGATTCGCGGCTTTTCTCCGGTCACCTTTCACGGTTCACGGTTGACGGCCTTTATGACTGAAGCCCTTGAGAGAGTGCGCGGCGTGCGGGAGTTGCCGCTGTTCCCTCTGCCGCTCGTGTTGTTTCCGGGCGTGCCGCTGCCGCTCCACATCTTCGAGCCGCGTTATCGCCGCATGCTGGCCGACGTGCGCGCGTCGAACAACCTCTTCGGCCTCTCCTACTTCGATTCTGCCGCCTCCGTCGGCGAGCAGCCTCCGGCGGGCCACGTCGGCTGCGCGGCGGAAGTGGTCGAAGTGCAGCCCGCCGAGGACGGTCGCTCGAACATCATGACCGTGGGACTGGTGCGCTACCGCGCCGAAACCTACGTCGAGCGCGGCGACCCGTATCTCGTCGGGCGCGTCGAGTTCTTCGAGGACGAGACGGAAGACGCGCAACTCCTCTCGAAGCGCGCGCGCGAAGTCTCCGAGATGTTCACGCGCATCACGCGCGCCATGCGGACGATCAACGACGACCGCTCGTCGCCGCCCGAACTGCCGGAGTCCGAGCCCGAACGCCTCTCCTTCCTCGTCGCGGCGGTCGTCGAGATGGAGGCCGAAGACAAGCAGGAGTTGCTGGAACTGCGCTCGACCGCCGAGCGGCTGCGGCGGCTCTACGGCATGCTCGCGCAGGCCGTCGAAAGCTACGAGACGCGCGCGCACATCCACGGCCTCGCCAGAGGCAACGGCCACGCAGGGAAGCAGGTTGACTTCGACGAATGACAGCGCCGGCGGACGAAAGAGTTTTGCACGACGAGGGCGGCGGCACGACGCATGACGCAACGCGTCGCGCGAGCGCGCGCGTCCTCTTCTTCGGCGCGGCGCGCGACGCCGCCGGGACGGACGAAGCCGTGCTCGACTTCGACGCGCCCGCCACCGCGCGCACAATCTTGGAGCGCGTGCTCGACACCTATCCCGCTCTCCGCCGCTTCGGCCCCTCGCTCCTCTTCGCCGTCAATCAGGAGTACGCGCGCGACCCCGAAGCCGAAGTCCGAGACGGCGACGAGCTGGCCCTCTTCCCGCCCGTCAGCGGCGGCGGCGAAGAAGCTGAGCCGACCGGCGGCGCGCATGATTTCTTCGAGCTGACCACCGACCCGATTGACGTGGGCGCGGTCGCGCGCCGCGTCGTGCCCGCGCGCTGCGGCGCGACCGTCACGCTCGACGGCTACGCGCGCGAGTGGACGCGCGGGCGGCGCACGCTCCACCTCATCTACGAAGCCTACGCGCCGATGGCGCTCGCCGAGATGCGCCGTCTCGGCGCGGAGGCGCACCGCCGTTTCGACATCGAGCACCTCGGCATCGTCCACCGCACGGGCCGCACCGAGATCGGCGAAACCTCCGTCGTCATCTCCGTCAGCGCCCCCCACCGCCGCGCCGCCTTTGAAGCCTGCGAGTGGGCCATCCGCGAACTCAAACGCACCGTCCCCATCTGGAAAAAAGAGTTCTTTGAAGACGGCGAAGTCTGGGTCGAAGGCGAAGGCGCTCAAGCTCAAACAGTCGAGGGCGTCGGGCCGGACGCTTAAACTCTCAGCGTCAGTCGCAGGCCGCGAGGTGAAGCAACGATGAAAGACGCACTCGAAGATTTTGGGCGGACGGTCGAGGCGGCGGCGGAGCGCCTGCGTGCGTTGACGGAAGAGGAGGCGGGCATAAGGCGCGCGGCGGGCTCGTGGTCGGCGAAGGAGACGGTAGGGCATCTGATTGATTCGGCGGCGAACAATCATCAACGGTTCGTGCGGGGGCAGTTCGGCGACGACCTCGTGTTCCACGGCTACGCGCAGGACGAGTGGATTGCGGCGCAGCATTATCAGGATGCGCCGTGGGCGCGGCTGGTCGAGTTGTGGCGGCTCTATAACCTCCATCTGCTGCACGTCGTCTCGCGCATCCCGGCGGAGGTTTTGGAGAGGCCGCGCCGCCCGCACAGCCTCGACAAGATTGCCTTCCGGCTGGTGGACGAGAGCGAGGAGGCCACGCTCGAATATTTGATCCGCGATTACGTCGAGCACCTCAAGCACCACCTCAAACAAATTCTGGGCGGAGAAGATAAGGGCGAGTGACGAAGCCGCGCCCGCCGCGTCAGAGGGTTAACGCGCAACTCCCTCAACACATCAACTCGAACCGGAGAAGCC
>DASTQX010000428.1:0-27137 GCA_035761505.1 Pyrinomonadaceae bacterium
CGCGGGCGTGACGGGCGCGCGCACCGACATCAGCGCCGAGGCCGAAAGGCTCGTCGCGCGCGTGCGCCGCGTCTCGGACTTGCCCGTCGCCGTCGGCTTCGGCATCTCGACCAAAGAGCACGTGGCGGAAGTCTGGCGCTATGCGGACGCGGCGGTCGTCGGCTCGGCCCTCGTCGCCGAGATTGAGCGCGAGTCGGACGGCCCCGAACTCGTCGCGCGCGTCGGGCGTTTCACGCGCGCTCTCCTTCCGCCTTCCGACCTTTGAAATTCCGCGGGCCGGATTTTTTTATCCCTCCCACTCGACTAACTCTCGCCGCTCGGCTATCCTTACGCGGTCTTGACCTTTCGGTTCACCACACCCCCGCCTGGGTGAAAAAATCTTTTGTTGCAAGTGTGAAACGCTGTTCCATTCTCGCGCCATTTGTGGTACACTCTCCCGGTCTTCGGATAGGACACCACTTTAAATGCGTGAGAGAGGGGACGAGAAAGAGTGATTGGAACAATGGCTGACAGCAAAATGAGCGCGGATCGCGGCAAGGCGGTCGAAGCGGCGCTCCTCAACATCGAAAAGAAATTCGGCAAGGGCTCGATCATGCGCCTCGGCGAGCGCGAGGTCTCGGAGATTCCGGCCATCTCGACGACCTCTCTGAGCCTCGACTCGGCTCTGGGCGTCGGCGGCGTGCCGCGCGGTCGCGTGATTGAAATCTACGGGCCGGAGTCTTCCGGCAAGACGACGCTGGCGCTGCATATCGTGGCCGAGGCGCAGAAGTCCGGCGACGTGGCGGCCTACATTGACGCCGAGCACGCGATGGACGCCGAGTACGCGGGCAAGTTGGGCGTCAACATTGACGAGCTTCTGATTTCGCAGCCCGATTCGGGCGAGCAAGCTTTAGAGATTTGTGAGGCGCTGGTGCGCTCGAACGGCGTGGGCGTGATCGTCATTGACTCGGTGGCGGCGCTCGTCCCGCGCGCGGAACTCGATGGCGAGATGGGCGACAGCCTCCCCGGCCTCCAAGCCCGTCTGATGTCGCAGGCTCTGAGGAAACTCACGGCCATCGTCGCACAGTCGAACACCTGCCTCATCTTCATCAACCAGATTCGTGAGAAGATCGGCGTCATGTTCGGCTCTCCGGAGACGACGACCGGCGGGCGCGCGCTCAAGTTCTACTCCTCGGTGCGCGCCGACATCCGCCGCATCGGCGCGATCAAGGACGGCGACCGCGTGGTCGGCAACCGCACGAAGGTCAAGATCGTGAAGAACAAGGTCGCGCCGCCGTTCCGCGAGTGCGAGTTCGACATCATGTACGGCGAAGGCATCTCGCGTGAGGGCGACGTGATTGACCTCGGCGTCGCGCACCGCGCCATCGAGAAGAGCGGCGCGTGGTTCTCCTACAAGGGCGAGCGGCTCGGACAGGGGCGCGAGAACGCGAAGCAGACTTTAAAGGATAACCCGGAGATGCTGCGCCGCATCGAGAACGAAGTCCGCGCCGCGCTCGGCATCCCCGTCGCCGGAGGCGAGGTGGCCGAAGGCGAAGTCGCCGCGGCGGCGAAGGCCGACGGGAAGAAGTAAAGAGGAAGTCGAACCGGCCCCTCTGATTTAAGCAACAGGGCCGCCCGTGTCGCGTTGTCGCTTCGGCGTCAAGACGGCGCGGGCGGCCCCTCTTTTGGCTTTACAGACCCGAAACCCTCCGCGCATAATCTCGCGGTTTGATTTTGCGCGCTCAGGTTAAGGAAGCGTCTTTCACTCTCAGACAATGCCGGGAACAATTCTCATCAAGGGCGGAACACTCGTCACGTTGGACGCGCGCGGGAGCGTCCTCGAAGCCGACCTGCTCGTGCGCGGAGGGCGCATCGAGAGCATCGGCGCGCATGAGGTGTCCGACGCCGACGAGACGATTGACGCGCGCGGCTGCGTCGTGCTGCCGGGCTTCGTGCAGACGCACGTCCACCTCTGCCAGACGCTGTTTCGCGGCGCGGCGGACGACCTCGAACTGATTGACTGGCTGAAGAAGCGCGTGTGGCCGCTCGAAGCGGCGCACGACGCGCGCTCGATTCGCGCCTCCGCGCGCCTCGCCGTCGCCGAGCTGATTCGCGGCGGGACGACCTGCGCCCTCACGATGGAGACCGTCAGGCACACCGAAGAGGTCTTCCGCGTCGTCGAAGAGACGGGCTTCCGCGCGACCGTCGGCAAGTGCATGATGGATCAGGGCGAGGGCGTGCCCGCCGGGCTGCAAGAAGCGACCGAGAATTCCATCGCCGAATCTCTGGCGCTCCTCGAAAAGTGGCACGGCGCGGCTGAAGGTCGTATCCGCTACTGCTTCGCGCCGCGCTTCGCCGTCAGTTGCACGCGCGAGCTGCTGGAACGTGTCTCGCGCCTCGCGCGCGAGCGCGGCGTCTTGATTCACACGCACGCCTCCGAGAACCGCACGGAGATCGAGCTGGTCGAGCGGCAGACCGGGCGGCGCAACATCTTGTACCTCGATTCGGTCGGCATGACGGGGCCGCACGTCGCGCTCGCGCATTGCGTGCACGTCAACGAAGAAGAGTTGAGCCTGCTCGCGCGCACCGGCACGCACGTCGCGCACTGCCCGTCCTCGAACCTCAAGCTCGGCTCCGGCGTCGCCCCCGTCGCGGAGATGTTGGAGCGCGGCGTCTCCGTCTCGCTCGGCGCGGACGGCGCGCCCTGCAACAACCGCCTCGACATGTTCACCGAGATGCGCACCGCCGCGCTCCTGCAAAAAGTGACGCGCGGCACGACCACCCTCCCCGCCGAACGCGTCCTCCGCATGGCGACGATTGACGGGGCGCGCGCCCTCGGACTTGAGAAAGAAATCGGCAGCCTCGAAGCGGGGAAGCGGGCCGACATCAACATCGTCAACCTCGACCGCCTGCACCTCACGCCGCGTCCCGACATCATCTCGACGGTCATCTACGCCGCCGAGGCCGCCGACGTGCGCACAGTCCTCGTCGACGGCCAAGTCCTCCTCCGCGAAGGCGTCCTCGAAACCATCAACGAGCGGGAGACGATTGACGAAGCCCTCGCACAGTACAGGCTTCTAGCCGAACGCGCGGGAGTTTAATTGAGCAGGAGTCTTGACGCGGAGAAAGCCGCCTGCTTAGCTCAGGTTATTGGAACGTCTTCAGCGCGTTCCGAATCTCTTCGCGCACGATTTCAGTGGTTCCCGTGACGCGGGCCGTATAGCAGTTGGCGGGCGTCGTCCCGTTGGAGACGAAAACTCCGTGACAAAACTTGCGTTCCTCGATCACGTTGTTCCGGCGCGCGGGAAGAATCAGGAGGCCCGCCAGCGAAGTGTAAACTCCCCAGAACGAACGCCCGCCACCATCTTGATCCGGCCCTTCGTAACCGCCGGGTTTGAAATAATTCTTCATCCCGTTCTTGAAAGTCTGGATTTCCGCCGCGCTCAGCCGCCCCGGCTGCTCGGCCTCCAAACGCCGCGCCTCTTGATCCACGATGTCTATCCATTCCGGGAACACCCAGTTCTGGATGGTGTCGTTGAAGGCCGCCTGATTGTTGGGGAAAGGGTTCCCGGCGGCGACGTTTTCAAAGAGGCGACCGAGATCAACGAGCGTCGTCCAGTTGTGCCCGCCCATCTCAGGAGCCCAGCCGCAGCCCAGATTGTGTTTGAGTTCGGTGTGCGACATTCCGAGCGTGGCGGCGGTCGTCCGCAAACTCGCTTTGCCGAAACGTCTCCGGATGGCTTCGGTCGCGCTGTTGTCCGACGAGCGCATCATCCGCCGCAGCGTCTCGCGCATCGTCTCTCTAGTGTAAGGGTCGTTGTCTTGATTGGCGACGCAGAAGTCACTGCCGGGGAGCGTCACCATTTCGTTGAGCGTGGCCGCGCCGCGCTCAATCTCCCGAAAGGCGTGGTAGAGGTGCAGCGCCTTGATGGTACTGGCCGGCTCGAATTTCGCGTTCTCATTAGAAGCCACGAGCACGTCGCCGCCGACCCGCTTCAAATAAACGCCGCAGGTGGCGTCGGTCAAGCCCTGCATCAACCGCACCACGCGCCGGGTCGCGGCGGACATCGAGATGGTGAACGCCTTCACCGTGTATTCGATTAAGCCGTTGCCTCTCCACGGCTGCCCGCCGTCGAACCACCAGTTTACGCCGACCCTCTTACCGCCGCCGCTGTCCAAAGTCGCGGGCCTCTCACTGATGCGCGCGCCGCCCCGGTTGGAGGCGACGATCTCAATTTCCGCCCGTTCAAACGCCTCGTTCGCGGGCACGTCGAAGGTGAACGTGTCCGTGCCTCTATCCCCAAACACAGGATTATTCCCGGAGTGCTTCTTTGTCTGATTCAGTCGTTCCATCGTCGCTCCTTAGCTTGGCCGTTGATTGTTAGTCGCCCGCGTTCGGCTTTGGAGGTCTGACAATCAACAGCCGGGGAAATGAGGTTTCCTTCGTGAGCGGAAGGATTCCCGTGTCAAGATTTTGATAAGCTCGATGTGCGCTTCAACACCATCCGGCGTCAGTTGCTAACACCAATCCAGAGACAAGAGGTTTGAGTTCCAGCAGGAAATAAAGGGTTTCGGCAGAATAGAGAAATGCCAGCTCGAATGTAGCGCTGTGGGGGGCACAAACGGCGTTCGAGCTGGCATGGGCGGGCACTGTCAAGTTCGGGCCTTTGAATGGTTGTCCTTGCGAACTCGTCGGGTGTTTGGCACCCGGCACCATCCTCAGACGGGTGGGATTATACACCTCTCCGCCACACTGTCAACGATTTTTTGTGACCTAATTGACAAAAAATCAGCCCCCCGGCCTCCGTTTGACAGCCCGGCTTTTGCGCCCCTATACTTGCCCTCCTGTCGGAGCGGAAATCCCTTTAGGCCAGGTAGCTCAGTTGGTAGAGCAGCGGACTGAAAATCCGCGTGTCGGCGGTTCGACTCCGTCCCTGGCCATCAATCACTTTAATAAATTACGGGCATCGTCGAGATGCCCGTTTTGCTTGTTGAGGTATTGGCTGTGAAAAAGTAGGCTTCGGAGTTTTGGGGGGCGCGGCGGGCAGGGAGATTAAATTTTCCGGGGAGGCTCGGCGGGTTGCCGCCGCTAAAGGGGGTTGTTGAGGAAGGAGAAAACAGGCGCTCGACGGGAGGTCGAAGTTGTTGTAACCTGTTTGGGAAGACGGTCGTCTTAAGTTATGTAGGTCGGGCTCTCCCTTGGCGCGTCGTGGACGCGCGGAAGGTGCGCCCGGCCTAATTCGTTTTCTAAGGGGGAAGAAAGATGAAGAAATTACTGGCACTTGCGTTGACGGTAGCGTCTGTGGGTTTTGTGGCCTCGCCAGCGGAGGCGAAGGCGGCTGGGGCCGCGACGGCGGCGACGGCGGCGACGGCGGCGAGCACGATTGCGCCGCAGTGGCGGAACCGGAGGTACAGGCGGAGCCGCGTGCGGGTCGTCAACCAGTCGCGCCTCGTGCGCGTCGGGCGGCGCGTCTATCGAGAGACGTACCAGATCAGGTACTTGCCGAACGGGAGGACTCAGACGAGACTCATCAGCCGCGTCAGGGTTCGCTAAGACCGGTCAGGGTGCTTTAAAAAAGAGGGAGGGCGTCCATCGTGGTCGCCCTCCCTCTTTCCGTTTCCGTTTCCGGCCTCTGACTTAAGACTCGCTCGAAGGCTTCTTGGCGCGCGGCGTGGCGCTCTTTTTGGAAGCGGACTTGGGCTTGGCGGTCGAAGCCGAGCGAGTGGTTTTCGTCGTCTTGGCGTCCGAAGACGAGGGCGAGGTAACGGAGTCGAGGATGTCGGCGACGACGTTCTTCGCCTCGCCGACGAGTTCGCCGACTGCGGAGGCGATCTCCGAGGGAACGTCGCGCACGGATTCGGGGATGATGGAATCAGCGCCTTGCTGCGCGGCGGAAGCGGCGGCGGCGAGTGCCTGCGTCGCTTGTTCGATGGGGCGCGGGTTGAGCAGCGCGTCCCAGCGGTAACGCGGCGCGGCTTGCGGCTCGGCGAGGCGGCGGAAGACGAGGTCGGTGACGGTGTCTGTGACCCAGTCGTGGTAGAACTGTCCGACCGAAGCGATCTCGGCGTCCGGCGCGGGGTTCATAAAATCTATGGCGTAGGGGATGCCGTCCTTGATGGCGAACTCGACGGTGTTGAGGTCGTAGCCGAGGGCGCGGCAGAGCGTGCGCACGTCGTTGCCGACGCGCTGCGCCAGTTCGGTCGTCAGGTAGCCGGGGTCGTGGATGTACTGCTCACCGGAAAGGTAAGGCTTGCGCGGGTCGTAAGGCATGATCATCACTTCCTCCTGCCCGACGCAGTAGCAGCGCACGAACTGGTCGAAGTCAATCATCTCCTGCAAGGTCATGCAGAGCGTCCCGGTCGTGTCATAGACCTGCCACAGCTCTTCAAGGTCGTTGACGCGCGAGACGTTCTTCCAGCCGCCGCCGTCGAAGGGCTTGATGATGGCGGGGAAGCCGACGTAGTCGGCGATGCCCTGCCAGTCGAGCGGGAATTCGAGGTTGCGGAGCGACTCGCTGGTGATGCCTTCGATGTAGTCCTTCTGCGGCAGCAGCACGGTGCGCGGGATGGCGACGCCGAGCTTGGCGGCGAGCGAGTAGTTGAAGAACTTGTCGTCCGCCGACCACCAGAAGGGGTTGTTGATAATGATCGTGCCTTCGAGCGCCTGACGCTTCAGGTAGGCGCGGTAGAAGGGAACCTCGTGCGAGATGCGGTCAATGATGAGGTCGTACTCCTTCGGCCCGTCGTGGCGGACGCCGCCGATTTGGACGAACCCGGCCTGCACGTCGCCGCCCCCTCGCGCGTTTATCTTGTCAATCATCGAGAGCGGAAAAGTCTTCTCGCGTCCGACCAGAATCCCTACTTTTTTCACGGTTCAATGTCCTTTCAAAACGTGGTTTCGTGACAATCGGCGGGCTCAGGCCGGGCCGTCTCAGTCGCCTCTCTACACGGCCTTCGCTTGTCACGGTTTATGAAAACCATGCACTCTATCCGCTTTGCGCGAAGCTTGTCAACGCGCCGCGACGGGCATCCGCGCAAAGGCTTCCGGCATCAATAATTGTGCCCGCCGGGCCGCTTCGCGGCGGGAGTCCGCCGGGCGCGGCTGTGTTACAATCGCCGACAACTTTGGCCGACCTCTCCTTTTCGGGCCGCCGCCCCGGCGGGCGCACCGGTCGCCAAGATTCGAGAATTGAAGGAGACAATCTTAGTGCTAAGACGCTTTTGGGTTTCGACGCTGGCCGCGTTCCTCTTGGCCGGCGCGGGGTACGCGTCCGCCCCCGGCGCGGCCTCCGCGCAGAAGAAGGACGCGCCCGCGCCGACCGCCGAGCAGGTCGCCGAGACGGTCATCCTCGTCTTCGGGGCGCGCGAGCGCCTCGCGCAGATCAGGCGCACGGGCATCGAGCGCGGGCGCATCACGCGCACCACCGACGACGGGCGCACCGAGGAGATTAATTACGAGCGCAGCTTCAAGCGCGGCGACACGCCCGACAAGGACAAAGTCCGGCTCGACCAGCGGCGGCCCGCGCTCGACTACGCGCTCGTCTATAACGAGGGGCGCGTCTTCGGCGTCGTGCGCGGCACTTCATTCACGCCCCGGCAGGAGGACGTGAACGTCTTTCTGGCCGACAGCCACCACGGCATCGAGACGCTTTTGCGCTACAAGGAGAACGGCTCGACTCTGACCTTCGCGGGCAAGGACAAGCAGAAGGGCATTGACCTCTGGATGCTCGACCTCGACGACAAGGAGAAGCGGCGCACGCGCTTCTACATCAGCTCGGCCACGGGCCGCATCCTCTGGCTCGAATACACCGCGACGCCCGTCGGCGGCACCTCGCCCGTCAAGTTCAAGCGGACGTTCCACGACTACCGCATCGTGCAGGGAACGCGCGTCCCTTACCGCACGGTGCTCTACATGGACGACAAGCAGGTCGAGGAGTCGAACGTCCTCTCGGTCGTCTATGGCGTCAAGCTCGAAGACCGTGTTTTCCAGAACCCGGAGGCCGCCGCCGCATCGCCGCGCTGAAGATTCTCCAACGAATCGGGCCGCACGAAATTCTCGCCCGCTCGGAAGCGTTGACACTTCCCGGCGGGCGAACTCTTTAGTGGCGGACGGTGGCGGCGCGAGGTTGTGAGAACAAACATCTATGGACGGATTTTGAATTCGTGTGATAGTATCCCGCCACTTCATCAAGCTGTTTTGAAAAGGTCTTTAAGGGCTTTCAGCCCCGGCACGGCGGGCGCGGAATCATTCGGCGTCCGGTGTCCCTCAACAATCTTTTTTGCACGAGCATCGGGGTTTTGACTCAAGCGTCGCTCCTCGGTTCGGGTGGTCTATTCCTTGAACAGAGGAGGGCGTCGCTTTTTCGAGCCGGACGTTTTCTGCCGCCCGCGCGGCGTCGCCCCCGGCGCAGACCCGGAAAGCACTTGACCCATCATGGAAGCTCAAACTTCGACGCGCCCCCCAGCAGCGAGCCTTGACCAGACCTGTGTCAACACCATCCGCACGCTCTCGATGGACGCCGTGCAGGCGGCCAACTCCGGCCACCCCGGCACGCCGATGGCGATGGCTCCGGTGGCTTACCTCCTCTGGAACGAAATTCTCCGCTTCGACCCCGAAGACCCGATCTGGCCCAACCGCGACCGCTTCGTCCTCTCGATGGGCCACGCCTCGATGCTGCTCTACTCGATGCTCCACCTGACGGGCGTCAAGGCCGTCAACTCGAAGTACGAACGCACCGGCGAGGCGAGCGTCACGCTCGACGACATCAAGGGTTTTCGGCAACTCGATAGTCGCTGCCCCGGCCATCCCGAATACCGTTGGACTTCGGGCGTCGAGACGACGACGGGGCCGCTCGGACAAGGGATTGCGACGAGCGTCGGGATGGCTATCGCCTCGAAGTGGCAGGCCGCCTACTTCAACCGCGAAGGCTTCGAGATGTTCGACTACCGCACCTATGCGCTCTGCGGCGACGGCTGCGTGATGGAGGGCATCTCGCACGAGGCGGCTTCCTTGGCCGGGCATCTGAAGCTCGACAACCTCTGCTGGGTTTACGACAACAACAAGATCACGATTGAGGGCAACACCGCTTGGGCGTTCAGCGAGGACGTGGCGACGCGCTTCATCGGCTACGGCTGGAACGTGACGCGCGTCGGCGACGCCAACGACCTCGACATGCTCCGCCGCGCCTTCGAGGTCGCGCGCAAGGAGAAGGGCCGCCCCACGCTCATCGTCGTTGACAGCCACATCGCCTGGGGCGCGCCGAACAAGCAGGACACGCACGCGGCGCACGGCGAGCCGCTCGGCGACGAGGAGATCAAGCTCACGAAGGGCGTCTACGGCTGGCCCGAAGACGCGCACTTCCTCGTTCCCGACGAGGTGCGCGAGCACTTCCGCTCCGGCATCGGCGAGCGCGGATGCGCCAAGCGAGACGAGTGGTTCGCGCGTCTCGAAGAGTACAAAAAAGCTAACCCGGAGTTGGCCGACCATCTCGTCAGGATGCAGAAGCGGGAACTGCCCGAAGGCTGGGACAAGAACATCCCTTCATTCCCGGCGGACGCGAAAGGCGTGGCAGGCCGCGACGCTTCCGGCAAGGTCTTGAACGCGATTGCACAGAACGTCCCGTGGCTCATCGGCGGCGCGGCAGACCTCGCGCCCTCGACCAAGACGCGGCTCACGTTCGACGGCGCGGGAGACTTCACCGCCGACGGCAAGCCGGGGCGCGATTACGCGGGCCGGAACTTCCACTTCGGCGTCCGCGAGCACGCCATGTCGGCTGTCCTGAACGGCCTCTCGCTCTCGAAGATTCGCCCTTACGGTTCGGGCTTCCTCATCTTCTCGGACTACTCGCGCCCCTCGATTCGCCTCTCGGCGATCATGGAAATCCCGACCATCCACGTCTTCACGCACGACTCCATCGGCGTCGGCGAAGACGGCCCGACGCACCAGCCGGTCGAACACCTCGCGTCCCTGCGCGCCATCCCGAACTTAATCGTGCTCCGGCCCGCGGACGCCAACGAAGTCGCCGAGGCTTGGCGCGTCATCATGCAACTCCGACACGAGCCCGCCTGCCTCATCCTGAGCCGTCAGGCGCTCCCCACGCTCGACCGCGAAAAGTACGCGAGCGCCGAGGGCGTCAAATTCGGCGCTTACGTCCTCGCCGATGCCGAAGGCGAGCCGGAAGTGATTCTGATGGCGACCGGCTCGGAAGTCTCTCTCTGCGTCGAGGCGTTCGAGCGTCTGAGCGCGGAAGGCGTCAAGGCGCGCGTCGTGAGTATCCCTTCGTGGGAACTCTTCGAGCACCAGTCGGACGAGTACAAGGAGAGCATTTTGCCCTCGTCGGTGCGGGCGCGCGTGGCGGTCGAGTTGGCGGCGCGCTTCGGCTGGCAGCGCTACACGACCCACAACAGCCAGATCATCGCCATGCGGACTTTCGGCGCGAGCGCCCCGCTCAAGGAGTTGACGAAGAAATTCGGCTTCACCGTCGAGAACGTCGTCGAGACGGCGAAGCGGGAGATTGAAAAGAACAGGCGTTAAAATTATGAGCAACAATCTTACCGAAATCATGCAGCTCGGCCAGTCCATCTGGTACGACAACATCCGGCGCGCGATGCTCGTCTCCGGCGACCTCGCCAAGAAGATCGAAGAAGACGACCTGCGCGGCGTCACGTCGAACCCGACCATCTTCGAGAAGGCCATCACGGGCTCGACCGACTACGACGAGCAGTTGCGCGAACTCGTCGCCGCCGGGAAGAGCGTCTCGGAAATCTACGAAGACCTCGTGACCGAAGACATCGGCAAGGCGGCGGACATCCTCCGGCCCGTCTATGACCGGACGGACGCGCTCGACGGCTACATCAGCCTCGAAGTCAGCCCGCGCCTCGCCTACGACACGACGGGGACGATTGAGGAGGCCGACCGCCTCTTCCGCCGTCTGGGCCGCCCGAACGTGATGATTAAAATCCCCGCCTCGCAGGAAGGCTTGCCCGCCATCGAGGAGAGCATCTATCGCGGCATCAACATCAACGTCACGATGATCTTCTCCATCGAGAATTACGCGCAGGTGGCCGAAGCCTTCATCCGAGGGCTCGAACGCCGCGCCGCCGAAGGAAAGCCGGTCGAGCGCATCGCCAGCGTCGCCAGCTTCTTCGTCTCGCGCGTGGATACGGCGATTGACAGTGACCTCGAATACCGCTCGCGCCACGCCTCAACGCCGGAAGAGCGCGCGCGGCTCGAAGGCTTGCTCGGTCGCGCGGCGGTGGCGAATGCAAAGCTCGCCTACCAGAAGTTCAAAGAGATATTCCACGGCGAGCGTTTCGGCGAGTTGAAGGCGAAGGGCGCGCAGGTGCAGCGCTGCCTGTGGGCTTCGACGGGGACGAAGAACCCGAAATACTCGGACGTGCTCTACGTGGATAATCTCATCGGCCCTGAGACGGTGAACACTGTCCCGCCCGCGACTTACACGGCCATCCGCGACCACGGCAAGGTCGCTCCGACGCTCGAAGAAGGCTTGGACGAGTGCCGCGCGCTCGTCTCGCAGTTGGGCGAACTCGGCATTGATCTCAAGGCCGTGACCGAGAAGTTGCAGAAGGACGGCTTGGACGCCTTCGTCAACTCGTTCGACACGCTCGTCGAGTCCATCGAGGCCAAGCGCGACGCTTTGCTCTCCGGCATCCACGAAAGGGTGGCGTCCGGCCTGGGAAAGTTCTCTGAGGCGGTGAATGTTGCCGTCAAAGAGGCCGACAAGGGCGACGTGATGCGGCGCATCTGGCGCAAGGACGCGGCGCTCTGGAAGGACGACGAGGCCCATCAAAAAATCATCAAGAACTCGCTCGGCTGGCTGACCGTGGCCGACACGATGATCGGCGTCGAAGACGACCTCATCGTCTTCGCCGACCGCGTTCGCAACGAGCGCGGCTTCAAGCACGTCATGCTCTGCGGCATGGGCGGCTCTTCGCTCTGCCCCGAAGTCCTGCGGCAGAGCTTCGGCAAGCAGGACGGCTATCCCGAACTGCTCGTGCTGGATTCGACCGACCCGGACGTGGTCGCGCAACTCGACAAACAGATTGACCTCGAACACACGCTCTTCATCATCGCCTCGAAGTCGGGGACGACGACCGAGCCCCTGACCTTCTACACCTACTGGTACGAACGGGTCGGGAAGATTAAAGAGAACCCCGGCGACAACTTCATCGCCATCACCGACCCCGGCACGAAGATGGAGGCCGACGCCACGCGCGACAAGTTCAAGCGCATTTTCCTCAACCCCTCGGACATCGGCGGGCGCTACTCGGCGCTCTCCTATTTCGGGATGGTTCCGGCGGCCTTGATGGGCCTGGACATCAAGAAACTCCTCGACCGCGCCGAGCGCGTCATGCACGCCTGCTCGCAGGTCGTCCCGGCGGCGGACAATCCCGGCGCGCGGCTCGGCGCGATTCTCGGCGAGTGCGCGAAGGCGGGCCGAGACAAGCTGACCATCGTCGCCGACCCGAAGATCGGCTCGTTCGGCCTCTGGGTCGAGCAGTTGATTGCCGAGAGCACGGGCAAGGAAGGGAAGGGCATCGTGCCCGTCGCGGGCGAGCCGTTGGGGCCGCCGTCAGTGTACGGCGATGACCGCCTGTTCGTCTCCATCGCCGCCGGGCGGCTCGACAGCGAAACCGAGTCGAAGCTCAAGGCGCTCGAAGCCGCCGGGCATCCGGTCGTCTATCGCACCTTGACGGACGCTTACGACCTCGGCGAAGAGTTCTTCCTGTGGGAGATTGCCACGGCGTTCGCGGGCTGGCGGCTCGGCATCAACCCGTTCGACCAACCGAACGTGCAGGAGTCGAAGGACGCGACGAAGGAGCTTCTGGAAGCCTTCAAGCGCGATGGCAAGTTGCAGGAGCAGATGGCGCTCGTGAGCGAAGGCGGCCTGACCATCTACGCCGACGACGCGACGCGCGCCGCCTTGCCTGTGGGCTCTCTGCTCGAAGCCTTGAAGGCTCATCTCGCGCGCGCGGGCGAGGGCGACTACATCGCCTTGCTCAATTACTTCGAGGAGACGCCGGAGAACGAGCGCGCCGTCCAGCAACTCCGCACGCACCTGCGCGACGCGACGCGCTGCGCGACGACGACCGGCTACGGCCCACGCTTCCTGCACTCGACCGGCCAACTGCACAAGGGAGGCGCGGACAACGGCGTCTTCATGCAGCTCACGGCGGCGGACGCGAGCGACCTCGAAATCCCGCGCGAGCCTTACACCTTCAGCACCTTGAAGCAGGCGCAGGCGCTCGGCGACTTCCGCTCGCTCTCGACGCGCGGACGCCGCGCCGTCCGCATAGACCTCGGCGCGGACGTGACCGCCGGGCTCAAACGCCTCCTTGAAATCGTCGGCGAAGCGCTGCCCGTTTCGGGCGCAACGACGGTCTGAATAACAGGGGTCAAAAGGGGAAACGGGTAAAGGGGTCAAAGGGAAGAGCGGTTCCTGCTCCCTTTACCCTCTTCGCCTTTTGACCTTTTCCCCCAAGATTAAAGTTGAGGGCTTAAGAAAATGTCCGCACCCGAACAGGAAACGAAGACCGCGAAGATCGGCATGATCGGCCTCGCCGTGATGGGCGAGAATCTGGCGCGCAACATCGAGCGCAACGGCTACTCGGTCGCCGTCTATAACCGTCCGCCGAGCAAGAACGAGCCCGACCGCGTGACGAAGTTCATGGAAGAGAACGCGGGCAAGCAGTTCATCGGCACGCGCACGCCCGAAGAGTTCGTCAAGGCTTTGGAGCGCCCGCGCAAAGTCATCCTCCTCGTCAAGGCGGGCGACCCCGTGGACTGGACGGTGGATCAAATCAAGCCGTACCTCGAAGAAGGCGACATCATCATTGACGGCGGCAACTCCTACTTCATGGACACCGAGCGGCGTGAGAAGGCGCTCAAGGCCGAGGGCTTGAACTTCATCGGCTCCGGCGTCTCCGGCGGCGAGAAGGGCGCTCTGTGGGGGCCGAGCCTGATGCCGGGCGGCGACCCGCAAGCCTACGAGCAGATTCGCCCCATCTGGGAGGCGATTGCCGCGAAGGTGGACGACGGGCCATGCGTGACCTACATCGGGCCGGGCGGCGCGGGCCACTTCGTCAAGATGGTGCACAACGGCATCGAGTACGGCGACATGCAGCTTATCGCCGAAGCCTACGACCTGATGCGCCGCATCTTGCGGATGAACGCAGACGAGATGGCCGACGTGTTCGACGAGTGGAACCGGGGCGACCTCGAATCCTTCCTCATCGAAATCACGGCGAAGATACTTCGCGTCAAAGACCCTGAGACGGGCAAGCCCTTAGTTGACCTCGTGCTCGACAAGGCGGGGCAGAAGGGGACGGGCAAGTGGACGAGCGCCGTCGCCTTAGACTTGGGCGTCGTCTCGCCGACGATGGACGCCGCCGTGGACGCGCGCAACCTCTCTTCGCGCAAGGACGAACGCGTCGAGGCGAGCAAGCAGATTACGGGGCCGCAGGGCGAAGGCTACGCGGGCGACCGCGCGGAGATGATTGCCGCCATCCGCGACGCGCTCTACGCCTCGAAGATTTGCTCCTACGCGCAAGGCATGAACCTCATCCGCGCGGGCTCGCAGAACTGGAACTGGAACATCAACCTCGGCGAGACGGCGCGCATCTGGAAGGGCGGCTGCATCATCCGCGCGCAGTTCCTCGACAAAATCAAGCAGGCGTACCAAAGGCGCGCTGATTTGCCGAACCTCCTGCTCGACCCCGACTTCAACGCCTACATGCAGAACGCGCAGGCCAACTGGCGGCTCGCCGTGACGACGGCGATGCGGATGGGCGTGCCCGTCCCCGGCATGGCCGCCTCCATCGGCTACTTCGACACCTACCGCACCGCAGACCTCCCGCTGAATTTGACGCAGGCGCAGCGCGACTTCTTCGGCTCTCACACCTACGAGCGCGCCGATAAGCCCGGCCAACCGGCGGTGCATACGGAGTGGGAGGAGCTGCTCGAAAAACAGAGCGGGGGAAACGGGTAAATGGTTAAAAGGGGAAAAGGGAAGAGCGAACTTCCCTTGACCCTCTTCCCCTCTTCCCCTTTTCCCCTTTCCCCCAGAGTTCTTATGCTGTGCGGGCCTGTGCTGGTCATCAATGAAACAGTATGAAAATTTGATTGGCGCGGGCTCGCACGGCACCAGCAGAGAAACGATGAACGCGGAACGCGGAACGATGAATTAAGAACGATTTGAAATCTTAAGTCTCAAATCCGAAGCTCTTAGATTTGTCTTTCAGTTCATCGTTTAGCTTGAGGTTTACTGATGCAGACGGCTGAGACTATCGTCGAGAACCCTTTGCGCGCGGGGATGCGGTTGGAGCGGGCCGCCGAGCCGTGCGCGGTCGTCATCTTCGGCGCGTCGGGCGACCTCGCCAAGCGGAAGTTGATTCCGGCGCTCTACCGGCTCGTGCAGGAACGCCTGCTGCCCGCCGAGTTCGCCATCATCGGCCTCGGTCGCACGGCGATGACCGACGAAGAGTACCGGCAGAAGATGAAGGAGTCGGTGGCCGAATTCTCCGAGGCGAAGCGGGTGGACGACGAGGTCTGGAACTCCTTCGCGCAGGGGATGAAGTTCCTGCCCTCGAACATCGAGAACGCGGAGTGCTATCAGGTGCTCGCCAAGATGCTCGAAGAGGTTGACCGCGAGCGCGGGACGCAAGGCAACCGCCTCTTCTACCTCTCGGTCGCGCCGGAGTTCTACGCCGAGGCCGTCAGGCAGTTGGGCGAGGCGGGGCTCACGAAGTCCGAGAAGGGCTGGGTGCGCGTCATCATCGAGAAGCCCTTCGGGACAGACCTTGAGAGCGCGCGCCAACTCAATCAGGAAATCCTCAAGCACCTCGACGAGCGGCAGATTTATCGCATTGACCACTACCTCGGCAAAGAGACCGTCCAGAACCTTTTGGTCTTCCGCTTCGCCAACGGCATCTTCGAGCCGATGTGGAACCGGCAGTACATTGACCACGTGCAGATTACGAACGCCGAGACCGTGGGCGTCGAGGGGCGCGGCGGCTATTACGAGAAGTCGGGCGTGGTGCGCGACATGATTCAGAACCACGTCTTTCAGGTGCTCTCGCTCGTCGCGATGGAGCCGCCCGCCTCGCTCTCGGCGGAGGACGTGCGCGACGAGAAGATCAAGGCCATGCACTCGGCGCGCGCCTTCACGCCGGAGCGCGTGCGCGCCGAATGCGTGCGCGGGCAGTACGGCGCGGGCGCAATCGGCGGCAAGCCCGTGCCCGGATACCGCGAAGAGAAGGGCGTCGCGCCGGACTCGACGACCGAGACTTACGCGATGATTACGATGTGGTTCGACAACTGGCGCTGGTCGGGCGTGCCCTTCTACATCCGCTCCGGCAAGCGCCTCTCGAAGCGCGTCACGGAAATCGCCATCCAGTTCAAGCAAGCGCCCCATCAGCTCTTCGGCGCGGCGATGGAGCACACCGCGCCGAATCAACTCATCATCCGCGTCCAGCCCGACGAAGGCATCACGCTGAGAGTCGCCGTCAAAGTGCCGGGGCAGGTGACGCGCATCCGCGACGTGAACATGGACTTTCGTTACGGCGCGTCCTTCGGCGTCCAACTCGCCGAAGCCTACGAGCGTTTGATCCTCGACTGTATCCTCGGCGACTCGACGCTCTACGCGCGCGCCGACATGACCGAGCGCGGCTGGGCGCTCGTCATGCCCATCCTCGAACAGTGGGCCGCCACCCGCGCCGAGGCCGACTTCCCCAACTACGAGGCCGGGAGTTGGGGGCCGCAAGCCTCCTTCGACCTCCTCGAAGCGCCGGGGCGGCGGTGGCGCAGACCGTGAAAGGAGTGATGAGAGATGAGTGATAAGTGATAAGAAAGAAGACAGGTCTTTTCTTATCACTTATCACTTATTACTCATCTCTCATCACTAAACTTATGCAGACTCAGGAAAGCACAGTCACATTCTCGGCGCTGAAGGGCGTGGACGCGGCGAAGTTGGAGCGGGAGTTGGCTTCGATGTGGGCCGAGTCGTCGTCGGCGACCGAAGAGGGCGGGGCGGCGGCGGGCGTGACGCGGGCGTGCGTGCTGAACCTCGTCGTGTACACCGAGGGGGCCGAGGAGCGCGAGGAGGTGGACGCGCTGCTCGACAGTGTGACCGAGCGCCACCCGTGCCGCGCGCTGGTGCTCATCGCCGACCGCGCGGCTGAGGAGTCGAGGCTCGAAGCCTTCATCTCGACGCGCTGCCAGATGTCTAAAGGGGGCGGGAAGCAGATTTGTGGCGAGCAGGTGACGATTGAGGCTGCGGGCGAAGTCGTCTCCAGCGCGGCCACGGCGGTCGCGCCGCTGCTCGTGCCGGACGTGCCGGTCTTCCTCTGGTGGAAGGACATCCCGCACTACGAAGATAAACTCTTCAACCGCCTCGCCGAACTCTCCGACCGCGTGGTGATAGACTCCGCCTCGTTCGACAACCCGCACTTCGACGTGTCGCGCCTCGCGCGGATTCTCGAAGAGCGGCGCGGCTCTCTGAACCTGAGCGACCTCAACTGGGGCCGCCTGACCTCCTGGCGCTCTCTGGTGGCGAGCTTCTGGGACGTGGCCGACTACCGCGACGCGCTCTCGAAGATCGAGAGCGTGCGCATCGAGTACGACCCGCCCGACCGCGCGCCCGGCGAGATCGCGCCGAAGGCTTTGCTCGCCGTCGGCTGGCTCGCCTCGTGCCTCGGCTGGGAGGTCGAAGGCTCGGAGCCGGTCAAGGCCGCCGAAGGGGAGAGAAGCTTTCTCTTGCGCGCGGGCGAGCGCACTCTGGAAGTCTCTCTGCGTGCGACCGAAGACGCGGCGGGACGCGACGGCATGATTACTGCGCTCACGATTCGCGCCGAGGGCGGCGACGAGTTCCGCGTCGCCTTGAGGCTGGACGAGTCGAAGTTGGAGACGGGCGCGCGGGTCGGCGGCGCGAGTCACGAAGTCACGCGCGTCCTCGGCTACGAGGCGCGCACAGAGGGCGAGCGGCTGAGCAAAGAGTTGGAGATTCTCGCCCGCGACGTGCTTTACGAAAGGGCCGTGACGTTCGCGGCCCGGCTGTTGGAGACGGTCAAGGATTGAACGACTCATCCTCTTTTTAAGGGAGCCTCGCGCATCAAATCATGATTATCGCCGGAGACATCGGAGGAACGAAAACCAACGTCGCCTTATTCGAGGCCGAGGGCGACCGGCTGGGCCGCGTCGTCGCGCAGCAGAGCTATCCGAGCGGCAAGCATCCTTCGCTGGAAGCCATCGTCGAAGAGTTCCTCTCTTCGCACCGCGAAGAGAAGATTTCGAGCGCCTGCTTCGGCGTGGCCGGCCCCGTCGTCGGCAACCGCGCCGACACGACCAACCTCGCGTGGGACGTAAGCGCCGAAGTCCTCGCCGAGACTTTAAAGGTCGAGAGCGTGCGGCTCATCAACGACCTCGAAGCCACCGCCTACGGCATCGAAGTCCTCGAACAGTCGCGCCTCTACACGCTCAGCGAAGGCAACGGGAGCTGGCACGGCCACCGCGCGCTCATCGCCGCCGGGACGGGCCTCGGCATGGCGGGCATCTACTTCGACGGCCTGCATTATCACCCGATGGCCTCCGAGGGCGGCCACGCCGACTTCGCCCCGCGCGACGAGCGCGAGTTCGATTTGCTTCTGTATCTGAAAGAGCAACTGAACGGGCGCGTCAGTTACGAGCGCGTGGTTTCGGGGATGGGGCTCTACAACATCTACTCTTTCCTGCGCGACCGGAAATTGTTTGAAGAGCCCGCGTGGCTGGCCGAGGAGATCGCGGCGGGCGACAAGAGCGCCGCCGTCTCGAAGGCCGCGCTCGCGGGCAAGGCCGAGATCGCCGCCGAGGCGCTCGACATGTTCGTCGCCATCTACGGCGCGGTGTCGGGCAATCTGGCGCTCATGCTGAAGTCGGCGGGCGGCCTCTACGTCGGCGGCGGCATCGCGCCGAAGATCATCGAGAAACTCAAGGACGGCGTCTTCATGCGCAACTACGTAGATAAGGGGCGCATGTCGGGCTTAGTCGAGTCAATCCCGGTGCGCGTCATCCTCGACGACAAGACGGCGCTCTACGGCGCGGCGCTCTGTGCCCTCATCGAAACGCACTGACGAAGATGGAGCAGCCCGGACACACGCCCGACCTGCGCGTCGGCGCTGACGCGGAAGAGGTGGCGCGCGCCGTCGCCGGACGCTTCGCCGAACTGGCGCGCGCCTCGGTCGCGGAGCGCGGCACGTTCAGCGTCGCGCTCGCCGGAGGGACGACGCCGAAGCGCGTCTTCGAGCTGCTGGCGGGCGAAGATTTCCGCGCGCGGGTTCCGTGGGAGAGCGTCCACGTCTTCTTTGGCGACGAGCGCTGCGTCCCGCCCGACCACGCCGACAGCAACTACCGGATGGCTCGCGAAGCGCTGCTCTCGAAAGTGCCGATTCCCGAACAGAACGTCCACCGGATGCGCGGCGTGGGTGACGCGGCGGCCAACGCCAGTCTCTACGAAGACGAGATGCGCGCCTTCTTCGGCGACGCGGAGTGGCCCCGCCTCGACCTCGTGATGCTCGGCATGGGCGACGACGGCCACACGGCTTCACTCTTCCCCGGCACGACTGCCCTTGAAGAGCAACGCGCGTGGGCCGTCGCCAACTGGGTCGAGAAGTTCGACGCGTGGCGCATCACCTTGAGCGCGCCCGCCATCAACCACGCGCGCCGTGTCTTCTTCGTCGTCACCGGCGCGGGCAAGGCCGCACGCCTCGCCGAAGTCCTGAAAGGCGAGCGCGACCCCACGCGCCTCCCTTCGCAGTTAATCGAGCCGGAGGACGGCACGCTCGAATGGTTCGTCGACGAGGCGGCAGCCGCGAGCCTTTAGCGGCCCTCCGAACATCCCTTCATCAAATCAAACCCGATGCCCACGAAAGAACAGGAGCGACTACGCGAACCTTCCACCACGCCGATTGCCCCCTGGAGGAAGTGGGGGCCGTATGTCTCGGAGCGGGCGTGGGGGACGGTGCGCGAGGACTACTCGGCGGACGGCAACGCGTGGGGCTACTTCCCGCACGACCTCGCGCGCTCGAAGGCGTATCGCTGGGGCGAGGACGGCTTGGCGGCGATCTGCGACCGCTACCAGATACTCTGCTTCTCGCTCGCGCTCTGGAACGGTCGAGACCCGATCTTGAAGGAGCGGCTCTTCGGCTGCGTCGGCGGCGAGACGAACCACGGCGAGGACGTGAAGGAGTATTACTTCTACCTCGACTCGACGCCCACGCACTCGTACATGAAGTATCTGTACAAGTACCCGCAACGCGAGTACCCGTATGCGAAACTCATCGAAGAAGGTCGCAGGCAGGGTCGCGGGCCGGAGTATGAATTGCTCGACACGGGCGTCTTTGACGACGACCGCTACTTCGACGTGTTCGTCGAGTACGCGAAGGCCGACGCCGAAGACATCCTCGTCCGCATCGAGGCTTTCAACCGTGGGCCGGAAGACGCGCCTTTGCACGTTTTGCCGCACCTCTGGTTCCGCAACACCTGGGCTTGGGGGCCGGAGGCGAAGGCGGAGCCGAACATCAAGCCCGGCCCTTCGGGCGAAGGGTTCACAAGCCTCCTCGCTTCGGACGAGAGCGCCGCGCCGCTCGACGGCCTCCCCTTCGAGTACCGGCTCGGCGCGCGCCACCTCTACGCCGACGCGGGCGCGCAGGCGCTCTTCACCTTCAACGAGACGAACGTCCCGCGCGTCTGGGGCTCAGGCCAGAGCCGCAAGCCTTTCGTCAAAGACGCCTTCCACCGTCAGGTCGTAAGCGGCGAGCGAGCCACGAACCCCGAACAGTTCGGCACGAAGGCGTGCCTGCATTACTCGAACCTCAACGTCCCGGCGGGCGGCTCGGTCACGCTGCGCCTGCGCCTGACGGACAAGACGCCGGACGAGCCCTTCGAGGATTTCGACTCGATCTTCGACGCGCGGCGGCGCGAGGCCGACGAGTTTTACGCGGAGCTTCATCCGGCGTCGGCGACCGACGACGAGCGGCGCGTGCAGCGACAGGCGCTCGCGGGGATGTTGTGGACGAAGCAGATTTACATCTACGACGTGAACGTCTGGCTCGACGGCGACAACCCCGCTTGGCCGCCGCCCGACTCGCGCTGGCGCATACGCAACCAGCACTGGCTGCACCTCAACTCGATGCGCGTCCTCTCGATGCCGGACAAGTGGGAGTACCCCTGGTTCGCGGCGTGGGACTTGGCCTTCCA
The DNA here is from genome assembly GCA_035761505.1 of Pyrinomonadaceae bacterium. Classification (GTDB taxonomy): domain Bacteria; phylum Acidobacteriota; class Blastocatellia; order Pyrinomonadales; family Pyrinomonadaceae; genus JAIVJM01. The sequence continues at coordinate 21,230 of DASTQX010000428.1, forward strand.
CTGCGTCCCGCTCGCGCTCGTGGACGCGGAGTTCGCCAAGGAGCAACTCTGGCTCCTCCTCTTCGAGCAGTTCCAGCACCCGAACGGGCAGATACCCGCCTACGAGTGGGAGTTCTCAGACCTCAACCCGCCCGTCCACGCGTGGGCCGTGTGGCGCATCTACAACATGGATCGGCTGCGCTCCGGCAAGGCCGACCGGATGTTTCTTGAGAAGTGCTTCCACAAACTGCTGATGAACTTCGCGTGGTGGGTCAACAAGGTGGACAGTCAGGGGAACAACGTCTTCGAGGGCGGCTTCCTCGGACTCGACAACATCACCGTCCTCGACCGCAGCCAGCCCCTCCCTTACGGCGCGCGGCTCGAACAGTCCGACGCGACCGGGTGGATGGGAATGTTCTGCCTCAACCTCATGCGTATCGCTCTGGAACTGGCGAAGGAGAACAAGGCTTACGAGGGCTTGGCGACCAAATTCTTCCAGCACTACGTCTATGTCGGCGCGGCGATGCGGCACATGGGCGAGACCGACCACGATCTCTGGGACGAGAAGGATTGCTTCTTCTACGACGTGCTCCGCTACGCGGACGGGACGTACCAGAAATTCCGCGTCCGCTCGCTCGTCGGCCTTATCCCGCTCTACGCCGTCGAGCGTCTGGAAGAGGACTGGATCGAACCCTTCCCCGTCTTCCGCACGAACCTCCACTGGTTCCTCAAGAACCGGCAAGACCTCGTTCAGAGCTGCGTGACGACCATCGAGGAGGAAGGGAAGACCGTCCACGTCCTCGCCATCGTCAATCCGGAACAGATGCGCCACCTCTTGGAACGTGTCTGGGACCCGGCGGAGTTCCGCTCGGACTACGGCATGCGGAGTTTGTCGAAATTCCACGAGCACCACCCGTTCCGCTTCGGCGAAGCGCAGGTCGGCTACGAGCCCGCCGAGTCCGTCGAGATGCTCAAGGGCGGCAATTCCAACTGGCGCGGCCCCATCTGGTTCCCGACCTCGTTCATGATGATCGAGAGCATGCGCAAGCTCGGCAAGGCTTACGGCCCGCGCTTCGCCGTCCAGAGCCCGGTCGAGGGCGAGCCCGCCGTGACGCTCAACGAGATGGGCCGCGGCTTCGCCGACCGCATGATAAAAATCTTCACCCGCGACGCCGAGGGCCGCCGCGCCGTCCACGGCTGGTACGAAAAATTCCAGCGCGACCCGCACTGGCGCGACCTCGTTCTCTTCTACGAATACTTCCACGGCGACACCGGCATGGGCCTCGGTGCCTCGCACCAGACCGGCTGGACGGGCCTCGTCGCCTCGCTCATAGACGAGTGGAGAAGATAAAGTCAGGTGATAAGTGATGAGTGATAAGTGATAAGAAAGAGGAAGCGAGATGTCTTCTTCCTTCTTATCACTTATCACTCATCACTTATCACCTGGCTTATCACCTGCCTTCGGAGGTCATGTTGACAGCCTCTTTCGATTCTTCGGAGTTGCCGCTTCTGGAGGCGCTTGCGGCGCAGTACCCGACGGCTGACGCGGCGCTGGCGGAAGCCTCCGCGCTGCGCGCCTCGCTCACGCTCCCGAAGGGCGTCGTCCACGTCGTCAGCGACGTGCACGGCGAGTACAAAAAACTCCGACACATCATCAACAACGCTTCGGGCAGTTTGCGTCCGCTCGTCGAGAAGCTCTTCGGCGCGGAGATGGACGAGGCCGAGTTGAAGCAACTGCTCGCCGTCATCTATTACCCGCACGAGTCGGTCGAATATCTCCGCCCCACGCTCGAAGACCCCACGCGGCGCGGGCAGTGGGTGCGGCAGACCCTCCGCAGGCAGTTCAGAATCGCGCGCTCCCTCGCCAGCACGCGGCGGTTCGCCGAAGTCAGGAGCCTTCTGCCGCCCGCGCGCCGCGAACTCTTCGAGGAACTTCTGTTCGAGCCCTCGGCGGGGCGCGGCGCGAATTACCTCGACGTAATGATCGAGACTCTGGCCGCGCACGACCGGGACTTCTCCGCCGTCCGCACCGCCTCGCGTTTGGTGCGCAACCTCTCGGTCGCGGAGATCGTCGTCGCCGGTGATTTGGGCGACCGAGGCCCGCGCATTGATCGCGTCATCGAATACCTCTTGCAGCAGCCGCGCGTCGCCTTCGCGTGGGGCAATCACGACGCGGCGTGGATGGGCGCGTGCCTCGGACACGAGGCGCTGATTGCCACGGTGCTCCGCGTCTCCCTGCGCTACCGAAGGCTCTCGCAACTCGAAGAGGGTTACGGCGTCACGCTCGCGCCGCTCGAAAGGCTCGCGCGGACGCTCTACGGCGACGACCCCGCCGAGCGCTTCAAGGCGAAGGGCGAGGGCTTGCGCGACGACCTCTTGATGGCGAGGATGCAGAAGGCCGCCGCCGTCATCCAGTTCAAGCTCGAAGGGCAGGTCGTCGCGCGTCACCCTGAATGGGAGATGGACGCGCGCTGCCTCCTCCATCGGATAGACGCGAGCGCGGGCACGGTCGAGATTGATGGAAGCATCCATCAACTCCGAGACACGCATCTGCCGACCCTCGACCCCGCAGACCCTTACGCTTTGAGCGCGGATGAGCGTGCGTGCGTGGAGCGGCTGCGCGAGTCTTTCGTGGCGAGCCCGCGGCTCTGGCAGCACATGTCGGCGGTGGTGCGTCACGGCGCGGTGTGGCTGCGTCGGGACGAGGCGCTCATCTTCCACGGCTGCGTGCCCGTGGACGAGGAAGGCGAGCCCCTCAAGCTCGACGTGGAAGGCCAGACCTTTTCCGGTCGCGCTCTGTTCGACGCGCTCGACCGGGTCGTCCGCCGCCTCTTCCGCAGGGGCGCGCAAGTGTCGAGCCGGGACGCCGACTGGCTCTGGTATCTCTGGACGGGGCCGCGCTCGCCGCTCTTCGGCAAAGACCGGATGGCGACCTTCGAGACCTACTTCGTCGAGGACAAGGCGACGCACGCCGAGAAGAAGAATCCATATTTTCGCCTCCTCCACGACGCCGCCTTCTGCGCGCGCGTCTCCGGCGAGTTCGGCGTGCGCGAAGGGATGATCGTCAACGGTCACGTCCCCGTGCGCGTCGAGCGCGGCGAAGAGCCGGTCAAGCGGGGCGGCCACGCCGTAACCATTGACGGCGCTTTCTCCGAAGCTTACGGCGACCGTGGCTACACCCTGATACTCGGCCCGGAGGGCGTGGCGCTCGCCGAGCATCATCACTTCGAGTCCATCGGCGACGCCATCACGGCGGGCGCGGACATCGTGCCGAAGGTGACGACGCTGCGCGCTTACGACCCGCCGCGCGCCGTCGGCGACACCGAAGAGGGCGAGCGCATCCGTCGCCACGCCGCCACGCTCGAAAAACTCGCCAACGCCTACGAGCAAGGCTTTCTGCTCGAAGATTCCGGCCCGCCGCACTGAATTTCTGACCGCCCTCGAACCCTCTCATCCGAAGCCCTCCGGCCCGGCCTCGCGGCCTCCGAAGGTCGAAGTTAAAGTCGCTGATTCCAACAGTTAGAGTCGAGTTTAAAGTGCTTCAAAAAGTGGCCCTCTAATCTTGACATTAAAGTAATGTATCTTTAAGATGGCTCACAGATGCGATTTCTCAGGCGAGAATTGAGAGAAGTTTTATGAAGGTCTCCGCACAGGAAGAGTACGGTTTGCGTTGCCTGCTTCAGCTCGCGCGGCTGGGCGAGGGCGAGTTTTTGACGCTCGGCCAGATGTCGGAGCGCGAGGGCATCTCGCAGGCGAACGCGGGCAAGCTGCTGTGGCTTTTGAACAAGGCGGGGCTGGTGGCCTCGATTCGGGGGACGAAGGGCGGCTACCGCTTGGCGCGGCCCGCCTCGGAGATTCACCTGAGCGAGATCATCAAGGTCTTGGACGGCGACGTGCTCGACGGCCACTGCAAGAGCTATACGGGCGTGCTCGACTCCTGCGTCCACACGGGCGATTGCGGCATCCGGCCCGTCATCGTCGGCGTCCACGAGGTCGTGCGCAAGGCGCTCTCGGCCATCACGCTCGCGCAACTCATCGGCACGGAGTCGAAGGTGGACGCGACGCTGCACCAGATCGAGGGATTGAGGAATCAGTTGCAGACGGCTGACGGGAGCGTGCGGTAAGAAGCAGGCTCCTCGGAGGGGCCGAGTTTAGAGTTTAGGAAGCAATCATCTGATGAGCACAATCGAGCTGCTGACCAACAAAGAGTACAAGTACGGCTTCGTGACCGACATCGAGTCGGACATGATTCCGAGGGGCTTGAACGAAGACACCATCCGCCTCATCTCCGCGAAGAAGGACGAGCCGGAGTGGATGCTTGAGTTCCGCCTCAAGGCGTACCGCCACTGGCTGACGATGAAGGAGCCGAAGCACTGGCCCAACGTCGAGTATCCGGAAATCAACTATCAGGACATCATCTATTACAGCGCGCCCAAGCAGAACGCGAAGAAGGCGAGCCTCGACGAAGTTGACCCCGAACTGTTGAAGACTTTCGACAAGCTCGGCATCCCTTTGCAGGAGCAGAAGCTGCTCGCCAACGTCGCCGTGGACGCGGTCTTCGACTCGGTGTCGGTCGCCACGACCTACAAGGAGAAGCTGAAGAAGCACGGCGTCATCTTCTGCTCGTTCTCCGAGGCCGTGAGGGAATATCCCGAACTCGTCAAGAAGTACCTCGGCTCGGTCGTGCCGACGAACGACAACTACTTCGCGGCCCTGAACAGCGCTGTCTTCACCGACGGCTCGTTCGTCTTCATCCCGAAGGGCGTCCGCTGCCCGATGGAGTTGTCCACCTACTTCCGCATCAACAATCAGGAGTCGGGCCAGTTCGAGCGCACGCTCATCATCGCCGAAGAGAACTCGCACGTCTCGTACCTCGAAGGCTGCACCGCGCCGAAGTTCGACAAGAACCAGTTGCACGCGGCGGTCGTCGAGTTGGTCGCTCTGGACGACGCCGAGATTAAGTACTCGACCGTGCAGAACTGGTACGCGGGGGACGAGGAAGGCAAGGGCGGCATCTACAACTTCGTCACCAAGCGCGGCGCGTGCCGGGGGCGGAACTCGAAGATTTCCTGGACGCAGGTCGAGACGGGCTCGGCGATTACTTGGAAGTACCCTTCGTGCATCTTGCAGGGCGAGAACTCGGTGGGCGAGTTCTACTCGGTCGCTCTGACGAACCACGCGCAGCAGGCCGACACGGGCACGAAGATGATTCACATCGGCAAGAACACGCGCTCGACCATCATCTCGAAGGGCATCTCGGCGGGCAAGTCGAACAACAGCTACCGGGGGCTCGTCAAAGTCCTGCCGGGCGCGACGGGCGCGCGCAACTATACGCAGTGCGACTCGATGCTTATCGGCTCGAAGTCGGGCGCGAACACGTTCCCTTACATCGAGGTGATGAACAACACGGCGCGCGTCGAGCACGAAGCGACGACCTCGCGCATCAGCGAGGAACAGCTCTTTTACTTGCAGCAGCGCGGCATCTCGCAGGAGGACGCCGTCTCGCTCATCATCAACGGCTTCTGCAAGGACGTGTTCCGCGAGTTGCCGATGGAGTTCGCCGTCGAGGCGCAGCGCCTCCTCGGCATGAAGCTTGAGAACAGCGTTGGATAATTTAAGGCCGTGAATGGTAGATGGTAAATGGTGAACGGAGAAAACCTGTTCTTCACATTCACCATTGACCATTCACGGCTCTCCGAAGGAGAGCACAGTGTTAGAGATTAGAGATTTACGCGCGAGCGTCGAGGGCAAGGAGATTCTGCGGGGCATCAGCCTCTCGGTGGAGAAGGGCGAGATTCACGCCATCATGGGGCCGAACGGTTCGGGGAAGTCCACGCTCGCCAAGATTCTCGCCGGTCATCCGGCGTATGAGGTGACGGGCGGCGAAGTCCTCTTCGAGGGCCGGAACCTGCTCGAACTCGCGCCGGAC
>DASTQX010000429.1:0-11384 GCA_035761505.1 Pyrinomonadaceae bacterium
ACGTTCCGCGTTCCGCGCTCATCGTTTCTTCTTCTTGACTTTCCCCCGCCCGTTCGTTTTCAATCGTTAAGAGGCGAGGCGCTCGCTCGTCCCCGAAGTGCGGCGGGGTGCGGAAGCGGCGGCTCGTCTTGGCGAGTGAAACTCTTTTTCGTCCGCGCCGCGGGAAACGTCCGGCCCCCCTCAAACCCCGCGCAGCAGCCGTCGGCATCAAAGCCCGAAACTCATGTCCGCCTTAGTCTCCATCGTTTCCGACAAGACCGCGACGGTGCTCCTCGTGGACGACGACGCGCGCGTGCGCCGCCAGTTACAGCGCGCCTTCGAGGGCGCGGGCCACCGCGTCGTCGCGTGCGCCGACGCCGCCGCCGCGTTGCGCGAGCTGCACCGCCAGCCCTGCGAACTCATCGTCTTGGACATCGAGTTGCCGGGCGTGAGCGGCCTCGCGTTGTGCCGATTGCTGCGCGCGCAGGCGGCGACGAAGCGGCTGCCCATCATCATCGTCTCGGCTCACGACCGAGAGGACTACAAGGTCGAAGCCTTCGCCGCCGGGGCGGACGATTTCGTCGTCAAGGGCTCGACTTCGAGAGAGCTGCTGACGCGCGTCGGCGCGCATCTCGAAACCGCCGAGCGCGAGCGGGCGCTCGAAGGCAGCAATCGCGAACTCGCTTTCCTCGCGGACTTGGGGCGGGGGTTGCTCCACGCCTTGAGCCCGGCGGAAGTCGTGCGGCGCGTGGCGGGCGCGACCTACGAGGGCGCGAACGCTTCGATGTGCGCCGCCGTGTTGATGCCGGTCGAGGGCGGCGCGGGCCGTTCGGGTTGGGCGGCGGGGCGCGCAGGGCCGACGCTCTGCGTCTTCGACCGCGAGGGGAGCGCCGAGGAGGATGCCTCGCTCGTGGACGAGGCGCGGCTGCGCGCGTGGCTCGACACCTCGCCTTCTGCTTCGGTGCGGATTGAGGACGGCTCGCAGTTCTTCCTGCGCGACGCGGCGCACGCGGTCGAGTACGCCTCGCCGCTTCGCTTCGAGGGGCGGGCACTCGGCGCGCTCATCGTCGCCTGCGACCGCGCGGCGGATTGCGGTCAGATGGAAGAACGGCTCGTCGAAGCCGCCGCGCAGCAGGCCGCTTTGGCCGCGCGCATCTCCACGCTCTACGAGGCGTCGCGCGCCGCCTCCGTCCACTTGGCGCGCGAGGTCGAGCGGCGCACCGCCGAGGCCGAGTCGCAGCGCCGCTTCACCGAGGCGATTATTGACAGCCTTCCCGTCTCGCTCTACGCGATTGACCGCGACCACCGGGTCGTCGCCTGGAACCGCAACCGCGAACTCGGCGGGCAGGGCATCCCGCGCCGCGACGTGCTGGGCCGCAACGTCTTCGAGGTCTTGACGCGACAGCCGCGACCGACGCTCGAAGCCGAGTTCGGGCGCGCGTTCGAGACCGGCGAGATCGAGCGCATCGAGCAGGAGGCGCACGCGCGCGACGGGACGACGCGCCACTGGCTGGTGAGCAAAGTCCCGATGCGGATTGACGGCGAGGAGGTTTCGCACGTCATCACCGTGGGCGAGGACATCACGGAGCGCGTCGTGGCGAGCCGCGCGGTGGCGCGCTCGGAAAAACTGGCGGCGGTCGGGCGGCTCGCCGCCGGAGTCGTCCACGAAATCAACAACCCTCTGGCGACCATCGCGGCATGCGCCGAGGCTCTGGAATCGCGCGTCAACGAGGGCGCTTACGGCGCGTCGCCGGAAGTGGAAGACTTGCGCGAGTACCTGCAACTGATTCGGGGCGAGGCGTTCCGTTGCAAGGAGATTACGAACGGGCTGCTCAACTTCAGCCGCGCGCGGGCCGTGCAGCACGCGCCGGTCAACGTCTCGGAGGTGGTCGAGTCGGCGGCGCGGCTCCTGCTTCATCAAAGGCGCGGGCCTTCGGTGCGGATCGAGGTCGAAGTCGCCTCGAACCTCCCGCTCGTCGCGGGCGACGAGGGGCAGTTGCAGCAGGCGGTCGTCATCCTCGCCGAGAACGCCGTGGACGCGATGCCCGAAGGCGGGACGCTCACGCTGCGCACGCGCGCCGAAGAGGAAGGCGGTCAGGGCTCGGTGCTCGTCGAGGTCGGCGACACGGGCGTCGGCATCCCGGCGGAGATACTTGAGAGAATCTTCGACCCGTTCTTTACGACCAAAGAGATAGGGCGCGGGACGGGGCTCGGACTGGCGGTCTGTTATGGTATTGTAACCGAGCACGGCGGGCGCATCGGCGTGGATTCGACGCCGGGGCGCGGCACGACTTTTACGATCCGTTTGCCCGCCGATACCACCTCTGACGGAGACCCGACAGCTTGAGCCAGAACGCACAGCCCGCGAAGATTCTCGTCGCCGAAGACGAAGCTAACCTGCGTTTGGTCATTCAGAAAGAGTTGCAGCGGATGGGCCATGACGTGCGCGTCGCGCCCGACGGCGAGGCCGCTTTGCGCCTCCTCGAAGAGAGCAACGTAGATGTGCTCCTCGCCGACATCAACATGCCCCGGCTCGACGGCATGGAACTGCTCCGTCGCTTGCACCAGCGACCGAACCCGCCCGAAGTCATCATGCTCACGGGCCACGCCACGGTCGAGACGGCCATCGAGGCGATGAAGCTCGGCGCTTACGACTACCTCTCGAAGCCCTATCACATCTCGGAACTGGACGCGCTCGTCAAACAGGCGGCGGAGAAGCGGCGTCTGCGCGTGGACAACGCGCGGCTGCGGACGCTCGTCGAGCGGCAGACGGCGACGCCGGAAATCGTCTTCGTCTCAGACGCGATGAAGGAAGTGATGCGCCTCGTCGAGCGCGTCGCGCCGTCGGACGCTTCGGTCTTAATCACGGGCGAGTCGGGGACGGGCAAGGAACTCATCGCCAACGCCGTCCACCGTTTGTCGAACCGCGCCGAAGGCTCTTTCATTGATTTGAACTGCGCGGCGATACAGGAATCGCTTCTTGAATCCGAGTTGTTCGGCTACGAGGCGGGCGCGTTCTCCGGCGCGAAGGGGCGGAAGCTCGGACTGTGGGAGCTGGCGGACAACGGGACGATTTTTCTTGACGAGATTACGGAGTTGCCCTCGCAGCTTCAGTCGAAACTGCTGCGGGCGATTGAGACCAACTCGTTCTACCGCGTCGGCGCGGTGCGCAAAGTTCAGGTCAACGTCCGCATCGTCGCCGCCTCGAACCGCAACATCGAGGAGGTGGTGGGCGACGGTCGCTTCCGCTCCGACCTGCTCTACCGCGTCAACAGTTTTCAGATCAGCTTGCCCGCGCTGCGCGAGCGGCCCGAAGACATCGAGCCCTTAGCGCGTCACCTCTTGAAGCAGCTCGGCAAGTCGAACGCGCCGGAGTTGACGCCGGAGGCGCTCGCGGCCTTGAAGTCTTACGCGTGGCCGGGCAACGTCCGGCAGTTGCGCAACGCCTTGGAGCGCGCCGTGCTCCTCGCCAACGAAGGGCGCATCACGTCTGCCGAATTGCCGCCCGAAATCTCCGCGCCCTCGGCCTCCTTCAGCCCCGTCATGATGGCGACCGTGCCGGGCGCGACCTCCACGGGCGACGCCGACCAGAACGCCTCGGCGGTCGCCGCCCCTCTGCGCGAAGTCGAGCGCCAGCAAATCCTCGCCGCGCTCGAACAGACCGGCTGGCACCGAGGCAAGACCGCCGAGATGCTCGGCATCTCGCCCTCCACCCTCTACCGACGCCTCCGCGACTACAACCTCACCCGCCGCCCCTGAGACGGGCGGACACCGGCGGAAAAATCTTTGTTGACCTCCCACGAGGTCGCTGCTACATTGCGCGACGCCGAGCATAGGCTGCCTGTTCCGACCAACCTCGCTGCTCTTCACCTCACCCTCTTCACACAGGAGTTCAGCCATGAAAAACCAAGTCAGCCTCAATCCGCACGGAAACCTCATTGCGGTGATCGTGGTTCTGGTTTTCGTCGGGGCTTCGGGAGTGCCACTGCCGCCTTCCGACGCCCGCGACTCTTTCGGGGAAAAAAACGGCGGCGCGCGACAAGGCGGCGAAAAGGTGTTGACGAAATCCTCATACCGCGACGAACCCATCCAGATTCTAAAGGTCAAGAATAAGAAGCGTGACCTCCCCGTCGGAGGAAAGTTCAGTGACGACGATGCCGACTGGCTACGCGGGCTCACCATCACCGTCAGGAACGATTCAGGCAAGGACATCACGCACCTCAGTTTCGCCATCCTCTTCCCGGCCAACAAAAATCAGGCAAGCTCAGAGCTTTCCTACACCTTCGACTTTATGTGGGGGCTCAGCCCTCAATCGAAACACTACAAAGAGAGCCGCAGGCTCCGGCCAGAAAGAGTGATTAAACAGAACGACCAGTTCGACCTGACCCTCTCCGACGAGCAGTATGAGCACATCCGGAAAGTCTTACTCTCTCTTGGCTACCCCTCCGTCCGGGAGATAGAGATTTGGATTGACGAGGTGGGGTTCGACGACGGAACCAGTTGGAAGGGCGGTCGGATTATTCATCCGGGGGATCGCTCCGATAAGAATAGACTCCCGTCCGGCGGGACTGTTGCGAACAGTTTTTTTTTCTCAAGGCCGCCTTCGGGGCGCTAAATCCGCCGCCCGTGCAATCCAGATGCGGGCGGGCGATGCACAGGTACTATGACCATGTTTGTTCCCAGCCGGAGTGCGATCTGCCCAACGACCGTGTTGACTACAATGACCCATCCCATCACGAGTCTCAGGAATATTTCGCGGGCCGTGACTGCCTGAGATTCGACCCCGCGCAACAGGTAGAGGTGACGTGCGGCGATTTCCCCCCACAAAGGGGTTGGCGTACAAGGGCGTGCTGCCCTTTCCCTAAAGTGCCCGACTCTTCCGGCCAGTGCGTCTGCCCTCCGTCCGAACCGAATTGCGACGGCGGAGGCTTCTGCGACACTTTCTTCTGCTACCAGCCGAGCCCCTTCGAGCAGGTTCCTTACGAGTGGGAAGTCTGCTGCGCCGACTCGCCAGTGGTCGTGGACTTGGACGGCGACGGCTTCGATTTGACGGACGCCGCCGGGGGCGTGAACTTCGACATCCGTGCCGACGGCAGCCCGCGACAACTGGCGTGGACTGCCGAGGGCGCGGACGATGCGTGGCTCGCGCTCGACCGCGACGGCGACGGGACAATCGAAAACGGCGAGGAGCTGTTCGGCAACTTCACGCCGCAGCCGCCTCCGACGCCGGGGCAGATAAAGAATGGCTTCAACGCCCTCGCCGTGTTCGACCGGACGGCTGACGGCGGCAACGGCGACGGCGTGATTGACGCGGGGGATGCGGTCTACTCGCTCCTGCGTTTATGGCGCGACACGAACCGCGACGGCGTCTCGGCGGCGGGCGAGTTGCACACCTTGCCCTCGCTCGGAGTCTTGAAGCTGCGCCTTGACTACAAGGAGTCGAGGCGGGTGGACGCAAACGGCAACCGGTTCCGCTATCGCGCGAAGGTGGACGACGCGAAGGGGGCGAAGGTGGGCCGCTGGGCGTGGGACGTGTTCCTCGTCTCTGCGCAATAGACGCAGGCCGAATTGCGAAAGCATGAACCGCCCGGAGACGGAAGGCAAAAGGCAAAAGGCGAAAGTGAGAAGGCCGAGACCGCCTCTTCACTTTCGCCTTTTGCCTTTTTACTTTTGCCTTCTTCTCAGCCGCCGCCGGTCGCGGTCTTCTGCGGGTTGGCGGGTTGGCCGAGGGTGCGGCGCGCTTCCTGCGCCTCGCGGGTGCGGCCCGTGCGCTCGTAGATGGCGACGAGTCGTTCGAGGACGGCGGCGGTGCCGGGTTGGAGCCGGAGCGCGGCCTCGTAGTGCTTGGCGGCGTCGCGGTCGCGCTTCTGGATTTCGAGTATCCCGGCGAGCTTGAGGTGCGCGTCGAAGGTGTTGCCGGCGCGCGCGAAGCTCTTGAAGGCGTCGTCGTATTTGCCGATCCGCGCCTGCACGACGCCGATGTTGTTGTGGACGACGGGCGCGGCGGGCGCGATGCGCACCGACTGTTTGAGGCGCTTGAGCGCCGCGTGGTAATCGTCGGAGAGGTAGAGCGAGTTGCCGAGGTTGGCGAGCACCACCGGGTCTTTCGGTGCGACCGTGAGCGCGCGCTCGTAAGCGGCGACCGCCTCCCGGTGCCAGCCGATGCGGTCGTAGGCGAGGCCGAGCAGGTTGTTGGCCTCGACGAGTCCGGGCCCGATTGAGGCGGCGATGGAGAGTTCCGAAATCGCCTCGTTCAGATAGCCGTGCTGGAGCAGCGCGCGCCCCTGCGAGAGATGGTCGGGCGGGACGCCATCAATGCGCGGGATGAACATCCCCTTTGTGTTCGTCGGCGCGGGCGTCGCGGCGGCCTCCGACGGGCGCACGATGCGCGTGCCCTCGGAAGCGGCGGCGGCGTTTGATTGAACGACCGGCGCTGACGCGCGCGCTCTCTCCGTCGAGGACGAACGCGCGTGCTCGTTATTGACCGTCTTCCGCTCCGCTTCGAGCGGCGCGCTCTTGACGGCGGCAGCCGCCGCCTGAGTCTCGTTCGCGGCTTGAGTCGCGGGCGCGCGTTGAGTCTCGCGCTTGCGCGCCTCCTGCTTCTTCTTGTCGTCGCCCCCGCCGAAGAGCTTCGCCAGTGCGCGGAAGGGCGCGGAGAGAGCGCGCGTGAACTTGTTGCCCTTGCGCTTGGGCGGCTGCGTCTCGTCCGACGCCTGCGCGTTGGCGACCGTCGCGAACGTCGGCGAGACGGCCTGCACCGTGAAAGACGTGAGCGTGCCGAAGGTCAGCACGACAGCGGCCACGACCGAGATGATTTTGCGCCTGAGCACTTGAACTGAACTCCTCTTGTCTCGCGGGCGTTCGGGGCCGGGGAAGTTTTTTCGACGCCGTTTCGGCAGAACACGGAGAGCGGACGAAATTATAAGTCACGCGGGCCTCGATGTAAAAACGCGGGCCGTCGGCGTCGGTTCTAAAAAGTTGAAGGGCCGGAGGATTTCCCCGGCCCTTCAACGCTTCTCGGCACTTTAAGACCGTGCGGGCGGTCGAAGCCGCCGCCAATCTACTTGCCGGTATTGGTGTACTGGATACAGTCTCCCTGATTCTTGAAGGGCGAGCCGTTGGCGCGGAAGAGCGCCTGCCAGCCGCCGTTCTTGCACTGGTCTTTGTTCACGGCCACGGGGCAGCCGGAGCCATTGACCTGCGTGCCGGGAGGCGTGTTGGGGCAGGCGTCGTTGTTGTCGTTCACGCCGTCGCCGTCGTCGTCGAGGTCGCAGGCATCGCCGTCGCCGTCGTTGTCGGTGTCCGTCTGGTCGGTGTTCGCGTTGACGGGGCAGTTGTCCGCGCCGTCAGCCACACAGTCGGCGTCGGCGTCGGGCTCGAAGTCGTAGGTGATGGTGTTGCCGTTGAAGCCGATGGTGAGCGCGTCGTTGGCGACGATGAGGCCGGGATTCCCCGAACCCTGATTGAGGCCGAAGCCGCCGAGAATGGTCGCGTCAGGGTTGTTGGCGACGATCTCGTCCCAGGTCTTGTCGCAGGCCGAGGTCGCGCCCGCGCACTGGCCGTTGATGGGCTGCGTTGACCACCAGATGCCGTCGCCGGTCGCCGTCCAGTCCTGCCACTGGCCGCTGATGACCGGGCCTTGATCGGTGTTATAGACCGGCTCGAAGACGAGCGTGGTGAACCCGCCCGCAACGTTGGGGCCGTTGAAGTCAACCTGAATGTTGAGGGCGGTCACTTGTTGGAGGCTCCCCGCCGTGCGGTAGGTCGAGTAGGAGATCGTGCTGATGTCGGAGAGTTCCTTGCCGACGTGGTCGTAGTTGAAGAGGAAGACCTTCTCGCCGCCGGTGACGGTGTTGAGCTGGACGCTTCCCGTGCCGAGGGGCGCGGGCGTGGGGCCGGGGACGAACGCGCCGGCGGAAGGCGGCGTGCCCGCGCGCGTGTAGAGCACCCAGTTGTTCGTCGGCGGGGTGTTCTCGGTCTGCCTCGTCACGTCGCACTCGGTAACGACTTCGAGGGCGGCGGCGGCTCTGGCGCGCGTGCTGATTCCGATGGTGGCGGCGACGGTGAGGGCGGCGAACGCCAAAGCAAGTGTCAAGACGAAAAATCTCTTAGCTGTCATTTCTGAACTATCTCCTCAAGGGGCAAGGCTGCTGCGGGTTGTCGCAGCGCGTGGTTGAAGTCGCGAGGGCCGAAAACTGTCGAATCTCCCGCCGCCGCGCGGGGCAAAACCTCTCCGGCGGCGCGTGACGCGTCGGTCACATCGCGGCGGAACATTCTGCGCCGGAGCGAATCTCCGGAAGGCGCTGAGTCGGGATTGAGACGGTCAAGAGCTGCGGGACGAAAGGAGAAAACACAATCAATCTTCGCGGCAACCGGCGCGACCTGAAGCTCCCGCGTCGCGTCGCGGCCCTGCGCGCGGCGGGAACTCTCAAGCACCTCTGACGTAGTGCGACGCACTCTATGTGATAAAGCCCGGAGTGTCAAACGTCGAGCCTCCGGTAAAGTCCGGGTGGCGGCTTGCTTCCCGCGCGTGGCCCGGCCTGCGCGCAAAACGAAGGCGACGCGGAAGGGAAGGAGCATCACCCGACCGCGCCGCCCTCTCGGACGAAGAAGCGCGAGTTAATTGTTGTCCGAAGGCTTCAGGCGGCGGCCTGCTTCTGCTTGCGGCGCTTGCGGAGGTAGAGCCCGCCGAGGCCGGAGCCGAGCAGAATCATCGTCGCCGGTTCGGGGATCGGCGGCGCGTTGGCCGTCATGATTTCGAGCTTGATCCAGTCGTTGAAGAAGTGGCAATCGGGGTCGAAGCCGAGCGCGAAGCTGCCGTTGTTCGAGATGTAGTTGAAGAGCGCGTTGATCTCGGCCTGCGTAAAGTTATAGACGAAGGTCGAGGCGGTCGTCCCGAACGAGCCGTCAAAGAGGTGCGTGTCGGCGGTGCCGGGCGCGAGCAGCCAGTTGGCGTTGCCGTGGAAGCGCGTGTTGGCGAAGTCGTCAATGATTGACGCCTGCAACTGGGCGTTGGTCAGAGTCGAGCGGTCGCGCGTGTCGTCGGTGAATGAGCCGACGCCCGCGGCCTTCGCCGAGTCGAGGAGGTGGATGAAGAGCCGGTTGGCCCTGTCGTCCCAGTTGCGGATGTTCTTGATGGTCAGCTTCGCGCCGGTGATGACCTTCCCCTGCAAGTTAACGTTGTCAATGCGCCACGTGTAAACCTTGTGGTGGTCGAGGTCGTTGAGGTCGCGCTGGCCCGTCGGCGAGACGGGCGGCTGGAAGGTCAGAGTGTCGGCCTTCACGACCGAGGGCAGGCCGAGGACGAAGAGCACCGCAAGGGACAAGAGTAGCTTTTTCAAAGGGTTTTCCTCCGCTTCTTCGAGAAACTTTTAGGGCTCGATGCTTCAAATGGAGACGGCAAGGCCGGTCTTGAGGGTCGGCCTCCGTCCGTCTTGATTGCCTTTACAGTTGATAAAAAAGGACGAGTGGGAACCTGTTTCCAGAAACGCGAGGCGTCGCAAGCGCGTCCGGCGGGGCTTTAAAAAGGGCGGGAGGCGTGAGGTCGGGGCGGTTTCAGTAAGGCCGCGCCCGAAGTTGAGGGGCGCTCACTCATTACTCATTCCGCGCTCCGCTCGAAGGCGCGGCGCAAATCTTCGGGGACGGCCACGGCGCGGCGCTCGTCCAGATTCATCGCCACCTGCACGAGCGTCGCGCGGGCGCGCAAACCCTCTTCGCCCGCGCGACGCAGACGGTACTCGAAGGTCGCCGAACTCTTCCCGACGCGCGAGACGAAGACTTCGACCTCGACCTCTTCGCCGTACACGAAGGGCCGGAAGAACTCCGCGCTCACGTTCACCGTCGGGAAACCGACGCGCTCCTCCGCCATCAACCGCGCGTAACTCTTCCCGCAGCGCGCCGCGAAGAACTCCTCCATCGCCACGTGGCAGTAATGAAACAACGCCGGATAATAGACCAGCCCCGCCGGGTCACAGTCGCCGAAGCGAACGACGATGCGAGTTGAGAAAGGCATCGGGAGTTAATTAAGTGGAAAGGGGTAAAAGGTGAAAAGGCGAAGAGGAGAAGAGGAAGCGCACTCGTTCGGTTCGCTCTTTCCTTTTCCCCACTTCCCCTTTTACCCCTTTCCCCCTTTCAGTTGCTTCCTGTCAATCTTGCCCCGGTCGTTCTTCGGGAGCGAGGGAACGAACTCGACCCAGCGCGGGTACTTGTAGAGGGCGAGGCGGGATTTAACGAAGTCTTTGATGGATTGGGCGAGGTCTTCGCCCGGCGCGTGGCCTTCGCGGAGGACAACGAAGGCTTTGGGCTTGACGAGGCGGTCGCCCGCGTCGTGGCCGACGACCGCCGCTTCGAGGACGGCTTCATGTTGAAGGATGCAGTTCTCGATCTCGGCGGGCGCGACGAAGACGCCGGACACTTTGAGCATGTCGTCCGTGCGCCCGTGATACCAGAAATAACCCTCTTCGTCGAAGTGGAACTGGTCGCCGGTCGTGCACCAGTCGCCCGCGAAGGTCTCCTTCGACTTCTCGTGCGCCTGCCAGTAGCAGAGCGCCGCCGAGTCGCCTTTGACGCGCAGCGTGCCCATCTCGCCCGCCGCGAGCGCGCGGCCTTCGGCATCCACGACCTGCGCCTCGTAGCCTTCGACAACGCGACCGAGGCTCCCCGCCTTCACGTCGCCCGGTCGGTTCGTGATGTAGATGTGGAACATCTCGGCAGAGCCGATGCCGTCGTAAATCTCCACGCCGAAGGTTTCAGTCCAGCGCCGGTAAAGCTCTTCGGGCAGAGCCTCGCCCGCCGAGAGGCACATCCGGAGCGACGACAAATCACGTCCCTGCGCGCCTTCGACGTTAAGCATGCCGTTAATCATCGTCGGGACGCTCGTCAAGATTGTCGGGCGGTAGCGCTCGATGACCTCGAACAACTTTTCGGGCGTCGAGCGCTCCGAGAAGAGAGCGGTCGCGCCGCCCACGGCGAACGGGAAGAGCAGGTTCGTGCCCGTCGCGTAGCCGAAGAAGAGCTTCGGCACGGAGACCGTCAGATCGTCTTCGTTAACGCCGAGCACGTGCTTGGCGTAGCATTCGGTGTTGAAGGGCAGGTCGTGATGGAGATGAACCGCGCCCTTCGGGTGGCCGGTCGAGCCGGAGGTGAAGAGCCAGATGGCGATGTCGTCGCGGTGCGTGTCGGCGGGCGTGAGTTCGTCCGGCTGTGACTCGACCGCCCGCGCGAAGGAATGAAACGGGCCGCTCTCTCCGCCGACCACCAGAACGTTCTTCAAGTGCCGCGCCGTCTTCGTCGCTTCCGTGAAATTTTCCAGCAGCGATTCGTGCACGACCGCCACGCGCGCGCGCGTGTATTCGAGGTAATACTTGTAATCCTCCGCCGGGAGCAAAGGATTGACCATCGTAATC
>DASTQX010000430.1:0-3896 GCA_035761505.1 Pyrinomonadaceae bacterium
TCGTCACTCACCCTTCATCCTCGCGCGTCCCCGCCCGCCCTCGCTCCACGCGGATTAGTGAAAAAAGAGTTTCTTGATTAAACTTGCTGATAACTCAAAAGGGGAAAACTCGAAGGAGCGGGATGAGAGAAAAGGTACGCATTGCCAGCGGGCAAGGCTTCTGGGGCGACATGCTCGACGCGCCCGTGCGGCAGGTGCGCGGCGGCCAGATAGATTATTTGATGCTCGACTATCTGGCCGAGGTCACGATGTCCATCATGCAGAAGCAGCGCGCGCGTGACCCGCAGGCCGGTTACGCGCGCGACTTCGTGCCGCTGATGCGGGAGATTCTGCCCGATTGCGTCGAGCGCGGCATCCGCGTGACGGCGAACGCGGGCGGCGTCAACCCCGAAGGCTGCGCGGCGGCGGTGCGCGAGGTGGCGCGCGAACTCGGCCTCGGAGGTCGCCTTCGCATCGGCACGGTGACGGGCGACGACATCATGGGCCGCCTTGACGACATGCTCGCGCGCGGGCTGGAACTGCGCAACATGGACACGGGCGAGCCGCTCTCGACCGTGCGCGAGAGGATTCAGAGCGCGAACGTCTATCTCGGCGCGTGGCCGATGGTCGAAGCACTCGCGCGCGGCGCGCAGGTCGTCATCACGGGGCGCGCGACCGACACGGGACTGACCCTCGCGCCGCTCATCCACGAGTTCGGCTGGGGCGCGGAGGACTGGGACTTGCTCTCGGCGGGCACGATTGCCGGGCACATCATCGAGTGCGGCGCGCAATGTTCGGGCGGCAACTGCCAGTACGACTGGCAATCCATCCCCGACCTCGCCGATGTGGGCTTTCCCATCGTCGAAGGCCACCCGGACGGCACGTTCTTCATCACCAAGCACGAAGGCACGGGCGGGCGCGTCTCCGTCCCGACCGTCAAGGAACAGCTCGTCTATGAGATGGGCGACCCGCACGAGTACATCACGCCCGACTGTGTGGCCGACTTCACTTCCATTCGGCTCGAAGACGCGGGCGAGAATCGCGTCCGCGTCCACGGCATCAAGGGCAAGCCAGCGACCGAGTTTTATAAAGTCTCCATCAGCTACTCGGCGGGCTACAAGGCCGTGGGCACGCTCGTCTATTCGTGGCCGGACGCGTACCGGAAGGCGAGGGCTGCGGACGAAATTCTGCGCGCGCGGCTCGAACGTCTGGGCCTGCGCTTCGACCAAATCCTGACCGAGTTCGTCGGCGTCAACGCGACGCACGGGCCGCTCGCGGGCGACCCGCCCGTGGACATTCCCGAAGTCCAACTCCGCGTCGGCGTGCGCGGCGAAGACCGCAAGGCCGTCGAGCGTTTCACCAAAGAGATTGCGCCGCTCATCCTGACGGGGCCGCCGGGCGTGACGGGCTTCGCGGGCGGGCGACCGAAGGTCGAAGAGATTGTCGCTTACTGGCCCGCGCTCATCCCGAAGACGGAGATCGAGACGCGCGTCGAGGTGCTGGAAGTTTGAGCGACGAAACGGAAGAGACAGTCCCGCTCGTCGCGCCGCCCTCGGCGTGGCAACGGCAGGACTCCGAGCAGTTGGCCGACTGTCGAGTCTTCCGCGTGCGCCGCGACCGGAGCGAGAACCCGCGTGGCGGGCTCGTCCACGACTTCTACGTCATCGAAGCGCCGGACTGGATTAACGTCGTCCCGTTGACGAGCGCGGGTGAGGTCGTGCTCATCGAGCAGTACCGGCACGGCGCGGAGGAAGTCTCGCTCGAAATCCCCGGCGGGATGGTGGACGAGGGCGAGAGCCCGCACGAGGCCGCCGGGCGAGAGCTTTTGGAAGAGACGGGCTACGAGGCGTCGGAGATTATCTATCTCGGCAAGACGCGACCGAACCCGGCGATACAGGACAACTGGATACACACGTTCCTCGCGCGCGGCGTCGAGTTCCGGCACGAGCCGACGTTCGACACGACGGAACACACGGTCGTCCGCCTCGTGCCGCTCGAACGCATCCCCTCGCTGATCGCGGACGGGAAGATTAATCATTCGCTCGTCGTCGTCGGCTTCTACTGGCTGGGGCTCTACGAGAAGAGGAAGGCGGAGGAGCTTTAGCCTCAGGCGGAAGAGTCAGGCTGACCGGCGGAGGCCCGTAAATCAATCATGCGAATCAAACTGGTCAAGCTCGCGCACGCGCGCTCCGGCGACAAAGGCGACACGGCGAACGTCGGGCTCATCGCGCTGCGCGAAGAAATCTACCCGCTGCTCGTCCGCGAAGTGACCGCCGCGCGCGTCAAGGAGCACTTCAAAGGCATCTGCAAGGGCGAGGTCGAGCGCTTCGAGTTGCCGAACCTCGGCGCGCTCAACTTTCTCCTGCACGAATCGCTCGGCGGCGGCGGCACGCTCTCTTTGATGACCGACGCGCAAGGCAAGACCTTCTCGACGGCCTTGCTGCGGATGGAGATCGAAGTGCGGGATGAGGAGGCGCGCGAGTTGCGCGTACAGTGATGAGCGAAAATCTCTACAGCCTCGAATCCTCCATCCGCCACGGCTACGCGCAGGTCGGCGACGTGCGCCTGCACTACGCCGAGTGCGGCGAGGGCGAGCGTCTGGTGATTCTGCTCCACGGCTTCCCCGAATGTTGGTACTCGTGGCGGCATCAACTGAAGGCGCTCGGCGAGCGCTACCGCGTCGTCGCGCCCGACATGCGCGGCTACAATCTGAGCGACAAGCCCGCGCGCGTGGAGGACTATCGCGTCGAGCGCCTCTGCGACGACGTGATGGGGCTCGTCCGACACTTAGGCGCGCGCCAAGCGGCCATCGTCGGCCACGACTGGGGCGCGGCGGTCGCGTGGGCTCTGGCCGAGACGCACCCCGAATACGTCTGGAAGCTCGCCGCGCTCCAAGTCCCGCCCGGTAAGGTCTGGGCGAAGAACATGAGCGTGAGGCAGTTCTTCAAGAGCTGGTACATGTTCTTCTTCCAACTCCCCGCCATCCCCGAATGGTTCATCAGCCGCAACGACTTCGCCGGGATCGAGCAGACGTTCCGCAAGACGGCGCGGCCCGGTACTTTCAACGAGACCGACCTCGCCATCCTCAAGTCCGCCTTGCGCGAGCCGGGCGCGGTGACCGCCGCCGTCAACTACTATCGCGCCAACCTCGGCGCGCTTCTCCGCCGACGTTTTCAAAGAAGCGAAGCGGAGAAGCAGGAGACGCGCGTTCGAGTCCCGACCCTCTTCATCTACGGCGAGCGCGACTTCGCCATCGTCCCCGAAACGGTGCAGGGCGTGGGCGACCACGTGGACGCGCCGTACCGCGAAGTGCGTCTGGGGCGCGCGAACCATTGGGTGCAGCAGGAGCACCCGGCGGAAGTCAACGCCGCGCTCCTGAGCTTTCTGGACGAGAGTGAACTTTAGCGCCGCTCATTTATGGAAGAACAAAGTCCCGTCCTCTACAACGTCGAAGGCGCGGTTGCGCTCGTCACGCTCAACCGGCCTGAGAAGCGCAACGCGCTCAACGACGCGCTCGTCGGAGGGCTGAAAGAGGCCCTGCGCGCGGCGGACGCGAACGAGTCGGTGCGCGCCGTCCTCATCAACGGCGCGGGCGCGGACTTCTGCTCCGGCGCAGACCTCGCGGCGCTCCGAAAGATTTCCGAAAGCTCGATCATTGAGAACCTCGAAGACGCGCAATCCTTGATGGAACTGTTCGCGCTCATCCGCCGCGTGCGCGTCCCCGTCGTCGCCGCCGTGCGCGGTCGCGCGCTGGCCGGTGGCTGCGGGCTGGCGACCGCTTGCGACCTCGTGCTGGCCTCCGAGTCGGCGCGCTTCGGCTACCCGGAAGTGAAGATCGGCTTCGTGCCCGCGATGGTGATGGCAATCCTGCGCCGCAACGTCTCGGAGAAGCGGGCCTTCGAGTTGATAACGCGCGG
>DASTQX010000431.1:0-12323 GCA_035761505.1 Pyrinomonadaceae bacterium
CTGCTCGAAGTTGTTGATCTCGGTCATCCTCCGCTTCCAGATGTCTTTCGCCCGGCCCGCCGCCGGGAGGTTCTGCTCCCCCAGCCGCTCCGGGTGGACGCGCGGCGAGATGACCTCTTCGTAGTAGGAGCGGTTGAAGAAGGTGATGCGCCCGCGCTCCGGGACTTGCTGGTGGAAGCGCCACAGGTAGTCGTGCCGGTTCTCGACTTCGGAAGGCTTCTTGAAGTTGACCGCCGTGCAGCCCTGCGGGTCGAGGCCCGCCGCGACGTGCTTGATGGTTCCGTCCTTGCCGGAGCCGTCCACGGCTTGAAGGATGACGAGCAGCCCGTGCGTCTCGGCGGCCATCAGCTTGTCCTGCAACCTCGCCAGTTCTCCACAATCGGCCTCGACCTTCTCAAGGGCCGCGCCTTCGTCGGCGAAGCCCCCCGTGGAAGCCGCGTCGTAGTTCTTCAGGCGCGGGCGGCTGCCCGGCCTGACCATGAAATCAAGTCGTCTGCCCATCTTCGTTCGATAACCTCTCGCCGCGTCGCGCCGCCCCCGGCTATTCCGTTAACAACGGCACACGTCGCTTCTTCGACGAAGAAGCACCCTTCTTTGACGAAGAACCGTCCCCCCGCCGACTCAGGTAGGCGACCGCCGCAGTGGCGAGCACGGCCCCGACGGCGACCCGCGTCACCAGACTTTTTCGGTTGTGCTTCCACTCCGCCTTCCAGCCCCGCTCCGCGAAGACGTTGGGCACGTGGCCGCGCGATAAATCCTCAAAGTAGCCTTCCACGACGCCCACGCGGTCGGCCAGCATCAGCGGCAGCCAGTGCCCGTAGCTCGACTCGCTGTACTTGAAAGCGAAGCGGCGGATCATCCCGCTCAAGCCCGCGGGCGGCGTCGAGGTTCCGAAGGTGGCCGAGACGTTCGGCCTCTCGTTCGAGTGCAGGACTTCGACGCTCTCCGGCTGTTGCGTCGGGCGCTCCCAACTGTAGCCCGCGTGCTCCCCGTTGTTGCGGTTCTTCATCGGGTAGGTCGGGTCGTTCTCCGGGTCGGCGTCCACGCCCCAACCTTTAACCCGCGAAGGGTCAATGAGTGACTGTTCGGTGTTCTCCATGACGTTTCCTCTCTAGCTTCTGGCCGAAGGCGGCAACAGCACCGGCTTGATGCAGTTGTCGAGCTTCGCCGAAAAAATCCTGTACGCGTCCGACACTTCCTCCAGAGGGATGCGGTGTGTGATGAGCGCCTTCGGGTCGAGGACGCCGTTCCGCACGTGCTCGATGAGCCGCGGCAGGAGCCGCTTCACGGACGCCTGATTGCCCCTCATGGTGAGACCCTTGTTCACCACGTTGCCGATGGGGACGAGCGTGTCTATCGGCCCGTAGACGCCGACGATGGAGACGATGCCGCCCTTCTTCACCGAGTTGATCGCCCAGTGCAGCGCCGTGGCCGACCCTCCCTGCATCAGAAGTTTCCTGCCGAGGAGCGTCTGCATCACGCGGCCCGCGGCTTCGGCCCCCACGGCGTCTATGCACACGTCGGCCCCCAACCAATCGGTGGTACGTTTGAGGAAGACCACCACGTCTTCGATTGACCTGAAGTCGTAAGCCTCGCAGGGGGCGTAGTTCTTCACGAACTCCAGACGGTACTCGACGTGGTCAATCACGATGACCCGCCCCGCCCCGAAGAGCCACGCGCACCGGGCCGCCATGATGCCGACCGGCCCGGCCCCGAAGACGACGACGGTGTCGCCGGGTTGAATACCGCCCATCTCCGCGGCCTGATAGCCCGTCGGCACTACGTCGGTGAGCATCACGGCGTCGTCCGGGTCCATGCCTTCCGGGATGACCGTCGGGCCCACGTTCGCGTAAGGGACGCGGACGTATTCGGCCTGCCCGCCGTCGTAGCCGCCCCCCGTGTGCGAGTAGCCAAAGATGCCGCCGACCGCAGTGGCCTGCGAATTGGACTCGTGGCAATTCCCGTAAAGCTCCTGCTGGCAGAAGACGCACTTCCCGCAGGCGATGTTGAAGGGCACGAGGACGTGATCGCCGACTTTCAGTTTCTCGACCTCCGGGCCGACCTCTTCCACGACGCCCGTGACCTCGTGCCCGAATGTCATCCCGACGCGCGTATCCGGCACCGACCCGTTGTAGAGGTGCAGGTCAGACCCGCAGATGCAGGAGCGCGTGACGCGGACGACGGCGTCCTGCGGGTGCTGTATCTCCGGCATGGGTTTGTGATCAATGCGGACCCGCAGAGGCCCACGGAAATTCATCGCAAGCATAGGACTGGCTCCTTTCCTTTTAACCTTCAGTCGCCGCCAAGCGGGCGGGCCGTGAGAACGCTACGGCTCAAGCCGGTGGCGACCTTCGCCGCGTAATGATTGAATACTCTCCGACGTTGTTGATTTATGGCCGCCTGGAAAATCGCGCCGAGCAGTTACACCGACAAACTCAAGGCCAGCGACAGCAGGAGCATAGACGCTGGCGGGGCGGAGACGCGCGTGCGCCGGCCCTCGTAGCGGATGTCGCCGGGCAAACGGCCCAGCCGTGCGAATTTACGGGAAAAAATCAGGACGCCGACGAGCAGCAGCAGGAGCACCGCCGGCAGGATAGGCAGACCGCCCGTGACAAACATTCAGCCCCCTTGTTCTCTGAACGACTCCCGCACACGCGCACCCCTCAAGGGCATGATTCGTGTGCGGTTTCGATGCTCATAATGCTTGAGGACGAGTGTTAAGGCAGACCGCGTGCCATTTCTTCAACGCCCAAGTTAAAGACGCCGCGCCGATTTTTGACTCGGTGCGGCATAAATATTTAAAGCGGCCTTTTTGAAGACGCCGTTCGCGACCCACGCGCTTGTGGGCTGAAAGCACAGCGCGAAGGCGGCCCGCAGGAGCGAGCGGGGGCGGATGAAGTGTGTCTGCTGTTCATCTTGTTCTCTCCTTTGTTAGCCGCTCAAGGCTTGGTGCAGAGACCGCAGTTGGCCGTGCCGCTGACGTTCGCGGGCGTGGGACAGACGGCGTTAGCGCCGAGCGTGCAGTTGAAGTTGCCCGTGACCGTCGAGGTCTGGAGCAGAGAGGCGTTCGAGAAGTTGCTCAGATTAAAGCCGAGGACGGAAGACGGGACGGGCGGGGCGGGCGCGCACGGCGGCGAGGGACAGGCGGGAGCCGCGTTGCCGATCTTGACGAAGGCCGCGTCGTCCGCGCTGTTAGGCACGGGGCCGGTCGCCGTGCCGTGCGTCTGCACGACGCCGAAGAGCCCGGCGGTCGTGCTCGCAAAGAAACGCATCGGGCCTTCGACCTGCGTCCGCGCCAGTCCGACGTTGCTCGACCCTCCGGCCAAGACGGCCACCGCGCCGGGGAACGCTTCAATCGAGCTGTCGGTGAAGTTGACCCCGGAGTTGCCACTGTTGACGCCGCCGTTGACGAGCGCGCTGTCGAACATTAGTGCCTGCGAGCCGGAGAGGACGAAGAGGTTGTCGCGCACGGTGGAAGTCGGCGAGAGCGTGAGCGTGCAGCCGTGGCACTCGAAGCGCGAGCCGGCGAAGACGCCGACGCTAAAACGCTCGTTGGGGCCGAAGGTCGTGTCCTCGGCCACGAGGAGCGCGAGTTCGAGCTGCGCGCCCCACTGGACATTCCCCTCCATGCGGCAGTTGTTGACGCGCAGGTGCGGGACGCTCACTTCGGTGGCGAGTAGTCCGGAGAAGCCGCCGGTTAGCTTCAGGTTCTCGACCGTGACGAGTTGCGCGCTGCGCACCCAGACGGCGGCGTCCGTCTGCTCGACGTTGGCGATGGCCTCGATGCCGTCGGTCGCCGGGTCTGCGCCGCGCAGCGTCACGCGGTCGCGGGTGACGACGACGTTCTCTTTGCACAGGCCGCTAATCTCGACCACAAGGCTCGCGGCGTCCGAATGTTTGGCGAGCGCCTTGTTGATGCTCTCGCCTTTGTGGCAGTTGACCTTCTCGGTGACGGCGGGCGGCGCGGCGAGCGCGGGCGCGAGGGCTGTCGGAATCAGAAGGCAGGCGGAGAGGAGAAGCAGCGCGAAGGCTTGGTGGCGTGTCATGGGGAATCTCCTTGAGAAGCGAAGTATGATTGAGCGAAACCGGCGAGTCGGTCGAAGGCAGGGACGTTGGCGACCTCCGTGCACGCGAGTTGAATGAGGACGCCGCTACCCGATGGGCCGCCTCACCGAAGCTGCCTGTCGTTTGTCGGCTTAATTCAAGCGGAAGATAACCATCTCGCCGCCTGAGCCGTCGACCACGGCGAATGCGCCCGCCAGCGGCCCCGTCGTGATGGCGGTAACGTCACCTCTGGTAATCAGGCCGAACTTCACGCGGGTGTTGAACTCGCGGAACAGGAAGCCCTGCGAGTTACGCGAATTGCCGTTCAGGTCGGTGACGAAGGCCCGGCCCGCGGAACCGAGGATGAGGAAGCGACCGCCGCCGCCGTTGGGGTCGTCAAAATAGTCAAACCCCGCCACCCCGCCCGTGCCGGTCGAGGTCAGATCAACAGTTCGCACCAGCGCGCCCGCGCGCGAGAAGACCCGCAGCCTGCGCCTCTCCGCCGCCGGGTCGAGTGGCCCGCCGTTAAAGCCCACCACGAACTCGTGGGTCGAAGGGATGTAAGCGATGGTGAGAGGCTGGCCCAAGTTCTGCCCAAGACTCGTGGGCGAGAGGCTGATTTGACTGTTCAGGGTTCCGTCGTTGTTAAAGAGCAGAATGGCTCTGGCGTTCTGAGGGTTTTGTCTGACGACGGCGGTCAGATGCTCGTCCGGCAGGTAGGCCAACTGGCGGGCCAGTTGGAAGTCGCTCAGGTTGACGAGCGGGGTCGCGCTGTCGAGCGTCGTCGGCACCGAGTCTATCCCCGGCGTGGTATTGCTTGACGGGTTGTCGTGCGAGATGAGGAGCCGGTTCGTGTCGCTGTTCCACGCCACGCCACCCGGAATATTCAGGTTCAGGCCGAGCACGTCATGGCGGTCGCTTTCGGGCAGGCGGTTCAGATTCTTGTCGAAGAAAATGAGGCTCTGGGGGAAGCTCGTCGCCACGAAGCGGCCATCTCCGACCTGTATTAACCCTTCACCGATGCTAAACGTCTCAGGCGGGAACGGCAGCGGGCCGGACAGGATGTTGCCGTTGAAATCCATCGTCCAGATGCTATTCGTAAAGGTGGAGACGAGGAGGCGGTCAGGCGCGAGGAAGGCGATGTCGCCGAGACCGCCGCCCAAGAAGAAGTCTTCGGGCCAGTCCGTCCTGAAGATTTCCGAGACTACGACGCCGTCGCGCCGCACCACTTCAAGGCGAGTCGGCCCCCCGGCGAGGTCGTCCCACACGGTCATGACAAGATGGTCGGGAAACGCTGGTGAACTCGAAGGAATGTGGGCCATGCCCTCCATGTGCCCCGGCCTGTACGCGCTGTTCAGGTATTGAATCGGGCGCGTGCCTTTGAATGTGCACGTCTGGTCGAAGAGGTAGAGCTTGGTCGGGTCGGTGGATTGGTTGATGAAGAACAAGCCCTCGGACTCGACGTAGGTGAAGCCGTTCGGGAACTGGTCGAACTCCGGGATTTTCACCTCGCAGAGCTTGAAGAGGGGGTCTTTGCCCTTCTCCTTTTTCGAGACTTCGACGGCGTAAAGCTCGTAGCCGTTCAACATCACAAGATGGCCTTTGAGGGGGCCGGACGGGACGAAGGTGATGTCTTCGGCGTACCCGCCAACCCTCGACCGGCTGACGACCGTCTGCGCATAACCGGCAGACGCGGCGCAGAGCAGGGCACAGAAAATCGCCGCCAGCTTGAAGGCGTGGAGGCTGTACTTTTCAATATTCATTTCGCGTCCTCCTCCGGAAGACAGAGCGCGGGCAGAATGTTTTCGCGGGCCTTTTCGTCTACGGGTGCGTGAGCCGTGGCACCGGCGGCAGAGGCCGGACGCCCCGGTCATTGCGTTGGAGCTATTCCTCGTTGTCTCGCTGCCGACCGAGATGCTATATTGCCGCTCTCTTCTACGATGAGTTGATTCATCACTGACCATCAAACCTCGTCAGGTCTCACTACCATAGGCGCGATTTCCGGCTCTCATGGTGGGCCCGCAAAAAAAATTCTCGACCTCCGCCGCGACCATCAATTCGTGAGCGGTGTGACTTATGCGCCGCGACGGACGCCGTGACGACGCCATCAGGAACAAGAGCGCGCGGGGAGCTTACGTGACAGGAGACATCACACAACTGCTCTTGCAGTGGCGGGCGGGCGACGGGTCGGCGCTGGAGCTGTTGATGCCGCTGGTCTACGACGAGTTGCGGCGGCTGGCCCGGCAGTGCATGCGCCGCGAGCGGGCCGGGCAGACGTTGCAGACGACGGCCCTCGTTAACGAGGCTTACCTGCGGCTGGTGAATTCCAGCCGGGTGGACTGGCACGACCGCGCGCACTTCTTCGCCATCGCCGCCCAACTGATGCGACGCGTGATGGTGGACGAAGCGCGCAGGCGTCATTACCAGAAGCGCGGGGGGGAGGTCACGCGCGTCGCGCTGGACGAGGCGCTGGTGGCCGCGCCAGAGCCCGAAGTCGACCTGCTCGCGCTCAACGAGGCGCTCGACCGGCTGGCGCAGTTCGCGCCGCGCAAGTGCCGTGTGGTGGAGATGCGCTTCTTCGCCGGTCTGACCATTGACGAGACGGGGGCCGTGCTCGGCGTGTCCGCCGACGTTGTGAAGCGTGAATGGCGCACGGCGAAGTTGTGGCTGCTGAACGAACTGGGCGGCGACGCGCGGCACACGGCCCGGACGCATCATTGATGAGGTCGAGCCTTCGGGCTCCTAAGTCCGCTTAACACCGCCAACGTATGAGCCCCGGCGGGGTGAACGCTTCAGCGCATTTTCTCGGCGAGCAGCCCGATGGATTACCAGCGATGGACACAGATTGAGGAGTTGCTACAGCGCGCGCTCGATCTCAGACCGGGCGAGCGCGCGGCTTTTCTGGAGCGGGCCTGCGCCGAGGATGAAGCCTTGCGCTCCGCGGTCGAAGACCTCCTCCGCAGGGAGGCGGAGGCCGAGAGCTTTCTGGAATCCCCGGCCTTCGCCCGCGCCGACGAGCCCGTAGATGTGCCGCCGCCCTCGCGGATTAGCCATTACCGCATCGAGGCGCGAATCGGTAAGGGCGGGATGGGCGAAGTCTACAAAGCCCAGGACGAAACTCTACGGCGGGTGGTGGCGCTCAAGATGCTGCCCGCCGAATTCACCTCCGACCCGGAGCGCGTGCGGCGCTTCGAGCAGGAAGCCTTCGCCGCCTCGCGGCTCAATCACCCGAACATCATCACCATCTTCGAGATCACTCACGCGGACGGCGCGCACTTCATTGTTCAGGAGTTCGTCGAAGGCCGGACGCTGCGCGAGCTTTTGACCGACCCGCAGGCGAAGAAGCCGCGAAGACTCGGCGTAGAGAGGACGCTGGAGATTGCCACCCAGATCGCCGCCGCGCTCAAGGCCGCGCACATCGCGTGGATCATTCACCGCGACATCAAACCCGAAAACATCATGGTGCGCGAGGACGGCTTGGTGAAGGTGTTGGACTTCGGAATCGCCAAGCTCGGCGAGGAGCAGGCGGGGGACGCGCCCCCTCGGCGACACGGCGAGGAAGGAGCCGCCACGCTCCCTCACGCCCACGCCGCCGCGACGCTCACGATTCCGGGCACGATAATGGGCACGGCCAGTTACATGTCGCCCGAACAGGCGCGCGGCGAACAGCTCGATGGCCGCACCGACCTCTTCTCGCTCGGCCTCCTGCTCTACGAGATGTCCACGGGCGAGCGGCTCTTCGCCGGGGCGACGCGCGCCGAAGCGTTACGTTCGGCGCAACGCGTTAAAGAAGTCCTGCCGCCGAGTGCTAAGTTCGGCCAGATACCGAAAGAGCTGCAACGGATTATCCGAAAGGCGCTGCGGCGCGACCGCGAGCAGCGTTACGCCTCGGCGGGCGAGATGCTGGAGGATCTGGGCAGGCTGAAGCGTCGCCGGGAAAACAGGACGGCCAGAAGAGTAATCGGGTTGAGCGCGCTCGCGGTGGCCGCAGCCGTGACGGTCGCGGTCATCGCGGCTTTTCTTTCGGTGAGCGAAGTTTGGGAAGAGCGTGTGTTGCGCGACGGGCACACTGCCGCCGTGCGGCGGGCGGTCTTTTCGCCGGACGGGCGTTTACTGGTTTCGGGCGGCGAAGACCAGCAGGTGATCGTCTGGGATTTCCCACGGCGCGAGCGTTTGAAGACCTTGACCGACCACACGGGGTTGGTCAACGCGGTCGCTTTCTCGCCCGACGGCAAGTGGTTTGCCACCGGCAGCGACGACCAGACGGTGATCGTCTGGGACGCGGCGCGGCTGGAGAAAGCAGTGGTCTTGCGCGAACACACCGACCCTGTTCTCAGCGTTACTTTTTCCCCCGACGGGCGGCTGCTGGTTTCCGCCTCGAAGATCGCCATCGTCTCGGAGACAGGCGGCTGGAAAAAAGTCCGCGAACTTCCCTCGGAGTACTCCTACGGTAATCATGTTTTTCTGGAAAACAGCCGCCGGCTCGCAGACATTACCGGTCGGACGTGGGATTTAGCCACCGGGCAGAAGGTGAGAGACGCGCAGGAAGAATGGTTCGGCAACTGGGTGGCAATCTCACCCGACGGCACGCGCTGGGTGAGCGTGGACGCCGGGGGCAATGTGAAGTTCGTAGACCTCGCGCGGCAGAAATCTCTCGCCGCCCGACACACACACCACGACCACGGGCGCTCGGTCGCCTTCTCGCCGGACGGCAGGTTGGTGGCGACGGCGGCGGAGCGCGTCGTCTTGTGGGACGCGGCGACGCACGCCAAGCTCGTCCCGCTGGAATACGAGTCCATCGTGTGGAGCGTGGCCTTCTCACCGGACGGGCGCTGGCTGGTCTCGACCCACGGCGACGGCGCGATTCTGGCTTGGGACGTGGCCGAGCGGGAGCTGGCGGCTAATCTGAGGGAGCACAGCGGCGGCGTGAGGGCGGTCGCCTTTTCGCCCGACGGCAGGCGGCTGGCCTCTGCGAGTGAAGACAAATCGGTGATCGTCTGGGGCGCAGAGGACGGGCGCAAGGAAGCGGTTCTGGACGGACATCAGACACGAGTTACGGCGGTCGCCTTTTCGCCCGACGGTCGCCGGCTCGCCTCCGCCGATCACTCCGGCAACCTCATCCTCTGGGACGAGGCGCGGCGCGCGCCGCGCCTGACCTTCAAGTCCCCCGAATTGGAATATAGCTATTGTCTTGCCATCTCGCCTGACGGGCGCTCCGCAGCCACCACCTACGCAGTGTACGACTTGGAGACCGGCCATCCGCTCATCCCACAGGGCGGCACATTCTGGCGTTATGTGTACAGCGCGACTTTTTCTGCCGACGGGCGGCTACTGATCGGCGTGACTGACAGGGGCGAGATTATCTTCGTGAACGCACGCACATGGCAGTTGCTCGAACGGCAGAAAGTGGTCGACGTACCCCTCATCAGCCTCAGCCTCTCGCCCGACGGCAGACATTTGGTCACGGGCGACGACGGGAAGGCGGTGCGCCTGTGGGCCATCGAACCGCTACGCCGGATAGGAGTCATCGGCTGGCACGAAGCGCGCGTCAAGTCGGTGGCTTTCTCGCCCGACGGCAAGCAGGTCGCTTCGGCGGGCGACGATAAGATGATCGCCCTGTGGGATGTCAGCCGGCGCACACTAATCAACACTATCGGGACACACACCTCGCCGGTCTACTCCATTGCTTTCTCGCCCGACGGACAACGGCTCGTGTCAGGCGAGCATGATCGCTCGGTGCGCATCTACACGCGCCACCGCACTCTCTGGGGGTTCCGGCTGAACTAG
Source organism: Pyrinomonadaceae bacterium (assembly GCA_035761505.1). Lineage (GTDB taxonomy): Bacteria > Acidobacteriota > Blastocatellia > Pyrinomonadales > Pyrinomonadaceae > JAIVJM01. Next base: position 9,832 of record DASTQX010000431.1, read on the forward strand.
AAGCCGTGCTCCTTGAAAGCTGATTCAGGCTCCTGATTATCAGCCCGACTCGGCGTTTGCACCGGGGCCATCGCTATCCGTGTTGACGGGGAGTATCGCGGGTATATAATCCCGGCACTTCCGACCGGGATCGAGCTTCGGGTCTTTAGCCGTTCACTGTTACCGAAGGCACTCAGACTATCTTCGCCGACCCGCGCGCACGCCGCGTACCTCCCGAACATCGCCGGGGTTGGCAGGAGGCTTCACATGAAATACGCCCGCGCCTTAGCTGTCGTGCTGCTTGGGTGCGTCGCCGCGGCTTGCACCGCCCCCGCCGCAGACAATACGCAGACGGCCACGCCTTCCCCCACTCCCGCGACGGCACAGATAACGCCGCCGCCGACGCCGCAGACGGAGACGCCTCAACAACTCACGACCGAAGAGTTGGTCGGCACGCTCGACATTGACGCCGGGCCGCCGCCCGCCCTGAACTACTTGGGCGGCCCGGAGCCGAAGGTCGGCTGGGTCTTCATCAACGGCGGGCTGCTCGGCAAGATGCCTTTCCGGCAACAGCGTCTGTTAGTGCCCGGCACTTATGAAATACGGGCGGTGCTGGCCCACGACAGCGCATACGGCGTGAAGTACTGGACGGTCTTCTGGCCGCGCGTGAAAGTCGAGAGAGGGAAGACCGAGAGCATCAAGACGCAGCAAGTGATTGACGGCTGGCTGACCGGCGGGTGGAGGGAGGACGGAGTCGAGTTCCACGAGTCGCCCACACCCCAGATGCAGCCCGCCAGTTTCGCTCTCGACGAGAACTCGGCCCGCCGTCTGGAGGAGGCTTGGGACGACCTCGGACGGAAGTGGAAGTCCTACCTCGATTCCGACGACTGGAAGGCGGTCGCCGCCGCCGCCGACCACCTGCGTCTGTCGCCGCCTTCGCGCCCGCGCGTGTGGGTTGAGTTGCCCGCCTCGCTCGGCGGCCCGCGCGAGTTCGACGCGGAGCAACTTCGCCTGCTGTCGAAGTTCCTCGCGCCCGACCTCGGCGGGTGGGCGTCGCCCGCGATCTTCATCCCGACCGATTCGCCGCTGACGGAAGATGAGCAACGGCGGCTCCGGGCGATGGTCGAACGCCTCACCGAGCGCAACAGAGAGCAACGGCAATACGTCGAGGGCGTGTTGAAAGGCATGATCGCCGCCCTCGACAAAGTGCCGGAGGAATAACCATGAGGCGAGCCGTCTTTTGTACCGCGCTTGCGTTGGCTCTCGCGGGTCTGCTGCACACAGACAAATCGCCCGCGCGCGTCGCCGAGGCGAAGCAGGACGAGCGCCCGACGCTCAACGTCATCGCCGCCGGCATCAACTCGCGCGGCACCGGCATCTTCGCGGACACGGGCGTCGTCCGCGAAAGGGGGAAGACCTTCAGGATCGAGCTGTCGGCGGATTTCCCCGGAGAGAGCAGGCTGAATCGCAACCTCCGCGGCGTCGTGCAATACGCTTTCGATTCGGGCGACGACCCGCCGGACGTTAAGGTGGTTCGCGTCAGCGGCCCCGACGACCCGGCCTTGCGCAGCATTGTTCAGGAGATCGCGCGGACGCCGCACGCCACCGTCAACATTGACATGGACTTAATGATGTTCGGCGCTGAGTATTGGCGAGATCAGACCGAGAAGCTCGCCCGCGTCGCCGCCGTGGTGGCCGAGGAGCGGCTCGAACAGACGCCCGACTCTTCCAACAGCATCTTCACGCACAGCGCCGCCACCGTCGGCCTCAGCAAGCTCATCGAGTCGGGCAAAGGCTCTTTATACGAGCACAAGGTCGCCGCCTCGCCGATGACTTGGCAGCTCTCTTCGGACGTGTTGATCGTGCAGGCGGCGGGCGACCTGCCCTCCACCCCGACCGGCGACGAGAAGGACATTCAGCTCTTGAACTCCGCCTCGCGGAACCGTGACGGGTGGCTCAATCGCGGCAACACCGTCGTCCGCGTCAGCGGGCGCGGGTTCGACGTGCAGCCGTCGGCCATCTACGAATCGCTCGCCGAGCGCGCGCAGCGGGTCTTGACGGGCGGTAACGTGGTCGGTGCTGTGCGGGAAGCTGTGAATCAGGTGAAGGCCCACTCGGCGGCGGCGACGTTGGGCGTGCGCGACGTGCGGGTCGAGGTGTCAGTCCCCTTCTCGGCGCAGCATGAGCCGGGCGAGCCGCCGTCGCCTCAACGCGTCGAACGCTTCGAGCTGTCAAACGTCTCTTCGGGGCAAGTCATCAAAGTGCTCAACGGCGACGGCGGGCCGTCCGTGCAGACGCCGGACACGAGGCGCACGAACTGGGACGAGTTCAAAGACGAGGTGAAGAAGCTGGAACCGCCGAAGGGCGGCGGCATCGCTCTGAGGGCCGTCGCCGAGTTGCCCTTCGCCGCCGACGAAGTCGCGGGCGCGGTCTGGGACGACGGCGCAGGGCGAGTCGTCCTCAACGGCAGGGACGGGAGTGAGGTCTGGAGGCTGCCGCGCATGAATCCCGAC
>DASTQX010000432.1:0-13643 GCA_035761505.1 Pyrinomonadaceae bacterium
TATCTCTCATCACTTCCTGCGCATTCTACACGCAGAAGGTGTTGTTTGACAGCCCTCCGACCCTTTGTTACCATCACGCCGTTTTCCGAGAGTCCCCGTAAACCGTTCAATTGATTCACCCGAAAGGCTTTCCGAGATGACCTCCGAGGCGTCCACCAACCAGCACTACATCGGCGTCGAACTCTCCGCCGCGTCGGTGCGCGCCGCGCTCGTCTCAGCCGCCGGGGAGACGACGGGGCGGCGCGAGGCGGCGCTCGACCCGGAGGCCGTCACCGCGCAGGTCGCGCGCCTCGTCTCCGAACTCCGCGACGAATCGAAGGGCGCGGACGTGGCCGCGCTCGGCGTCGGCGTGCCCGGACTCGTCAACCCGCAGACGGGCCGCGTCGTTATCTCCAGCGATCTGCCTTCGGTCGTGCGCGGCGACTTGCAGGCCGAGCTGAGGGGAGCCACCGGCCTTCCCGTCCTCGTCGAGAACGACGCCAACGCCGGAGCCTTCGGCGAGTACACGGTCGGCGCGGGACGCGGCAGCCGCAACATGTTCTACGTCACCATCGGCGTCGGCATCGGCGGCGCGCTCATCCTCGAAGGCAAGCTCTGGCGCGGCGCTTCCGGCTTCGCGGGCGAGTTCGGCCACGTCACCATTGACCCCGAAGGCATCGAGTGCACGTGCGGCAACACGGGATGCCTTGAGACGGTCGCCTCCGCGCCGAACATTGTCCGCCGCACGCACGAACGGCTCTACCGCGACGGCACCTCCTCGCTCTCGCGGCTCGCCATGAACAAGGCGTTCACCGCCGCCGACGTGGCGCACGAGGCGCGGCGCGGCGACGACTTCGCGCTGCTGATGATCGAGCGCACGGGACGCTACATCGGGACGGCGGTCGCGGCGGTCATCAACCTCCTCAACATCGAGCGCATCGTCTTGGGCGGCGGCGTCATGGACGCCGGGGAACTGATCCTCAACCCCATCATCCGCGAGGCCGGACGCCGCGCCTTCCAACCCTGCTTCGAGGCCACACAGATCGTCGCCGCCTCCCTCGGCACCGACTCCGTTCCAGTCGGCGCGGCCATGCTCGCGCGCGACGCGCAGGCCGTCTAGCGCCGACTTTTTCGCCAGAAAATCCAATCTTTTGTCCGTCCGTCCGACGCTTCGGAATGTTTTTCGGATTCCGAGCGCGGGCGCTTGTCTTCTCGTTTTGGAGTTGAGATGATTGCGTCCGTGAGGTTCGACTTCGACGGCGAGACGGGAAAGAGGCGCGACCGCCCGCACGGGGCGGCGAGGCTGGGCTTCATCTGGGGCGCGTGGACGCTCGTCGCGTTCTTCTTCGCGAGCCAGATATATTTTTACTTCTCCAGCACGGAGAAGCCGATGCCGTTCACGCGGGCGCTCGTCTGGCAGTTCATCGCCGTCGCGGCCTTCGCGCTCTCGACGCCGCCCGTGCTCTGGCTCGCGCGCCGCTACCGCATCGGGCGCAACAACTGGCGGCGCAACATCCTCGCGCACGCCGTCGCCGGAGTCCTCTTCTCGTCGGTGTGGGCCGTGTGGCACATCGTCCTCGACCTCTGGTTTAGCGGGGCGCTCGACACGCTGACGGCGCGGAAGCTTGGGCGGATGGTCTTCACGATGCTCGACCGCGAGCTTTTGGTCTATTGCATCATCGTCCTCCTGAGCCACGCCTCGAACTACTACCAGCGCTACCGAGAGGGCGAGTTGCGCGCGTCGCAGGCGCAGCTTCAAGCCTTGAAGATGCAACTGCACCCGCACTTTCTCTTCAACTCGCTCCATTCCATCTCGGCGCTCGTCCACAAAGACCCGGAGGCCGCCGACCGGATGATCGCGCGGCTCGGAGACTTCCTGCGGATGACTCTGGACAACTCCGCCGTGCAGGAAGTCTCTCTGCGGCAGGAACTCGAATTCCTGAACTGCTATCTCGACATCGAGCGCATCCGCTTCCAAGACCGGCTGACCACGCGGCTCGACGTTGACCCGCGGACGCTCTCGTGTCGCGTCCCCAACCTCATCCTCCAGCCGCTCGTCGAGAACGCCATCCGCCACGGCGTCGCCCCGCGCTCCGCGCCCGGCCACGTCGAAGTCAGGGCCGAGCGCAGGGACGGCACGCTCCGCCTTGAGGTCAGGGACAACGGGCCGGGGCTGCCCGCGCAGCCCGCCCCGCGCCGCGCGCACGAAGGCGGCGTCGGACTCCTCAACACGCGCGCGCGACTCGCGCAGATCTACGGCGACGCCTACCGCTTCGACCTCTCCGACGACCCGCGCGGCGGGACAATCGTGACGCTCGAAATCCCCTTCGACAACCGGGTCGTCGAGGCCGACGGCCTTTCGCCCCTGAGACTCAGCGCCGACGCCTACGCGTCACAGTCGCCAGCGGACGAGACGGCGACGCCCGGCGCGCAAGCACCCGCGAAGGACTGGAATCGCCCGCCGGAGGACGAGGCTTGGTCGCACCTTCAGCCACAGCCTTGAAACGCCCGCCGCCGCCGTCCTTCCCTCGCTCGCCGCCAGCGACTTCTCTCCAATCCCCAATCAAACGCCCCGGCCTTCAGCGCCGAGACAGCCCGCGCGTGCGGTTTCGCGCCCGTTTTGTTATGTTAGGCTCTGAGCCGTTAGCTTTCAGTCTTCAGCCTTATTTCCTTAGCTAACCGCTCTCAGCTTATCGCTAACAGCTTTCACGATGAATCCCGAACGCATCAGAAATTTTTCGATCATCGCGCACATTGACCACGGCAAGTCCACGCTCGCCGACCGGCTGTTGGAGTTGACGGGCGCGGTCGCGGGCCGCGACATGGAAGCGCAGATGCTCGACAACATGGACTTGGAGCGCGAGCGCGGCATCACCATCAAGGCGCACGCCGTCCGTCTGGACTACAAGGCGCGCGACGGCCAACAGTACGTCCTCAACCTGATTGACACGCCGGGCCACGTTGATTTTTCTTACGAAGTCTCGCGCTCGCTCTCGGCCTGCGAAGGCGCTCTGCTCGTCGTGGACGCCTCGCAGGGCGTCGAGGCGCAGACCTTAGCGAACACGTATCTGGCGATTGACAATAACCTTGAGTTGATTCCGGTCATCAACAAGATTGACCTCCCCGGCGCGGAGCCTGAGAAGGCGATGGAGCAGATCGAGCAGGTCATCGGGCTCGACACGCACAACGCCGTGCTCGCCTCGGCCAAGACGGGCCTCGGCGTCCCGGACATCCTCGAAGCCATCGTCCGCGACATCCCCGCGCCGAAGGGCGACCCCGAAGCGCCTCTGATGGCGCTCATCTTCGACTCTTGGTACGACTCCTATCGCGGCGTCGTCGTCCTCTTCCGCGTCGTCAACGGCTCGATCAAGACGGGCACGAAGATTCGCTTCTTCAACACCGGGCGCGAATATTACGTCGAGGCTCTGGGCGTCAACCGCCCGCGCCCGACGCCCATCGAGAAGCTCGGCGTCGGCGAGGTCGGCTTCCTGACCGCTTCCATCAAGACGGTCGCCGACGTGCAGATCGGCGACACCATCACCGAGGCCGCGCGCCCCACGAAAGAACCCTTCCCCGGCTTTCAGGAAATCAAGCCGATGGTCTTCGCCGGGCTCTATCCGGTCGAGGCCAATCAATACGAAGAGCTGCGCGACGCGCTCGACAAGCTGCGTCTGAACGACGCCTCCTTCTTCTACGAGCCGGAGTCATCCGCCGCGCTCGGCTTCGGCTTCCGCTGCGGCTTCCTCGGCCTCCTCCACATGGAGATCGTGCAGGAGCGACTTGAGCGCGAGTTCAATCTCGATTTGATTACGACCGCGCCGGGCGTCCGCTACCGCGTGACGACGACCGACGGCGAAGTGGTCGAAGTTGATTCGCCCGCGCGCATGCCCGACCCCGTCCGCATCGAGAAGATTGAAGAGCCCGTCATCGAAGCGACCATCCTCACTTCGGACGACTACCTCGGCGGCATCCTGCCTCTGCTCGAAGAGAAGCGCGGCGTGCAGAAGAAGTTCGAGTACATCTCGGCGAACCGCGTGATGCTCACTTACGAAGTTCCTCTCAACGAGATCGTGCTCGACTTCTACGACCGGCTCAAATCCGTCTCGCGCGGCTACGCCTCTTTGGACTATCACTTCGTCGGCAACTGGGAGAGCGACCTCGTCAAGTTGGACGTGCTCGTCGCGGGCGAGCCCGTGGACGCGCTCTCCATCATCGTCCACCGCACGAACTCTCTCGCGCGCGGGCGCTCTCTGGCCGAGAAGATGCGCCAGCTCATCCCCCGCCAGCTCTTCGAGGTTCCCATCCAGGCCGCCATCGGCAACAAGGTTATCGCCCGCGAGACTGTCAAGGCGCTCGGCAAGAACGTCATCGCCAAGTGCTACGGCGGCGACATCACCCGCAAGAAAAAGCTCCTCGAAAAACAGAAAGAGGGCAAGCGCCGCATGAAGCGCGTCGGCAAGGTCGAAATCCCGCAGGAAGCCTTCCTCGCCGTGTTGAAGGTCAACGAGTAATGGTCAACTGGCGTCGCTTCGTGCCGTCGGATTTCGAGTATGATTTTGACAACGACAAGCTCGCCGCGCACCGCATCACCTTCGGAGAGGCGGTGGAATGTTTCTTCTCGGACTTTGAGGTGAGGCGCAACAAATCTTTCCGCGACCGCTACCAATTAACCGGGCGGTCAATCGGAGGGCGTCGCCTCAAAATCATTTTTCAACTGAAGCCGGGTAACGTCGTCAGAATAATCACCGGATGGGAACTATGAGCCGCAAGAAAAAAGTTCTGAGCGAGGAAGAGATTGACGAATTGATCGTGGCACAAGCCGACGAGGAAACCGCTTGGGGCAGACCAATTCACGTTCAGCGCTCACGGGCCGCCTACGTGCTGGCGCTGGCAGACGAGCAGCTTGCTCAACTGCCGATTACCAGCGACCCGGAAATCCTGAGCGGCGCAACGGTCTTCCGCGGGACACGCGTGCCCGTTGCGGCCCTCCTCGACAACCTCGCGGCAGGACTGACGCTGGACGAGTTCTTAGATAACTTCCCGACGGTGACACGTGAGCAGGCGGTTCAAGTATTAGAATTTTCCAAAACAACTCTCACCCGCTTAGGTCGCGCCGCGTGATTGAGGCGGCAGCCATTCCTCGCAGCCCTCAAAGCTAACGAGTCCTACATGAACAGGAGAGTGCGAGATGAAGTTCCCTCTTTGTCTGCTGACTTTATTGTTGGCGTGCGGCTCCGCGTTCGGGCAGCACGCGGCGCACGCGTCATCGAATAATCCGAGGCCGGCGACTCTGTTGAAGGGGCTGGGGCGGCACAGCTTCCCGGTTTCGACCGAGAGCGCGGAGGCGCAGAAGTTTTTCGATCAGGGCTTGATTCTGGCCTACGGGTTCAACCACGACGAGGCGGCGCGGTCGTTCCGGCGCGCGGCGGAGTTAGACCCGCGGATGGCGATGGCGCACTGGGGGCTGGCGCTCGCGCTGAGCCCGAACTACAACCAGTCTTCGATCAGCGGCGAGCAGATGAAGCAAGGGCTCGAAGCCGTCCGCCGTGGCCTCGCGCTCGCGGCGCGCGCGCCGGAGCACGAGCGCGCGTACCTTGAAGCGATGGCGAAGAGGTTTTCGGACGCGCCGGGCGCAGACCAGCGCGCTCTCTCGCTCGCCTATAGCGGCGCGATGCGTGAACTCGCGCGCCGTTATCCGGACGACGCGGAGGCGGCGACGCTCTACGCCGACAGTTTAATGATCCTCAACGCGTGGAAGCTGTGGAGCCCGGACGGGAAGCCCGCCGAGGGGACGGACGAGATCGTCTCCGTGCTCGAAGACGTGCTCCGCCGTCACCCCGAACACATCGGCGCGCACCATCTCTACATCCACGCCGTCGAAGCGTCGCCGCACCCCGAATGGGCGCTCACGAGCGCCGAGCGTCTGGGCGGCCTGTCGCCCGCCGCCGGTCATCTCGTCCACATGCCCGCGCACATCTACATGCGCGTCGGCGACTACGAGGCCGCCGCGCGCAGTAACGACCTCGCCGCCGCCGCCGACCGCGCCTACTTCGAGGCGAGCGACCTGCGCGGCATCTACGCGGCGGCCTACTACAGCCACAACCTCCACTTCCTCGCCGCCGCGCGGAACATGCAGGGGCGCTACGCCGACTCGATGCGCGCGGCGCGGCAACTCGAAGAGAACGTCCGGCCCTACTTGAAGGAGATGCCCTTCTTCGAGAGCTTCCTGCCGACGGCGACGCTGACGATGGTGCGCTTCGGTCGCTGGGACGAAGTGTTACGCGAGCCAGAGCCGCCCGCCTCGCAGCCCGTGACGAAGGCGCTCTGGCGCTGGGCGCGCGGGATGGCTTACGCGGCGACGGGCAAGGCGGCGGAGGCCGAGCGGGAGTTGAAGACCTTCCAAGCCGCGTCGGCGGCCATCCCCGCCGAGGCGGGCTACGGGCAGAACTCGGCGCGCGACCTTTTGAAGATCGGCGAGCACTTCCTTAACGCGCGCCTCGGCGCGGCGCGCGGCGACCGCCGGGCCGCGGTCGAACACCTGCGCCGCGCCGTCGCCGCCGAGGACGCCCTCGCCTACGACGAGCCGCCCGGCTGGTATCATCCTCTGTCGCGCGAATCACTCGGCGGCGCGCTCTTGGCTCTCGGCGAGCACGCCGAGGCCGAGCGCGTCTTCCGCGAAGACCTCCGCCGCAACCGCCGCAACGGTCGCTCGCTCTTCGGCCTCTCCGAGAGCCTCAAGGCGCAGGGCAAGCTCTACGAATCGCAACTCGTCCGCCGAGAGTTTGAAAGCGCCTGGAAGGACGCCGACACCAAACTCCGCGTCGAAGACCTCTGACGATTTTGGATTGCCGATTTTGGATTTTGGATTGGCGCTTTGTTACAGTTGGCTCCAACGATGTCGAGACAATCTCTTTCAAGCGCCAATCCAAAATCTAAAATCTAAAATCGGAACATGCACGTCACACGCGTCGAGCTGGAAAACATCAAGTCATACGAGAGCCGGAGTTTCGACTTCGAGCGCGGGACGACCGCGATTGTCGGGCCGAACGGCGCGGGCAAGACCACTCTGCTCGAAGCCATCGCGTGGACGCTCTTCGACGTGCTCGACTACAGCAAGGACGATTTCCTCCGTCGCGGCGCGAAGCGCGGGAGCGTGCGCGTCACCTTCCAAGACGACCTCGACGAGCGGCTCTACATGGTCTATCGAGACACGGGGAGCGGCTACTACATCTATGACCCGGAGTTGAAACAGAAGCTCGCCACCGGCAAGGCCGACGTGCGCAAGTTCCTCGACCTCCACTTGGGCGTCGAGCCGGGGACGGACTTGCGCGCGCTCTTCCGCTCGGCCATCGGCGTGCCGCAAGGCTTGTTCACGACCGACTTTCTCCGCTCGCCCGGCGAGCGCAAGGCCGCCTTCGACCGCCTCCTCAAAGTCGAGGAGTACCGCGAATCAGCCGACCGCCTGCGAGACACCGTGACCCTCATCAACGAGCGCATCGCCGAGGCGCGCGGGCGTCTGAGCGGAGCCGAGGCGCAGCTTGCGCGCTACGACGAGTTGACGGCTGAGCACGCCGCCGCGCGTGAGAAAGCGGAAGAGCTTTCCTCTTCGCTCGCGCGTTTGCAGCAGGAGGTGCGCGAGCGCGAGCGCGTCGTCGCCGAGATGGACGAGGCCGAGCGGCGCGTGGGCGAGACGCGCGCCGTGGCCGACCGCCTCGAAGTCGAGCGCGATTCCGCCGAGCGCCGCCTGAGCGATCTGCTCACCGGCCTCGAAGCCGCGCGGCGCGCGGGCGAACGGCTGCGCGCGACCGAAGCGGATTACCGCGCGCACCTGTCGGCGCTCGAACTTTTGCGCGCGCTCGAAACCGAACGCGCCGAGCGCGACCGCCTCCGCGCCGAAGCCGCCGACGCGGCGCGCATGGTGGCCGCCGCCGAGTCGGACGTGCGCCGCCTCGAAGAAGCGCTCCAGAGGGCCGCGCGCGCGCGCGAAGCCTTAGAAGCACTCGGCCCCGACATCGCCGCGCAGGAAGATTTGGAGCGCGAGCGCGAGCGACTCCGAGACCTCCTCGCGCACGCGCGCGCCGCGCAGGAACGGCTCGCGCGTCTCGACCAGCAACTCGAAGCTCTGCGCCGCCAGCACTCCGAAACCTCGAAGCGCGTGCGCGCGACCGAAAGTCTGGCGGGCGCGCAAGCCGAAGCCGAAAGGCTTGAGAGCGAGCGGCTCGGCATCGAGACGCACCTCAGCAAAATCGAGCAGGCGCTCACGGCGCGCAAGCACCTCACCGGCCAGCGACACGAGACCGCGCGCGAAGTCGAGCGCCTGAGCCGCAGCGTCTCGGCCTTAGAGCGCGAGACGCGCGAACTGGAACAGGGCTCGGCGGCGGCGCGCGCGCTCCCGGCGCTCGAAACGCGCGAGCGCGAGTTGACGCACAAGGCCGCCGCGCTCCGCGCCGCCATCGAACACGACGAGCGCGCGGGCGAGAACGCCAAAGGCGGCGTCTGCCCCATCCTCAACGAGCCCTGCATGAACCTCGCCGCCGAGGGCCGCACCTTCGAGGATCACTTCTCCGAACAGCTCAAGACGAGCCGCACGCAACTCGCCTCGGTCGAGGTCGAGAGCGCGCGTCTCGCGAAGGACGTGCGCGCCGCGCGAGAGGCCGAGAAGATGGCCGCCCGCTTCGAGGGCACGCGCACCCGGCTCACCGGCGAGCGCGAATTGCTCGCCGAGCGTGAAGCCGCGCTCGCGCGCGTGGACGCGGAACTCGACGCCTTGACCGACGCCGACGTGGAACTGCGCGACCGCCTCCGCGCCGAGATGATCGGAGTCAGCGGCGTCCTCATCAACGCGCGCGAAGACGCCCTGCGCTACGCCGAGCTGGAGCCCTTGCGCGCGCGCCTCAAAGAGATCGAGGACGAGGGCCGCAGCCGCAAGGACGAGCGCGAGCAAGTGGCCGCCGCCGCCGGAGCGGGCGAAGCGCTGGCGCGCGACGCCTCGGAGGTCGAGCGCCGCCTGCGCGAGCTGAACGACCCGCGCGGTCGCGCCGCCGCCCTCCGCGCCGAGGCCGCGCGCGAAGACGATTTACGGCGCGAGGCGCAGGGCGCGAACGACGCGCTCGAAACTTTACGCCAACAACAGGCCGCGCTCGACGCGCAGTTACAGACCTTCTCGACCTTCGACGCGCGATGGTCTTCCGCGACCGCCGAGCGCGAGCGCACGACCGAAGCTTACGGCGAATACCTCGAATCCAAATCCCTCGCCACGACGCTTCCGCTCCGAGAGGCCGAAGCGAAGGAAGCCGAGGCGCGCGCGGCCCAGGCCCGCCGCGAAGCCGAAGAGCGCCGCGCCGAGTACGAGAAGGCGCTCTCGGCTTACGACCGCCAGCGCCACGCGGCGGAGCGCGTCGCGCTCACGACGGCGGGCGCGGGCGTCGCTTCGACTTCGGCGCAACTCGAAGCGGCGCGCGAGCGCGAGGCGTCGCTCACCTCCGAGATCGCGCGGCTCGAAGAGGTGCGCGCCGCGTGGCAGAAGGAACTGCTCGCCATTGACCGCCTGAAGGAGACTTACGACGCGACCGACTTCATCCGCGACATCCTGAAGAAAGCCGGGCCGCTCGTCACGGAGAGTTATCTCTACAACATCTCGATTGAGGCCAATCAACTGTTCCGCGAAATCACGGGCGAGGGGGGCCGCGCGCTGCGCTGGTCGAAGGACTACGACATCGTGCTCGAAGAGGCGGGGCACGAACGCTCCTTCATCAACCTCTCCGGCGGCGAGCAGATGGTGGCGGCGCTCTCCGTCAGGCTCGCGCTGCTCAAGCAACTCTCCGACATCCGCGTCGCCTTCTTCGACGAGCCGACCGTCAACATGGACGCCGAGCGCCGCGAGCGCCTCGCGCAGCAGATCGGGCAGGTGCGAGACTTCGACCAACTCTTCGTCATCTCGCACGACGACACCTTCGAGGAGGCCGTTGACCACGTCGTCCCGGTCGCGCGCGCGGGCGTCGGGGAAGCAGCATAGAAGGAAGGGGGAAAAGGGAAAAAGGGGAAGAGGAGAAGAGGAACAGGACGAGTGAGGTCGGCGGAGTTTTTCTTCCCTTCCCCTTTACCCTTTTTCCCTCTTCCTCTTCTCCCCTCTCCTTATCTTTTGAAAGACGTTCTCATTTATTGCGACGGTTCGAGCCTCGGCAACGGGCAGGGCGCGCCGCGCGCGGCGGCGGTCGCGCTCCTTGGATACCGTGAAGTGTGGCGGGCCTTCGGCGAGTATCTGGGCGCGGCGACGAACCAGCAGGCGGAGATTGCCGCCGCCGCCATCGGCCTTGAGCAGTTGACCGAGCCGTGCCGGGTGCGCGTCCTGAGTGATTCGCGCTACGTCGTCGAGACGATGTGCGGGCGCTTCCGCCGCAAGACGAACCCGGAGTGGTGGGCGCGGCTCGACCGGGCCGCCCAAAAGCACCGCGTCGAGTGGGAGTGGATTAAGGGCCACGCCGGTCACGCCGCGCAGGAGGCCGTTGACCTCGCCGCCCGCCGCATCGCCGCCCTCGGACGCGCGGACGAAGAAATCCTCGCCGAGGCCACCGCGATGATGAGCGAAAAATCTTCCGGCTGACGAGTCCCGCCGCCGCCGCGCGCCGGATGCTTAGGCGGCGACGCCGCGTTATGCTATCGTGCCGTTGAAATCTCAAAAGGAGTCTCACCTCCTGCATGAGCGGCCTCAAAGAAGTCATCAAGAAGCTCATCCCCGAACCCCTCACACCGCCGGCTCGCAGGTTGTACCACGCGGCCCACGACAGGCTCGAAGTCTGGACGGGCCGCCGCGACCCGCTCACGCCTCCCAAACGGATGTGGCACTGGATTACCAGCCCCGACCTCGACTTCAAGGCCGAGGGCGAGGGCTTGCGGGGTTTCCTCGTCGAGGAGTGCGGGCTGAAGCCGGACGAGTCGGTGCTCGATGTCGGCTGCGGCATCGGCAGGAACGCCGTCCCGCTCATCGGCCACGTCCGCTCTTACGACGGGTTCGACATCATGCCCGACGCCGTCCGCTGGTGTCAGGAGAACATCACGCCCCGACACCCGAATTTCCGTTTCAGCCTCGCGGACGTGCGGAACGAGAGATACAACCCGACGGGCGCGCGCAAGGCGTCCGAGTACCGCTTCCCTTACGGAGACGATTCGTTCGACCTCGTGTTCCTGATCAGCGTCTTCACGCACATGCTGCCGCGCGACATGGAAAACTATCTGTCGGAGATTGCGCGCGTGCTGAAGCCGGGCGGGCGCTGCGCCGTCTCGTATATGCTCTTAAACGACGAGGCGCGGCGGAACATCGAGAAGGGGGCGGGAGCCTTAGACTTCGGGCACGAGATCGAAGAGGGCTGCTTCGCGCAACTTCCGGAGCTTCCGGAGGCGGCGGTGGCATATGAAGAGGAAAGGGTGCGGGCGCTCTACGACGCGCTCTCCCTGCGGATCAGGGAGCCCATCCGGTACGGCACATGGTCGTCCGCGCCCGCGATGATGCAGGACATAATCGTCGCGTTCAAAGTCTCTCGCCGACGCCGCCGCGCCGGGACTTCCCCGCGCCGTTAGGCACTCAAGAGCCGTTCAAGCTAAAATCTCCCGCCCGGCAAGCCCGTTTTATGTTCACCACCAAGCCAACACGGACGAGACTGTGCGCGACGCTCCTCTGCCTCGCGCTCGTCGCCGTGGTGTGCGCGCCCGCCGCCTCAGTTCCGGCGCGGCAGGCGGGGCAGCGCGCGTGGCTGTGGCAGAACCCTCTGCCGCAGGGGAATGCGATTTTTGCGGTGCGCTTCGCCGCGGACAAGCTGACGGGGTGGGCGGTCGGCGCGGACGGCGTCATCCTGCACACGAAGGACGGCGGCTATCGCTGGGAGGAGCAACGCTCGAACACGCCCGTCCCGCTCTACGGGTTGTTCGTGAAGGATAAGAAGACGGCGGTCGCCGTCGGGTCGCGCGGGCAGGCGCTCCTGACGCAGAACGGCGGGCGGCGCTGGCTCGTCCGGCAGACGGGCGTCAAAGATCATCTCTACTCGGTGGCCTTCGCGGCGGACGCTCTGCACGGCTGGGCGGTCGGCAGCTACGGGCAGATCGTCAAGACCTCGGACGGCGGCAAGACTTGGGCGGCGCAGAAGTCGGGCGTGCGCGCGCACCTCTACTCGGTGGCCTTCGCCGACTTGCGGACGGGCGCGGCGGTCGGCGCGGACGGCACGCTCATCGTCACGCACGACGGCGGCGCGACTTGGAACGCGCGCGCCGTCTCGACCGGACTTCCCTTCACCAGCGTCGCCTTCGCGGGCTCTTCAAAGAGGGCCGTCGCCGTGGGCCTCGGCGGGCTCATCGTCCGCACCGAAGACGGCGGCGACACTTGGGCGACCGTTGACGCTTATCTCCGCTCAGACCTCCTCTCGGTCTTCTTCACCGACGAGCAACACGGCTGGGTGACGGGCGACGAGGGGCAAGTCCTGACGACGGGTAACGGCGGCGTGACTTGGTTCCCGGTGAGCGTCAAGACGCGCCCACGGCTCGCCGCCATTCACTTCGCCGACGAGAACACGGGCTGGGCCGCCGGGCGCGACGGACTCATCCTGCGCACCGACGACGGCGGCATCGAGTGGCGGCGCTTGACCGAAGGCGGGCGCGACGACCTCGCGGACATCTTCTTCCTTGACGAAGAGAGAGGCTGGGCCGTCGGCTCGAAGGGCCGAGTCCTCTACACCTCTTCGGGCGGCAAGCGCTGGACGCTCCGCTTCTCAGGGACGACGGCGCGGCTGAACGGCGTCTTCTTCGTTGATGAGGCGCGCGGCTACGCCGTCGGCGAGAAGGGGACAATCCTGCGCACGACCGACGGCGGCCTGACGTGGACGAAGGCCATCATCGAGACGAGCGAAGACCTCTTCGGCGTCCACTTCGGCGACGAGAAGACGGGCCTCGCCGTCGGCGCGCGCGGGCGGATACTTCGCACCGACGACGGCGGCGAGACGTGGCACCTGCAAAAGTCCGAGACGCAGAACTGGCTCGAAGCCGTCTCTTTCGCCGACGCCAAACACGCCGTCGCCGTCGGCGCGAACGGCACCGTCCTGCGCACCGAAGACGGCGGCGAGACGTGGCTCCACGTCGAGTTGAACGCGAAGGAGTGGCTCTTCGGCGTCGCCTTCGCCGACGCCGTGCGCGGCTGGGCGGTCGGCGAGCGCGGGCTCATCCTCCGCACCGACGACGGCGGCGCGACGTGGAAGGATCAGGAGGCGGGCTTCCAGATCAGTCTCTACTCGGTGGCGGCGGCGGGGCGCGAAGACGCGCTCGTGGTCGGCGATCAGGGGCGCGTGCTGCACACCAAAGACGGCGGCGAGACTTGGGAGCCGCAGAATTCCATCACGAGTTCGTCGCTCTTCGGCGCGGCCTACCACGGCGGCTCCGCCGCTTGGGTCGCGGGCCGGGGCGGCACCATCCTCAAACGCACGGACGCCATCGCCACCGTCAAGATACCCCGCCCCAGACTCCCGCCCGTGCTCGGCGGCGGCCCGCCCAAATTGCAGACGCGCGACCAGTCCGACGCACTCGCGCCCATCCTCGAAGACGACATCCCGCGCGCCACGCCGCCCGTCTTGAAGACGACGCCGAAGCCGTAACAGCCGCCTAGCAGAAAGCCCCCGAAGGGG
>DASTQX010000433.1:0-33584 GCA_035761505.1 Pyrinomonadaceae bacterium
GACAAGGCGGAAGGTCTCACAGTCGGCGAGAGTTTACGTCGAGCGTCGGGCGAAGGAGAGGAGTTGATGAAAATCTTGCTGGCCTGCGTCCTGTTGGCGACGCAACTGTTTTCTTTCGGCGGTGCGGGCGGCGCAGACGGGCGGGGCGTCGAGGCGCAGAAGGAGTTCTTCAAGAACATGAAGAAACTCTGCGGGCGGAAGTTCGAGGGCGCGACCGACTTCCCGCCAGACCCCGCGCACCCTCTGGCCGGGAAGCGCCTCTTGATGCACGTCGAGACGTGCGGCGAGCGCGAGATACGCATCCCCTTCCTCGTCGGCGAAGACCGCTCGCGGACGTGGGTCTTGACGATGACGCCGGACGGCCTGCTCTTCAAACACGACCACCGGCACGAAGACGGCACGCCCGACCGCGTGACCAACTACGGCGGCCACGCGTCGAAGGACGGAAACGCGAGCGAGCAGCGCTTCCCGGCGGACGCCTTCACCGCCAACCTCATCCCCGAAGCGAAGACCAACGTCTGGACGATGCGCATTGACGAAACGCAGAAGCGCTTCATGTACTACCTCGAACGCGACGGCTCGCCGCGCTACCGCGCTTACTTCGACCTCGGCAAGCCTCTATAATCGGGCGGCGAAATTCAAACGATACCGGGAGGGTTTCAAGTGAGCGAACAGAACGCGGACGCGAAGGCGCTGAAGGTGGCGAAGGAACTGAGGAACGCGCACAACTGGAAACACCTCGCGCGCTGGCACGGCGCGGGCTTCTACGAGTTGCAGACCGAAGACACGGGCGAAGTCCCCGTCCGCCTCTTCCTCACGCCGACGCTTCTGGAGAACGCCGAGGACATCCTCTACCGCCAGATCGTCAACGCCACCCGCTTCCCCGGCGTCCGCATGGTCGTCATCACGCCCGACACCCACTACGGCTACGGCGTCCCCGTCGGCTGCGTCCTCATCACCGACGCCGCCGCAGGCGCGATTGCGATGGGGCCGGTCGGCTACGACATCGGCTGCGGGATGATGTCGGCGCGGTCGGAGGTGGAGGCGGAGGCGGCGACGGCGGAGAAGAGGTTGGAGTTCAACCGGGCAGTGATGGGGCGGGTGGACATGGGGTTCGGGGGGAAGAGCAAGCGTCTGGGGAATCTGTCGGAGGAAGAGTTTCAGAACCTCGTGCGGGGCGGCGCGGAGTATTACGTCGAGAAGTACGGGGCGACGTTCGACCGCAGCCGGGCCGAGCGGCATCGCATCCCGGTGGACGACGGGTGGCGGATTCCGTGGGGCGGGAAGGGGAGGCCGGAGCGCGGGCGCGACCAGTTGGGGAGCCTCGGCGGCGGGAACCACTTCATCGAGTTGCAGCGCTCCGAGCAGACGGGGACGCTCTTTCTGCAAGTCCACACGGGGAGCAGGGGTTTCGGCCACGGGCTCGCGACGAACTACTTCGAGATGGCGCGCGAGGAGCGTCCGTCGGAGATTAAGGACATTGACCTCGGCTACTTCACGCCCGATTCCCGCCACTACCGCGATTACCAGAACGCGGTCGCGGCGGGCGGGACTTACGCCATCCTCAACCGCCTCGTCATCTTCGAGCAGGTCGCCGAGGCGTTCCGCGAGGTCTTCGGCGCAGACCTCGAACTGATTTACGAGATCAGCCATAACCTCGTCCAGAAGGAGCAGCACCCGGAGTTCGGAGAGGTCTGGGTACACCGCAAGGGGGCGACGCGCGCCTTCCCCGCCGGGCACCCGGCGCTCGAAGGGACGCACTGGGAGCAGACCGGCCATCCGGTTTTGATACCGGGCAGCAACAAGGATTGGAGTTACATCCTGCGGCCTCTGGAAGGCGCTTTGAACAGCGGCTACTCGGTCAACCACGGCGCGGGCCGAAGGCTCTCGCGCGGCGAGGCGACGCGCACGCTCTCGCAACGCGCGATTGACGACGAGTACAGAGAGGCGGGCGTCGTCGTCAACACCGACGGGCGCGTGCCTTTGGACGAAGCCGCGCCCGCTTACAAGTCTTCGCAGGAGGTCATCGAGGCGGTCGTCGGCGCGGGGCTCGCCGAGATCGAGCACCGGCTCTGGCCGCTCGCCTCGCTCAAGGGCGTGGACGAAAGGAAGCGAGGCAAGAAGGGCCGGGGCAAGGGAGCGAGAAAGACGAGCCAGCATTACTGAGAGGCTTGCACGGGCGCGGCGGCGGCTTTGGGCGGAGGGCTTTCGCTAAAACTCTTGCCTTGCGCGTTGCCGTGGACTAACATCAGCGCCGTCTCCGTCGTCCAAAACATCTCCCCGCTCGGTTCACCGTCCGCTTAACACTTCCGAGGTGTCGCTATGAAGAGACGCATACTTTTCGCCTTCGCTGCGGTCGCCGTGCTCTGCTCACTCACGCCCGTCACCTTCGGCCAGACGCCAGACCGCGCGCAGGCCGCCGCCGAGATCGAGTCTCTGCGCGAGCAGATCAAGGCGCGGGAGGCAATTTTACTCTCCACGTCCCGCGAGGACGGCGAGGCTTACGCCGAGTTTCTGGCGGAGCCGGGCACGGGACTCATCAGGCTTCTGCCGCGCGACCGTTGGGAGGGGAAATTATCCACGCGCGGCGGGGGCGCGTACTACTCCTTCAAGCGCCTGACGCACGAGTACGGCTACGGCTCGGACATCCAACTGGAGCAGGACAATTTCAGCGTCGGCTTTGCCGGGGTGGACTTCGGCTTCCTCGTCAATCTGGGGAACGTCCCGCTCGAAGGCGTCACGACCGCGACCGAGTCTCTGGGGTTCATGGTCGCCTACAAGACTCCTTCGGTCGAGCCGGAGGCGCGCAAGGCCAAGCAGCAGTTCGGCTACGAGGGATACAAAGACGGGAAGTGGACGTATCTGAAAAGTCTCCCGGTCGTCCTCGACAACACTTACGCGCTGCGCTCGATCAACTATCGCACGTCGGACGTGCTCGTCGCCTTCCGCGTCGTGCGGAAAGATTTTGACGGCAGCGTGGTTCTCTTGTGGAAGATGTTGAAGGAATTTTCCAAGCCGGAGTTGGAGAGAGCGCCGACCGCCGCCGTCGCCGGGTCGTAAAGAAGTTTCGAGACAACAAAGAGACAGAGGCCGTCGAGGAGAGCAAAGCTCGGCGGCCTCTCGCGTTCTCAAGCGCCGCTCTTTTTCTGTGCGGCGGCGTCGCCGTTCTTGCGTGCGCGCAGGAGCTTGAGGAGCGCCACCTCTTCCGGGTCGTGTTCGGGCTGCTGGCGCGCGATGCGGCGCGCTCGGCGCGGGCGGAAGCTTTCGAGCGTGCGGCCTTCGGCGTAGGCTTCCAAGACCGACGGGTGGATGTAGCAGTTGCGGCAGACGGCGGGCGTGTTGCCGAGGTGGTCGGCGACGTGCCGGACGGCGCGGACGAGATTGTTTTTGACTTGCCTCTCGTCCTCGCAGCAGCCGATCTCGGCCAGCTCGACGGCGGCCAGCAGAGTCCCGCCCCACGTCCGAAAGTCTTTGGCCGAGAACTCCGGCGAGGTCGCCGCCTTGATGTAGTCGTTCACGTCGCGCGCCGTGACGGGCCGCTTGCGCCCGTCCTCGCCGACGTACTGAAAGAGCTTCCAGCCCTTGAGCGCCTTGATCTCCTGCATCAAGGCGGCCAGCTCTTCGTCCACGAGGATGCGCCGGTGCTCGACGTGGTGCTTGCCCACGAAGTCGAAGACGAGGCGTCCGCCGCTCTTGACCTCGAAGTGACGGTTGCGGAGGGTCGTCACGCCGAAGGTGCGGTAACGGCGGACGCTCTCTTCGGAGCCGACGCGGAAGTAGAGGTCGTTGATGAGCCGGACGACGACGGCGAGGACGCGTTCTTTGCCCAAGCCTTCGCGCGCAATGTCCTCGTTCGTCCGGCGACGGAGCGCGGGCAGAAGCTCTCCGAAGCGCTCGATCTTTTCGTACTTGCGCCGCGCGCGCCGGGCGACGAACGACGGATGATAGACGCGCTGCACGCGCCCCGAAGTGTCTCTGCCGATGGCTTGCAGCTCGCTGCGCGACGAGGGCGAGACGCGCACCTCGCGCCACGCGGGCGGGATGGCGAGCGAGCGGATGCGCTCTAAGGCCGCCTCGTCGGTGACGCGTTGGCCGTCGGCGGTCTCGTAGCGGAAGCGGCCCTTCGAGCCGCGCCGCAGCCACCACCGCGCGCGCCGCCCGCGTGTAACACTTCCGCGCACCGCGCCCGCGCCCGTGTCCCGTTGAATTGCAGCCTCCGCGCTCGACATTCCCTCAAAGCCCCTTTGTCCGACAAGCTCTTCCGCGCCGCGCCGGCGTGCGCAACGGCCCGCCGTCTGTTCGCAAACAAACGGCGGGCCGCGCGATTCAGAACCGCTTCAAACTTCAGTCAGGGCGTCGTGGTCTGCGCCTGTTCGGCGGGGACGTAATAGAGGATGCGGCTGCAATTATCGCAGGTGATGATCTCGTCGCCGCGCCGGATTTTCGCCATCATCTCAGGCCGCAGCGACATGAAGCAGGCCGAGCAGGAGTTCTTGCGCGCCTCGGCCACGGCGACGCCGTCGCGGATGCGCGAGCTGATGCGGTTGTAGAGGCTCTTCATCGCGGGCGGGAGTTCGGCGATGAGCCGCTCGCGCTCGGCGCGTAAAGTCGCCAGCTCCTCGGTCTGCCGGTCGGTCTGTTCGCCGAAGGCGACGAGCGCCGCGTCGTGCTCGGCGCGCAGGCGCGCGACTTCGGGCTCGCGCTCGGCCAGAGTCTTCTCCGCCCCTTCGAGGCTCTCCATCTGTTCGAGCATCTTCGTCTCAAGCTCGGAGATGTGCTTGCGCGCGGCGTCGGCCTCGCGGATGGCGGCCTCGTAAGCCTTCGAGTTGGTCGAGGACATCAAGTCGCGCTCGGCCTTCTCGGCGCGCGTGCGCTGCTCGGCCATCTCGGCGTCGAGCCGGAGGCGCGCGTCATGCGCCGCGTCGCGCTGCGTCTCGACGGCCTTAATTTCAAAGGCGCGCTGATCGAACTCCTTTTCGATCTCAGCGCGCCTCTGCGGGATGGCGTCCAACTCGGCCTGTAGTCTGCGTATGTGAGTGTCGTTCTTCTGTAAGGCGATCAGTTGCTCCAGTTCCGCTCTCACTCTTACAATCTCCTTGGAAACATCAAAACCGGCGGGGCGCGTCGCTACGTTGTATAAGATCACGACTCATTCTCTCAAATACGGCGGTGGGTGACAAGCTGTGAGGAAACGCGGAAGGCGGAACGCGGAACGATGAACTGAAAGACAGGTTGTTTTAGTTCATCATTCATCGTTCCGCCTTCATCATTTCTAAGACGACTTTCCCGAAGGTCTGATTCGACTCAAGGCGCTCGTAGGCGGCGCTCACTTGGTCGAGCGGGAAGACGGCTTCGACGACGGGGCGGACGCGCGCGGCGGCGAGGAGCGGGACGACGTGGGCGGCGAAGCGACGGACGGCGGCGGCCTTCTCTTCCGTCGAGCGCGCGCGGAGGACTGTCCCCATGAGTTTCAAACGCTTGCCCATCAACTGCCTGATGTCGAGCGGCGCGCGCGAGCCGCCGAGCGTGCCGACGTGGAGGAGCCGCCCGCGCGGCGCGAGCGCTTCGAGGTTCGCTTCCAGATACGAGCCGCCGACCAGATCGAGCAAGACGTTCACGCCCTCGCCTCGCGTCCAACCGCGCACCGCCTCGGCGAAGACGCGCGGGTCGTCCCCGACAGCGACTCCTTCATCGAGCCCGAACTCGCGCGCCCTCGTCAGTTTCTCCGCCGTCCGCGCCGTGCCGTAGATTGCGCCCGCGCCCGCCGCGCGCGCCAGTTGCACGGCAGCCGTCCCCACGCCGGAGCCCGCGGCGTGGACGAGCACGCGCTCGCCCATCTCAAGCCGCGCCTGCGTGAACAGCGCGTCGTGCGCCGTGATGAAGACTTCGGGCACGGCGGCGGCCTCCGTCCATCCGAGCCCCTGCGGGATTTCCGCGAGATGACTTTCGGGCACGACCACATACTCGGCCTGCGCCCCGCCCGCCGTGATGCCGAAGACCCTCTGCCCGACTTGCCACGCGCGCGCGTCCGCGCCCAACTGCTCGACCTCGCCCGCGAACTCAAGGCCCGGAATGTCTGCGGGCGACCCTTGCGGCGCGGGATAGAGCCCGCGTCGCTGCAAAAGGTCTGCGCGGTTCAGCCCCGCCGCGCCGACGCGCACAAGCACGCGGTCGGCCTCCGCCCTCGGCCTCTCGACCTCGGCGACCTCCAACCCGCCCGTCACGATTCTGACGGCCCGCATGGTTTCAGTTGCCATTGTCTGCAATCGTCAATCGTGGAAGAGGTCGAGGCCGTGACCGTTGAGTTATCAATCGTGGTAGAGAAGGACTCGTCTTTAACTATTCACGGCGGTCTTACTTCAACAGCGCGCGGGCGCGGGAGACGACGTTCTCGACGTTGAAGCCGAGTTTGCGGAGCGCCACGTCGCCGGGGGCGGACGCGCCGAAGCGTTCGAGGCAGAGAACGTCTCCGGCAGAGCCGACGTACCTGTCCCAGCCGAGCCGCGCGCCCGCCTCGACGCCGAGCCGCGCCGTCACGGAAGAGGGAATGACGCTCTCTCGATAATCGGCGTCCTGCTCCTCGAACAACTCCCAGCAGGGCATCGAGACGACGCGCGCGGGCGTGCCCTCCTGCTGCAAAGCCTCACGCGCTTCGAGCGCGAGCGAGACTTCCGAACCCGTCGCAAGGATGATGAGGCGCGGCGTCGCTTTCTCTCCTGTGTCGTCCGTGGCTTCGGCGAGCGTGTAAGCGCCGCGCCGCGCGCCCTCGGCGGAGGCGTAAAGATTCTGGCGGTCGAGGAGCGGCACTTTCTGGCGCGTGAGGATGAGCGCGGTCGGCGCGTCGCGGCGGAGGATGGCGGTGCGCCAAGCCTCTCGGACTTCGTGCACGTCCGCCGGGCGGATGACGTAAAGATTCGGGATGGCGCGCAGGCCCGCGAGCTGTTCGACGGGCTGGTGCGTCGGGCCGTCTTCGCCGAGGCCGATGGAGTCGTGCGTGAAGACGTAGATGACCTGCACTTCCGAAAGCGCGGCGAGGCGGACGGCGGGCTTCATGTAATCGGAGAAACACATGAACGTGCCGCCGAAGGGGATGAGCCCGCCGTTCAGGCTCATGCCCGTCATCACCGCGCCCATCGCGTGCTCGCGCACGCCGAAGTGCATGATGCGTCCTTCGTATGAGCCGTGCTGAAAACTCCCGCCGTCTTTGATGTCGGTGTTGTTCGACGGGCCGAGGTCTGCCGAGCCGCCGACGAGCATCGGCAGATGCGGCGCGAGCGCGTTGATAACCTCGCCGCTCGCAACGCGCGTCGCCCCCGCCTTCGCGTTCTCGAACGAGGGGAGATGCGCTTCCCAGCCTTCCGGCAGTTGGCCGCTCATCGTCTCGCGCCACGCGCGGCCAAGCTCTTCGTGCTCCCGCTCGTAACTCTCGACCAGAGTGTTCCACTCGCCCTCTAAACTCTCGCCGCGCTCGACCGCCGCGCGGAAGTGCGCGAGCGCTTCATCGGGAATATGGAACTCTTCATCTTCGGGCCAGCCGAGCGCGCGTTTGGTCGCCTTGACGGCTTCAGCGCCGGGCGCGTCGGAGTGCGCCTTGCGCGTGCCTTGCGTCGGCATCCCGAAGCCGATGATGGTCTTGACGGAGATGAGCGAGGGGCGGTCGGTCACTTCCTGCGCCGCGCGGATGGCGCGCTCGATCTCGTCGAGGTCGTTGCCGTCTTCGACCGTCAGCGTGTGCCAGCCGTAGCCCTCGAAGCGGCGCGGCACGTCCTCCGAGAAGGCGAGCGAGGTGGAGCCCTCGATGGTCACTTGATTGTCGTCGTAGAGGTAAATCAGATTGCCGAGCTTCAAGTGACCGGCGAGCGAGGCGGCCTCGGCGGCGACGCCTTCCATCAGGTCGCCGTCGGAGACGATGGAGTAGATGTGCGAATCAATGAGCGGGAAGCCGGGGCGGTTGAAGCGGCTCGCGAGGTGCGCCGCGCCGACGGCGAGGCCGACGCCGTTGGCGAAGCCCTGTCCGAGCGGCCCGGTCGTAATCTCGACGCCCGGCGTGAGAAAGTTTTCGGGGTGGCCCGGCGTCTTCGAGCCCCACTGCCGGAAGCGCTTCAGCTCTTCGAGCGGGAGGTCGTAGCCCGTGAGGTGCAGAAGCGAGTAGAGCAGCATCGAGCCGTGCCCGGCGGAGAGCAGAAAGCGGTCACGCCCCTGCCACTTCGGGTTCCGAGGGTTGTGACGCAGAAAGCGCGTCCAGAGGACGTAGGCCATCGGCGCGGCCCCCAGCGGAAGTCCCGGATGACCGGACTCGGCCCGCTGCACGGCGTCGAGCGAAAGAGTGCGGATGGTGTTGATGCAAAGCTGGTCGAGTTCGGGCGTGGGGCTCGTGTCTTTCGTGGATGTTGACGCGCTCATTTTATGAATGTCCTCGGTGCATGCTGACGGCTGGAATTTCGCCACACTTTTTATCGTGCCCGCCGCTCCGAGCGCAAGGGAAACCGCGCCGCGAGGGCTCGGCGTTGCAACTCGGCGCGACGCCGTTTCATCTAAATTCATGAACAGGGAAAGGCTTTTAAGGGGTTAAAAAGATGAATAAAATCACGCACAAAATCATGGTTTTCGTGGCCGCCATTCTCATCGCGGCCTCGTCCGCCGTGGCCGCGCCCGCCGACGTGAAAACAGAGCAGGCGGCCACGCGCGAGCAGTTGGAGAAGAAGGTTCGGAAGGAGTTGGTGACGCTGCCTTACTACGGCGTCTTCGACAACCTGATGTATCAGGTCGAGGGCGACACCGTGACGCTCTACGGGCAGGTCGTCAGGCCGAGCACGCGTAGCGACGCCGAGCGGCGCGTCTCGCGGCTCGCGGGCGTCGAGAGGGTCGTCAACCGCATCGAGGTCTTGCCGCTCTCTTCGTTCGACGACTCGATTCGCGCGCGCACCTACCGCGCGCTCTTCGGCTGGAACAGCCCGCTCTTCCGCTACGGGCGCGGGGTGAATCCTTCCATCCACATCGTCGTTAATCGCGGCCACGTGACGCTCGAAGGCGTCGTCGCGACCGAAGGCGACAGCCGCCTCGCGCGCCTCCGTGCGCTCGGCGTGCCCGGCGTCTTCTCCGTGACGAACAATCTGCAAGTCGAGCGCGGCA
The DNA here is from genome assembly GCA_035761505.1 of Pyrinomonadaceae bacterium. Classification (GTDB taxonomy): domain Bacteria; phylum Acidobacteriota; class Blastocatellia; order Pyrinomonadales; family Pyrinomonadaceae; genus JAIVJM01. The sequence goes on from DASTQX010000433.1 coordinate 9,133, forward strand.
GAGCGCGGTAAGACAAGAGGGTCAAAGGCAAAAAGGGAAAGGGGAAGAGCGACACTTGAGAGGTTCGCTCTTCCCCTTTCCCTTTTTGCTTTTTCGCCTTTGACCCCTTCTCTTATTTCGTCGCGCCGACGGCGCGGGCGGCGTTGACGCGACCGGCGGAGGCGACCTTGCCTTGCAGCGTGTCGAGCTTGTCAACGGAATCCATCAAACGCTTCTTCAACTCCTCGACCGAGAGGTCGGGCTCGACCGAGAGGATGAGGGCCGCGACGCCCGCCACCACCGGCGTCGCCATCGAAGTCCCCGAATGCTCCTCGTAATCGCCGCGCAGCCAGGTGCTCAGAATTTCCGCGCCGGGCGCGGCGACGTGGACGCTCTTGGGGCCGAAGTTCGAGAACGAGGCCAGCTCGTCGCGGCGGTTCAGGGCGGCGACGCTGACGACGTTCGGCAGGTCGTAGCCGGAAGGGTAGTGCGGGAAGCGGTCGGCGTTCTCATGGTTGTTGCCCGCGGCGGCGATGAAAATGATGCCCTCTTCGCCCGCCTTGCGGATCACGTCGCCGAGCGCGCGCGACTTCTGCCGCGAGCCCCAACTGGCGCTGATGACGCGGACGTTGACGCCCGCCCGCTTGCGCTCGATGACGTAGTTGATGGCCTCGATGGCGTCCTTCGTCGTCCCGAAGCCGCCCGCCCCCATGAATTTGAGCGGCATGATTTCGACCTGCCAGTTGACGCCCGCGATGCCCTCGCCGTTGTCACCCTCCGCGCCGACGATTCCGGCGCAGTGCGTGCCGTGGCCGTTCTCGTCCATCGGGTCGCGCGCCTCTCCGAGCGCGCTGAAGCCGTTCACGTCGTCCACCTCGCCGAGTTGCTCGTCGAAGTACGGGTCGAGCGAGTCGGGCCTCACCCACATGTTGTTGGAGAGGTCGGGGTGCGTGTAGTCCACGCCGCTGTCCAAGACGGCGACGACCACCTTGCGGTTCCCGTGCGTCTTGGCCCACGCGCCGAGCGCGCTGATGTCGGCGCGCTCTTTGCCCTCGCGCTGGCCGGTGTTGATGAGCGCCCACTGCTCCGCGAGCCGTGGGTCGTTCGGCCCGCCCGGCAGCGGCGAGGCGAAGCGCTCGTCGGGTCGCGCTCGCTCCATCGGCGGGAGCCTGATCTCCTCGTTCTTCTCGACGTACTCGACCTCCGGCAGAGAGCTGTAGTCGGCGACCACCCGTGAGGCATCCTCGTTGTCGAGACTGTCCACGGCGACGAGCCCGCCGACCACCTCAATCTCGTCCTCGACGCGGTCGGTGAAGCCTGAGACGATCTCCGCGATGCGCTCTTCCGAGACGCCTTCGCGGAAGCGGACGAGCACTTCCGGCTCGCCCAACTCGTAGGACTTGTCCAGCGTCTCGTGCTCGCGCTCTAACTCAACGACGACGCGCGGCCTGACATCTACAAGCTCCTTCTGCGAGTCCCAGCGCCGCAACTGCCCGACGAAGACCGCCACCACGATCAACATCAACGCCAGAGCCAAATGACCCAGAAAGTTCTGCCGGTTCATTGCCACTCCTTTGATAGAAACTTGGGGCTTGAGATTTGGAGGCCGGTTAAAAGTCCGACTCTGACAAGTCTCTAGCCGCCAGCCTCCAAATTAAATCTTGTGATTCGCGCCTTTGAATTTGTAGAGCCGGAGCTGATTCCGGTTGGCGCGATACTCGTAAGACGAGCCCGCGGCCTTCAGCCGGATGCGCCAGCCCGGCGTCATCATCATCCCGCTCATCTCGCCCGCGAGCGCCGCGCCGAGCGCCGCGTCCGGGAAGTCGGCCTCCTCAACCGACTCTTCCGCGACCTCGGATTCGGAGACGCCGAGCCGCGCCGACAAATCTTTCCGCGCCGCCTCGACCGCCTCTTCCTTGCTGTAAGCCATACGCCTCTGCTCCTCATGGGGGAAGCCCTCCCGGCCTCCGCCCCCACTCCTCAATACGCCCGGCGACGCCTCCGCGTTTTCACCTTTTCACCCGCCCGATTATTCTGCTCCCGCCAAAAGAAAAAAGGAAGTGACAGGAGACGGTTTTTCGGTTTCGAGTTTTCAGACCAGATCGCCGAAGAGGTGTTGGAGGAGCGCCGAGACGGTGATGGCCGCCGTCTCGGCGCGCAGCGTGCGACCGCCGAGAGTGATGATTGTCCAGCCGCGCGCGGCGGCCAGCGAGATTTCCTCCGCCTCCCAACCGCCTTCCGGCCCGACGAGCGCCGCGACGGACGAGGGCCGCGCCTCTCTGTCGCCGCCTGCGGATTCAAAGTGACTACCTCTGACGAACTCGCTCAGGCTCACGCCGCCGCGCTCGGCGAACATGAGCCGCGCTGCTTCTTCTTCGCGCGCTTCGCCGTTCAAGAAATTCTCCAAAGGCGCGGGCGTCTCGACCGTGGGGACGCGCGCGCGGCCAGACTGTTTGGCGGCTTCGAGCGCGAGGCGACGCCAGCGCTCGACGCGCGCGGCTGTGTCCCGCTCGTCGCGCAGGCGCACGTCCGCGCGGCGCGAGACGACGGGGCAGACGCGCGACGCGCCCAACTCCGTCGCCTTCTGCACGACGAGGTCGAACTTCTCGCCCTTCAAGAGCGCGACGCCGAGCGTCAGCCGGAGCTTGGACTCCGGGCTCTGCGGCTCCGCGCGCCCGCGCACTTCGAGCCGCGCCGACGCCCCTCTGCGCCCGCCCGCCTCCGCGACCACGCACGCGAACTCGCGCCCCTCGCCGTCGAAGACGAACGCCTCGTCGCCCGCCCGCAGCCGCAGCACGTCGCGCAAGTGCCGGGACTCTTCCGCCGACAGCGCGACCGCCGCGCCGTCGGGCGCGAAAGCATCGGGCGGCGCATAGAATCTCCGGCGCGTCATCAAACGACCATTGCGACCCACTCGCCGTCGCGGGTGACTTCGACTTCGTTGACGTTGAGTTCGCGGAGGCGCGAGGTGACGAACTCGGTCTGCGTTTCGAGGATGCCGGAGAGGACGAGCCGTTCGCAGGTCGCGCCGAGCAGAGAGGGCAGGAGCGGAACAATCACGTCCGCCGTCAGGTTGGCGCAGACGAGCGAGGCGGATTGAGTCGTCTCGCCGACCGAACCGGCGCGGAACTCGATGCGTTCGCCGACGCCGTTCAGTCGCGCGTTCTCGCGCGCGATCTCCACGGCCAGAGGGTCTGTGTCGCAAGCCTCGACGCGCGCGCCCGGCGAGAGTTTGGCGGCGGCGATGGCGAGAATCCCCGTGCCCGTCCCCACGTCGAGAAAACTCCCGCCCGCGAAGTGCCGCTCCATTGCGGCGAGGCACAGGCGCGTCGTCTCGTGCGTCCCCGTGCCGAAGGCCATCCCCGGCTCGACGCGAATCACGATGCGCCCCGCCGCCGCGCCTTCATCCAACTCGCTCCACGGCGGCGCGATGAGAAACCGCTCGCCCGCCTCGACAGGCCGCCAACCTTTCTTCCACTCGGCGAGCCAGTCGCGCCCCTCGACTTCGCGGTGCTTCAGCTCGCGCACGTCCGAAGAGTCGAGCCCGTAGATGACGAGCGCCCGGCGCAACTCCTCGCGCACGCGCTCGACCTCCGGCGGCGCGTCGAAGTAAGCCGCCACGCGGACGAACTCGCCCCCCTCGCCAGCCAACTCAGTCCCGCCCGCGCCCGCCTCCATCAGCGCGTACTCCACCGCCTCGCGCGCCCGCGCCGTGAGAGTCAAATCGAGTGCGTACCACATAAAGACTTCTGGGGGAAAAGGGTAAAAGGGAAAGAGGGGCAAGGGAAGAGGCGGAAACCTTCGCGCGGCAGGCGCTTCGAGTCGCCTTCTTCCTTTCCCCCTTCCCCTTTTACCCTCTTCCCTTCTTTCCCCCTTCTTCTATCCCCATCTCGTGAAGGGCGCGCGGGGAGTTGCGCCAGTCCTCTTCGACCTTGACGAAGAGTTCGAGGTAAACGCGGTGGCCGACCAGTCGCTCGATGTCGTGGCGGGCGCGCGTGCCGATCTCTTTGAGCCGCTCGGCCCCTTTGCCGATGACGATCTTTTTCTGCGACGCGCGCTCGACGAAGATGGCGCAGTAGATACGCGAGAGTTGGTCGCTCACCTCCTCGTAGCGCTCGGTGACGACCGCCGTCACGTAAGGAATCTCTTCGCCCGTCGTCTGCAAGATTTTCTCGCGCACGATCTCCGAGACGAGCGCGCGAAGCGGCTGGTCGGTCAACTCGTCCTCCGCGAAGACGGGTTCGCCTTCCGGCAGGTGGCGGATGATTTCGGGGACGAGCGCCTCCACCATGTCGCCGCGCCGCGCCGACAGAGGCATCACCGCCCGCCACTCGTGCTCGCGCCCGTACCACTCCATGAGCGGGAGCAGGGCCGACTTGTCGGCGAGCCTGTCCGTCTTGTTGAGCAGCAGGATGGCGGGCTTCGCGGCGCGCTGGACGAGTTCGAGGACGAAGCGGTCGCCGTTGCCGGTCGGGACGCTCGCGTCGCGGATGAGGAGCAGGAGGTCAACGCCTTCGAGCGCGTCGTGGACGGCGGCCATCATCCGCCGGTTGAGGAGGTAGCCGGGTTGGTGGACGCCGGGCGTGTCCACGAGCACGATCTGCCCTTCGGGCCGCGTGATGACGCCGCGAATCTGCCCGCGCGTCGTCTGCGGCTTGTTCGAGACCGCCGCGATCTTCTCGCCCACGAGCTTGTTTAAGAGCGTGGACTTGCCCGCGTTCGGTCGCCCGACCAAAGCGACGTAGCCGCTGCGGCGAGGCGTCGCGCCCTCGGCGGCGGCGCTCTCTGACTGGTTTTCGCTCGGCATATTTATCTTCCCCCGGAAACAGGCAAACTGGCGTCCGCGCCCGCCGCGCGAGCAGTGTTGCATATAAATTGCATGAAAATCCGTGATATCGTAGCTCTCGTTAGTCGCGGGGCGCAAAAAAAATCTGCTTTTCGCCCGAAGGGTTCCGGCGCTGGCGACTCCTACTACGGTTACAAGCTCAAAATAATTACATATTTCGCTAGTTTTCGTCTGGTCGCAGGAACACTTCAGACGGGATGCGCGCAGGCGCGGGGGGCGGTCACGGGGCGGGAGTTTCCCGTGTCGAATCTTCATCGCTCTGGATTAATCTCCGAAATCTTGGATAAGGGAATCGTCTGCACCAGAGCCATCGGGCGTCGGTGCCCGAATTCAACACATCCCTCCCGACGCCCGTAAGTCGGCCTTGGGGTTTCAAATTCCATCCGGTACGTTCCGCGTATCATTCTCGTGTCAGTCTCAGGAAATCTAAAGGAGGAGCCTAATGGATAGGGGACGCTTCATTTTCAGGAGCTTTCTAGCAAGGGCCTTTACAGTCGCCCTACTTGTGTGCGGCTTGATGGCCGTCAGCGCGTCGGCACAGTCGTCGAACACGCGCGTTAACGGGACGGTGAAGGACGCGCAGGGCGCGGTCGTCGCCGGGGCCACCGTGACGTTGACCGACAACGCCACGCAGACCTCGCAGACGGCGACCACCGACGCCGACGGCGCTTTCGCCTTCAACGCCATCCGCGCCGGTTCATACACGCTCAGCGCCGAGGGCGCGGGCTTCAAGAAGACGAGCGTGCCCGACGTGCTCGTCAACGTTGACCAGACCTCGACGATCAACGTCGCGTTGGAGGTCGGCGCGCTCGGCGAGACCGTGACGGTCACGGCCTCGGACGCGCAGGCGCTCGTCAACACCGAGAACGCGCAGCTCAGCACGACCGTGCAGGAGCGGCAGATTCAAGACCTCCCGCTCAACGGGCGCAACCCGCTCACGCTGGCGGGCCTTCAGGCCGGCGTCAATTCGAGCGGCTCAGGCACCCGCACCGCCTCCGTCAACGGCCTGCGCGGGACGTTCACCAACCTGACGTGGGACGGCATCAACATCAACGACAACTTCATCCGCACCGACAGCTTCTTCGGCGTCGCCGCGCCGAGCGTGTCGAGCGTTTCGGAGTTCACGCTGACGACCCAGAACGGCGGCGCGGCTGACGGCCTCGGCGTCGCGCAGGTCAAGCTCGTCACGCCGCGCGGCGGCACCGAGTACCACGGCCAGTTCTTCGAGTATCACCGCAACGACCTCTTCGACGCCAACACCTTCTTCAACAACGCGGGCGGTCGCTTCGTCGCCACCGACGCGGCGGTGAGGGCGGGCCGCGCACAGGTCGGCGAGCAGCGCCTCCGCAAGCCGAAGCTCATCCAGAACCAGTTCGGCTTCAACATCGGCGGCCCGATGCTCCTCCCGCGCTTCGGCGAGGGCGGCGCTTCGACGTGGGGCGAGGACAAGCTCTTCTTCTATTTCTTCTACGAGGGGACGCGGGTCGCGCAGAACGCGCCCGTGACGCGCACCTTCCTTACGCAGAACGCGCGCAACGGTCTGTTTACCTACCGCCGCGCCGACAACGGGCAGCTCCAGACCATCAACCTGCTGGGGCTCACGACGCTCCCCGTTGACCCGATCACCTCGGAGCTGGCGAACCGCGCGCCGCTCCCGAACGACAGCACCTCAGGCGACTTGGCGGCGGTTCCGGGCGGCGCGGCGCTCTCGAACTTCGGCACCTTCCGCTACAACACGCCGCTCGGCAGCACCAGCGACCTCTGGGGCTTCCGCACCGACTTCGACGCCTCGGAGCGCCACCGCTTTGAAGCGATCTTCAACCGCTTCACCTTCGAGTTCCCGAACTCAGGCGGCGAGCCGTTCCCCGGCGCGCCCGGAGACGGCCAGTCGTCTGTCCGCCCGCGCGGCTCCTTCGCGTGGCACTGGACGCCGACCAACACCATCAACAACGAACTGCGCTTCGGCTTCAACCACTACGACGTGCAGTTCTTCACCAACGAGCAGTTCAGCCGCGGCTACCAGATCGTGCTCCCGCTCGTCTCCGACTCCGAGGACAACTTCCTTCCGCAGGGCCGCGTCGTCAAGACCTACGACCTGATTGACAACGCCTCCTGGACGGCGGGCAACCACACGATCCGCTTCGGCGGCAACTACCGCGACAACTTCATCGCGCCGTTCAACGACGCGGGCACCCTCCCGACCTTCAACATCGGGTTCACCGCCACCGGCACGCCGAATCCCTTGAGCTCCGGCCTCTTCCCCGGCGGCATCTCGTCGGGCGAGCTGGCCAACGCGGCGAGCGTCTTGGCTATCCTGACCGGCCCGATCAGTCAGGGCACGCAGACCTTCAACGTCGCCAGCCGCACTTCGGGTTTCACCCCCGGCGCGACGCAGCAGCAGGAGTTCAAGTACTTCAGCGCGAGCGGCTACGTGCAGGACACCTGGCGCGCGCGCCCCGGCCTGTCGCTCAACTTCGGCGTCCGCTACGAGTTCATCTCGGTTCCGTCCGAGCGGCTGGGCCTCGTGCTGCTGCCGACCAACCCCGGACTGGACGTGCTCCTTCAGAACGCCACGCTGGACTTCGCCTCAGGCGGAGACCGCCGCGGCTTCTTCCCGAACGACAACAACAACTTCGCGCCCTCGTTCAGCTTCGCGTGGGACCCGTGGAACGACGGCAAGACCTCCTTCCGCGGCGGCTACGCGATCTCCTACGTGATTGACAACAACATCACGACGGTCTTGAACGCCATCCGCGGCAATCCGGGCCTCATCGGCTCGACCCGCACGCTGACCGGCGCGTCGGTGCGCAACCGCACTCCGGGCGGCCTCGGCGGCGGCGTCCCGACCATCACCCCGCCGGCGGTCTCGATCCCGCGCACGGTCTCGCAGAACCTGACGGACTTCGGCTTCGCCAGCGCCTTCTTCACCTTCGACCCGAACTTCCGCACTCCCTACGTCCAGCAGTGGAACGTCGGCATCGAGCGCGAGCTGTTCAAGGACACGGTGCTTGAAGTCCGCTATGTGGGCAACCACGGCACGAAGCTGACGCGCGGCATTGACAACAACCAGTTGAGGGTGCAGTCGAACACGGCCTTCCTGACCGACGTGCAGCGCGGCAACCGCAACATCCTGCGCTGCGGCTCGACGACCTCCAACAACCCGAACCCGACGCTGGCGCAGTGTCCGGGCCGCGAGCAGTTGACCTACATCCCGAACCTCGGCCTCGGCGGCTTCCTTCAGGACGCGGGCGTCCGCAACCTCTTCGCGCAGGGTCAGGCCGGCGCGCTGGCCGAGTTCTACGCCGGTGCCAACCGCACCTTCTTCTTCGGGCCGGGCGTCTCGTCCATTCCGATCACGGACTTCCTCCCGAACCCGAACACCTTCATCGCGGACGTGTACTGCAACTGCGCCAACTCCTGGTACAACGGCTTGCAGACCGAACTCCGCCGCCGCTTCAACAACGGCCTCTACTTCCAGGCCAACTACACCTACAGCAAGTCGCTGACGGACTTCGAGGGCAGCCAGAGCAACTTCGCGGGCCTGATGGACTTGACGCAGGGCACCATCCTTGAGAAGCAGCGCGCGGTGGACGACATCACGCACGTCTTCAAGGCGAACTGGCTCTACGAGCTGCCCATCGGCCCCGGCAAGCGCTTCATTGACCGTGGCGGCTTCGTCGGCAAAATCCTCGGCGGTTGGAGCCTCAACGGCCTGCTGCGCTGGCAGTCGGGCGAGCCGGTCTCCATCGTCTCGGCGCGCGCCACCGTCAACCGTGGCGGTCGCTCGGGCCTCAACACCGTGGACTCGACCCTGACCGTTCAGCAGTTGCAGGAGCGCACGGGTCTCTTCTTCGACGCGCAGAACCGCCCGACGCTCTTCGACCCGGCGCTCATCGCCGCCGTCCGCGCGACCAACGCGCAAGACCCGGATAGGCCGTCGAGCAACGCGTTCCTGACCAACCCGCGTCCGGGCTTCTTCGGGAACCTCCAACTGACGCCGGTCAGCGGCCCGTCGGTGCTCTTCCTCGACGCCAGCATGATCAAGCGCACCAACATCACCGAGCGCGTGAACCTTGAGTTCCGCGTCGAGGCGTTCAACGTCCTGAACAAGACCAACTTCAACATCGGTCAGGTGCAGAACATCAACGCCGCGGGCTTCGGCCTCATCACCTCGACCTTCGACCCGCGAATCATGCAGTTCGCGGCCAAGCTGAACTTCTAAACGGGCGCGGGCCGTCGCTCCCCTCGCGGGTGAGGCGGCCCCGACCGTTTAGTTCTTGAACCAGTCGCGGGCGCGGCCCCACAAAGGGTCGCGCCCGCTCTTTACACGACACGCACGGCGGTCGTCCGCCCAAGCCTTCGGCGGACGGCGCACTCGCCCCGGCGGCGCTCTCTCCCACTTGGCGCGCGCCACCCCACATCAAATAATTATTTTATCCGGAGGATTCAAGATGAGACACAGACGGCTCCGCGTCAGCGGTTTGAAAGTTTGCGCGCTCTTGATTGTCGCGCTCATGGGGGGCGCGAGCGCCGCGTCGGCCCAGAAGATGAAGCCGGAGGAAGTGGTCGCCAAGCACCTCGACGCCCTTGGGGCGGCTGAGCGGCGCGCGCCCTCGCGCAGCCGCGTCGTCGGCGGGAGCATCGAGTTCTCCATCCGCAGCGGCAGGGGCCGCCGCGCGGCGGGCAAGTCGCTCCTCGCCTCCGAGGGCGACAAGTTGCTCTTTAACGCCGTCTTCGAGAACGCCGACTACCCGTTCGAGAAGATGGGCTACGACGGCAAGAAGGCCGCCGTCAGGCAGTTCCTCCCCGGCCAGCACTCGCCCATCGGCGAGTTCATCCTGAGCAACGAAGTGATTCTCAAGGAGGGTCTGCTCGGCGGGTCGCTCTCGACGGCGTGGCCGCTCCTGCACCTCGCGGAGCGGAATCCGAAGCTCGAATACAACGGGACGGAGAAGATCGAGGGGCGGCCCACGCACAAGCTCCGCTACGCGCCGCGCAAGGGCACCGACCTCAAGATCACGCTCTACTTCGACGCCGAGACCTTCCGCCACGTGCGGACGAAGTACGAGCGCACCATCGCCGCGACGATGGGCGACAGCCCCGGCGCGTCCGCCGGTCGCATTGACACCCGCTACCAGCTTCTTGAAGACTTCGGCGACTTCCGCGACGAGAAGGGGCTCATGCTCCCGCACGCCCACAACATTCAGTTCTCCATCTCCTCGCAGAACAACCCGCTCACGATGGACTGGAAATTCGCCCTTGACCAGTTCGACTTCGATCAGGCGATTGACGCCAAAGAGTTCGACGCCCAAAGATAACGAGGCAGAGGGCCAAAAGGGTCAAAGGGGAAGAGGGTAAAAGGGAGGAATCGTCTTCCCCTTTACCCTCTTCCCCTTTTCCCCTTTTATCTCCTTCGTCCTTACCCCTGCGCCATCTCGCCGTTGAGCTTCATAATCTCCAGAGTCATCTCGGCGGAGGCGTACATGTCCTTCACGTCGAGCCACTCCTTGACGGTATGGATGGCGCGCATCCCGGTGCCGAGGTTGGCGCACTCGATGCCTTGTTTGTTGAAGATGTTGGCGTCGCAGCCGCCGCCCGAAGCGAGCGTCTTGACTTCCAAGTTCATGCGCGAGGCCGCGTTGAGCACGAGCTGCACGACGCGCGAGCTGTCGGGCACGTCCATCGCGTGATACTCGCGCGTGACCTGCGACTCGACGCGCCCCTTCGTCGTCACGCCGTCCACGGTCACCTCGTACTTCTCCGCCGCGTCGGTCAGACACTTAATCATGTGCTCGGTCTGCGCGTTGAGCTTCGCCTCGTCGAGCGAGCGCGCCTCGCCGCGCAGGGTGACGAGGTTGGTGATGATGTTGGTCGCCTCGCCGCCACGGATGACGCCGATGTTGGCGGTCGTCACCTCGTCAATCCGCCCGAGCTTCATCGCGGCGATGCCTTCCGCCGCGATCTTGATCGCCGAGATGCCCTGCTCCGGCGCGACCCCGGCGTGCGATTCGAGGCCGAAGATTTTGAACTCGAAGTGGTTGGCCGAAGGCCCCTTCGTGAAGAGGAAGCCGGGGTCATCCGAGTCGAAGACGATGCCGTAGCGGGCGCGCACCTTCGACAGGTCGAGGTGCTTCGCGCCGAGCAAGCCGACTTCCTCACAGATGGAGAAGACGGCGTCAATCGGCGCGTGCGGGATTGATTGCTCTTGCAGGCAGCGGATGGTCTCGATGATGACGGCGACGCCGGACTTGTCGTCGCCGCCGAGGACGGTCGTGCCGTCGGTGCGGATGATGTCGCCCTCGACCACCGGCTTGACGCCTTCGCCGGGGACGACCGTGTCCATGTGCGCCGACATCATGATCGGCTCCGCGCCCGGAATCGTCCCCGGAAAACGCGCGATGACGTTGCCGGTGTTGCCGCCGACCTTCTCGCCCGCGTCGTCAATCTCGACCTCCGCGCCCATCTCCTCGCAAATCTGCTTGATGCGCTCGGCCACCTCGCGCTCCTTGCGCGAGATGCTGTCAATCTGGACGAGTTCGAGCAGAAGGTTCTTGATGCGCTCCTGATTTATCATTCGGCCTCCACGGAAGGATTTGAATTTTAAACAGAGACTCGTTTAAGCCTGAGTCTCGGCCAGCACCGCTTCCTCGACTTCGCGCGTCACGCTGATGAGGACGAACCTGCTCGCGGGAAACAGATAGTCTTCGCCCGTCTCGTCAACGACGCGCACGTAATCCTGCTGCGCGGCGCTCTCGTCCGGCAGCACCGGATAAACTTTGCGCCGCTCAAGCGACATCTCGTATCCCGTGTTGTCAATGCAAACGGCGAGCTGAGGACTTTGATCTTTCATGTCGTCAATCCAGAAGGCGTTTGATTTTCATCTGACGTTTGCCGATGCCGTGTGCTTCGTACCAGTGTACCTCTGCTAAACGTATCCTGCCATCCTCAAATGACACCGAGGCCGTCCCTTTCAATTTTCGCCAGCGGCCCCTGCCGTAAGTTTTCCGCAAGAACTCCAGAACGCGGATTGAGTGGCGCACCGCGATGACTTCGATGTTCTCAATCTGACCGACGATTTGAAAATCATTATCCCGCATTAACGAGTTCCACTGATAACCATCGGCGGCATCAGTCCCGCTTCTGCTCGCTGACCTCTTCGAGCGCGTGTTGCAGTTCGGCGAGCTTGGCTTCGAGAAGCGCGTCGTCGGCGTCCGGGGGGACTTCGATGGGGGGCGCGAGGCGGACGGTGGCGCGGGTGAAGGGCTTGGGGATTTGGAGTTTGTCCCAGCTCGGCGCGCGCCAGAAGCGTTCGGCGTTGACGGTGAAGGGCAGCACGGGGCGGCCCGTCCGCTTGGCGAGGACGAGAGGCCCCATCTTGGCGACGTGGCGCGGGCCGCGCGGGCCGTCCACGGTGAAGCCTCCGGCGGCCCCGGCGCGCACGAGGCGCGTCATCTCGACGAGCGCGCCGACCGCGCCGCGCGACGAAGACCCGCGCGCCGCGCCGTAGCCGAAGCGCTGGATAAAGCGCGCGATGTACTCGCCGTCGAAGCTCCGCGAGGTCATCACGACGATGCCACGGCGGCGGAAGTAGTAAGTGGCGAGGAAGACCCGGTCGTGCCAGAAGACGAGGATCGGCGGCCCGCCTTGCGAAGCGGCCTCCCAGTGCTCCCAGCCCTCGACGCGGAAGCGGACGGTGCGACCGACGAGGCCGATGAGCGCGTAGAAGGCGAGGTCGGCGGCGCGAATCAGAAGGCGCTGCTTGAAGGAGTACTCGGAGAGGTCGGCGAAGCTGTAGGCGCGCGCCTCCCTCGTGTGCCGCGCCCGCTCTTTTGCCGCCGAAGCTTCCATAAAGGTGTCCGGCCTGAGAGTCTAACAAAACGCCGCGCGTTGTAAAATTCTGCGGCCCGCGCGGGCCGGAGGCTGGCGGCTGAGCGGCGCTCTGTCGTAATATCTGGAACCGACGCGCAGGCTCACCTCGTACAGCGTTGGCAGATGGCTTTAGTCGCCCCGCGGGGCCGAAAAGCTCCGTGCCCTCCCTGCTTTACAAGGCTTTTTGCGGTAACTGTTACCTGAATGGACAGGCGACGTATACTCATCGTTGACGGGAATGCGGAGTTGCGCACGGTGCTCGCCGACGCGCTGGCCGAACTGGGCCACGAGGTCGTGGCGACCGGCGACCGCTCGGAGGCCGTCTCGCGCGAAGACCTCGAAGACTTCGACCTCATCATCTCCGACCTCGCCGAGTACGCCCAGAGCGGCACGCAGATCACCTCGGAGCTGAACCGCAAGCGCCTCTTCGTCCCCATCGTCGTCTCGTCCGAAGAGGCGCACCAGACCGGCATCATCAAGGCGTTCAAGCTCGGCGCGGCCAACCTCCTGCGCAAGCCCTACGACAAGGAAGAGTTGCGGAGCATCGTCGAGAAGACGCTCGGCTACAAGCTCCGCTTCGTCGAAGACTTGAAGGTCTTGCCCTTCGTCCGCGAGCGCATCGAGTTCGAGTTGCCGAGCGACCTCTCTCTGATGAACGGCGTGCTCCACTACCTCATCGAGCGCGTCGCCGCCTTAGGAGTCGTCAAGCCGGACAGCTCCAATCTCTTCATCGCGCTCGACGAGGCTTTCGTCAACGCCGTCAAGCACGGCAACCAGAGCGACCCGCACAAGCTCGTCCGCATCACCGCCGACCTCTCGTCCAGAGAGGCGCGCTTCCAGATCGAGGACGAGGGCGAGGGCTTCGACGTGAAATCCATCCCCGACCCGCTCGACCCTTCCAACCTCTTCAAGACTTCGGGGCGCGGCGTGCTCCTCATCTACAACATCATGGACGAGGTCAGCTACAACGAGCGCGGCAACGTCCTCACGATGGTCAAGCGGCCCGAAAGCTCCCTCGACTCGGAACTCATCGAATCACTCGCCCACGCCGACGACGAAGAAGGCACGGCCCCGACCAATGGCGAGCGCGCCTGACGACGCGCGCGCCGAGAACACGCGCGCGTCGAAGCTCCGCTGGCCGCTCGTCCTCGCGAGCCTTTGCGCGCTCGTCTTCCTGACGCACCTGACGCTCCTCGATTTACCTTACTACTGGGACGAGGCCGGGTACTTCATCCCCGCCGCGCGCGACATCTACGCCGACGGCGCGCTCGTCCCGCACTCGACGCTCTCGAACGCGCACCCGCCGCTCGTCCCCCTCTATCTCGCGCTCGCGTGGAAGCTCTTCGGCTTTCACATCGCGGTGGCGCGCGCGGCAATGCTCCTCGTCTCGGCGCTCGCGCTCGGCGGCGTCTTCCGCCTCGCCGAGCGCGTGGCGAACGGCGGGGTTGCGGCGGCCTCCGTCCTCTGCACCGCGCTCTACCCGGTCTTCTTCGCGCAGAGTTCGCTCGCGCACCTCGACATGGCCGTCGCCGCTCTGACCGTCTGGGGACTCGTCCTCTACCTCCCGCGCGGAACACGAAGAGAGGCCGACGGCGACTCGCGGACGGACGAGCAGGGCGGCGAGCAAGTAACGACGACTGACCGCCGAGACTTTCGTCGCTGGTCGTCGGTCGCGCTCTTCGCGCTCGCGGGGCTGGCGAAGGAGACGGCGATTCTCGTCCCCCTGACGCTCTTCGGTTGGGAACTCCTGTGCCTGCTCGCCGGGCGCAGGCCGAAGCTCGCGGCGGCCATCTGCCTGAAGGACGAACGCTCAATCAGACGAGCCTCCATGATGCTCTGCGCGCTCGTGCCGCTCGCCCTCTGGTTCGCGTACCACTACACGCAGACCGGCTACGTCTTCGGCAACCCCGAATACTTCCGCTACAACGTCGAATCCACCGTCAACCCGTCGCGCATCCTCGAAGCCCTCTGGCGCAGGCTCGGTCACGTCACGGCGCACATGAACCTCTGGGTCTTGACGCTCGCGGCGGCGCTCGCCATGCTGCTCCCCGCGCGGAGCGACGAAGGGCGCGAGCGGCGGCGCATCGAAGTGCCCGTCCAAATCCTCTTCGGCGTGCTCGTCGTCGCGCACGTCGTCGCGCTCTCGGTCGTCGGCGGCGCGATCCTCGCGCGCTACATGCTGCCCGTGCTGCCGCTCGTCGTTATCGTCTGCGTCTCGACTCTCTGGCGGCGCGTGCCCGTCTGGCCGCTCGTCATCGCGCTCGCGTGCGGCACGTTCGCCTACCGCTCGACGCACAACCCCTCTTACAACTTCCCGTGGGAAGAGAATCTCGCCTACCGCGACTTCATCCTCCTGCACAGAGACGCCGCGCGCGTCCTCGCCGAGAAGCATCCACAGGCGCGCGTGCTGACCGCGTGGCCCGCGACTGACGAATTGAAGAACCCTTACTACGGCTACCTCGAACGCCCCGTGCAGGTCTTCCCCGTCGAGAACTTCAAACGCGAGGCGCTGCAACAGGCCGCCCTTCAGAAGTCACACTTCGACCTCGCCTTCCTCTACTCCACACACGGCGGCCTCGAACTCGAAGAAGCCGCCCGCGTGCTCGGCGGCGTTGTCATCTATAATTCACAACGCAACGGCCAGTGGGCCGCGATTCTGGAAGTGAGCAGGCTGGAAGTGAGCAGTGAGCGGTAAGCAGTAAGCAGTAAAAGCGGTTTCAGATTTGAGGTATGAGGTCTGAGATGTGAGGTTTCAACTTTGAAATCTCACATCTCACATCCGAAGGTTCTTCGACTATTCACTGCTTACCACGCACTGCTCACTGCTCACTGCTCACTGCTCACTGCTTACTGATTTCTATGCCTTACGAACTCTTTCTCGCTCTGAGGTATCTGCGCGTGCGGCGGGGGCGGCGCGTGGTGAAGTTGACGGCGCTGGCGGCGGTCGCGGGGATTGCGTGCGGGGTCGCGGCGTTGATTGTGGCGCTGGCGCTGGCGAACGGTTTCCGGGACGAGTTGCGAGACAAAATCCTGCGCGGCACGGCGCACGTGACGCTCACGCGCGAAGGCGCTCAGGCCGCCGGAGGGCAGCAGGGCATCGAAGAGTTGCGCGCGGTCGCGGCGCGCGTGCGCGGCGTCGAGGGAGTCGTCGAGGCCGTGCCGACGACTTACGAGGGCGCTCTGTTGAAGGGGCCGGGCGGGATGGCCTACACGCTTTTGCGCGGCGTGGACGAAGAGTCGAAGCGCACGCGGGACGAAATCCGCCGGACGCTCACTTCGGGGACTCTGGAACCGCTCTTCATCCAACCGGAGCGCGTCGGAGCGACGAAGGAGGCCGAGTCGCCGACAAGCACATCGGGCGCGGGCCGAGAGACTGACTCCGGCGCGTCCGTCCTTGAGGACGAAGAGGACGGGCCGCCCGCGCCGGTCGTGGTCGGCGAAGATTTGGCGGAGCGGACGGGGCTTCTGGAAGTCGGCGACGAGGGCTGGATAGTGACGGGCGAGCGGTCGCCGACGCCGCCGGGATTCAGCCCGCGCGCGCGGCGCGTGAGGGTCGCGGGGGTCTTCCGCACGGGCCTCTATGATTACGACTCGACTTGGACTTACGTCTCGCTCGCGGAAGTGCCGAAGATTGCGAGTGAGGGTTTGAAGTCGTCGGTCGTCAGCGTCGAGACGCGGGACATCTTCGACACCGAGCCGGTGGCCGAACGCGTGCGCTCGGCGCTCGGCGCGGGCTGGACGACCGTGGACTGGCGCGAGGCGAACCGCCCGCTCTTCGCCGCGCTCGAACTCGAAAGGCGGACGGTCGCGCTCATCATCATGCTCATCATGGTCTTGGCCGCGCTCAACATCACGACGACGCTCGCGCTCGTCGTCGTCGAGCGGCGTCCCGACATCGCCGTCCTCGGCGCGATGGGCGCGCACCCGCGCGGCGTGATGGCGGTCTTCGTCATCGAAGGCGCTTGCATCGGGGCGGCGGGCGCGCTCGGCGGCGTCCTGCTCGGACTGGCCGCGTGCGCCGCCGGGGAATACTTCGAGCTGGTCAGACTCCCGCCCGGCGTCTATTCGCTGAGCGCCGTCCCCTTCAGGCCGCACGTCGCCGACGTGCTGCTCCCCGCGCTCGCGGCCTTCGCCGTGAGCCTCTTAGCGACCCTCTATCCCGCGCGTCAGGCGGCGCGCGTCCGACCGGCGGAGGCGCTCAGGTACGAATGAGTTCAAAGTTCAAAGTTCAAAGTTCAAAGTCGCCGGAGTCTTCGACCGGGGTGGAGGGCTCTCGTCAGGATTCCGACTTTGAACTTGAGCCTTTGAACTTTGGACTCGTCGTCGAGGGCGTGCGGAAGTCTTTCCGCGACCCTTCGGGGGGCGTGTTGGAGATTCTGCGGGGCGTGTCGTTCGAGGCGCGCGCCGGTGAGATGCTGGCGGTGGTGGGCGCGTCGGGGGCGGGGAAGACGACGCTCTTGCACGTGCTCGGCGGGTTGGAGGCGGCGGACGCGGGGAGCGTGCGGCTCGGCGAGTTCGAGGTGGTCGGCGCGGGCGTGACGGAACTGGCTCGCTTCCGAGGGCGCGAGGTCGGGTTCGTCTTTCAGTTTCATCACCTTTTGGCAGACCTCTCGGCGGAAGAGAACGTCGCGCTGCCGCTGCTCGTCGCTCGCCGTGGATGGCGCGAGGCGCGGGCGCGCGCGGCGGAGATGCTTGAAGCGGTCGGGCTCTCCGCGAGAGCACGGCACGCGGCGGGCGAGCTTTCGGGCGGCGAGCAGCAGCGCGTGGCGATTGCGCGCGCGCTCGTCACGCGCCCGCGACTCGTTTTGGCCGACGAGCCGACCGGCAACCTCGACGCCCGCACCGGCGCGGAGGTCGGCGCGCTCCTCCTCTCGCTCAGCCGCGCCGCGCGCGCGTGCGTCCTCGTCGCCACCCACAACGAGGCGCTGGCCCGCACCTGCGACCGCCGCCTCCTGCTCCGAGACGGAAAACTGACCGAGGCGCGACCTTGAGGAAGGCCGAAGAAGGCGAAAGTAAAAAGGAAAAAGCCAAAAGTGAAGGGGACTCAACCTCTCTTTACTGTTGCCTTCTTCGCCGGTCGGGCTTCCGCCGCTCTGCCCCAGACTTCAGACTTTTTCAATTCATATCTGACATCCGGCAAGTGTTTCAGTTATAATGCGCGTGCGGTTCAGCGGCGCACTCCCTGACGCTGGGGCCGAACCGTTCTCGACACGGCAACGTCTTTCCTTTTCGGTCGGAAACAGCACTTATGTTTGAACGCTACACTGAGAAAGCGCGGAGGGTCATTTTCTTTGCGCGTTACGAAGCGAGCCAGTTCGGCGCTCCCGCCATCGAGCCGGAGCACCTGCTGCTCGGCCTGATGCGCGAGGATAAGACTCTGACCTCGCGCTTCCTCGCGCGCGCGCAGACGAGCCTCGAAGCCATCCGCAAGGAGATCGAGGGCCGCGCCCCCTTGCGCGAGAAGATTTCCACCTCGGTCGAACTGCCGCTCGCGCCCGAAACCAAGCGCGTGCTCGCCTTCGCGCACGAGGAGAGCGACCGCCTCCAACACCGGCACATCGGGACGGAGCACCTCCTGCTCGGATTGCTGCGCGAAGAGCGCTCGATGGCCGCCGAGATTCTCTACGAGCGCGGCCTCCGGCTCGCCGCCGTCCGCGACGAGATCGCGCGGCAGGCGGGCAACGACCCGCGCGCCGCGCAGAAGAAAGAGACGCCGCATCTCGCGGAGTTCTCGCGCGACCTCACCGACGACGCCGGGAACGACAAGCTCGACCCGCTCGTCGGGCGCGAAGGCGAGATCGAGCGCGTCGTCCAGATACTCTGCCGCCGCACCAAAAATAATCCCGTGCTCATCGGCGAGCCGGGCGTCGGCAAGACCGCGATTGTCGAAGGGCTCGCGCAACGCATCAACCGTGGCGAAGTCCCCTCGTTCCTTGAGAACAAGCGGATACTTTCTTTAGACCTCTCGCTCATCGTCGCGGGCACGAAGTACCGTGGGCAGTTCGAGGAGCGTCTCAAACAGATCATGCGCGAGCTGGTCGAGAACCCGCAGTACATCGTCTTCATTGACGAGCTGCACACGCTCGTCGGCGCGGGTTCAGCCGAGGGCTCGCTCGACGCGGCGAACATCCTCAAGCCCGCCCTCTCGCGCGGCGAAATCCAGTGCATCGGCGCGACCACGCCCGCCGAGTTCCGCAAGTCCATCGAGAAAGACCGCTCTCTTGAGCGCCGCTTCCAAGCCGTCAAAGTCCCGCCGCCGAACGAGGAGGAGGCCATCCGCATCCTCGGCGGCGTGCGCGAGCGCTACGAGGCTTTCCATCAGGTGCGCTACACGGACGAGGCGCTCGAAGCCGCCGTCTATCAGTCGAGCCGCTACATCCCCGACCGCTTCCTGCCCGACAAGGCGATTGACGTGATTGACGAGGCGGGCGCGCGCGTCAAGCTCCGCGTCCGGCGCGACCACGTTCCGCCGACGCCGCCGCGCGGCGACTACTTCGACGAGCGCAGCATGTACCTGCGCACCACGCCCGCGCTCCCCGCCTCTTCCATCCTCTCCGAAGAGGACGAGATGCTGATGTCGGTCGAGGTCTCGAAAGACGACATCGAAGACGTGATCGCGCGCTGGACGGGCATCCCGATTACTTCGCTCAAGGAAGAAGAGACCGAGAAGCTGCTCCGCATCGAGGACGAGTTGCGCCACCGCGTCATCGCGCAGCGGCCCGCCATCTCGGCGCTCGCGCGCTCCATCCGCCGCTCGCGCGCCGGGCTCAAGAACCCGCACCGCCCCGTCGGCTCGTTCCTTTTCTTAGGCCCGACCGGCGTCGGCAAGACCGAAGTCGCGCGCTCTCTGGCCGAGTTCCTCTTCGGCTCCGAGCGCTCGATGATTCGCTTCGATATGTCGGAGTTTATGGAGAAGCACTCGGTCTCGAAGCTCATCGGCTCGCCCCCCGGCTACGTCGGCCATGAAGAGGGCGGGCAGTTGACCGAGCGCATCCGGCGCTCGCCCTACTCCGTGCTCCTCTTCGACGAAGTGGAGAAGGCGCACCCCGACATCTTCAACGTGCTCCTGCAAGTCTTCGAGGACGGCATCCTGACGGACGCCCTCGGCAACACCGTCGACTTCAAGAACACGATCATCATCATGACCTCCAACATCGGCGCGCGCTTCATCCAGAAGAAGGGCGCGATGGGCTTTCAGGCCAACGCCGACTCCTCGCGCGAGAAGATGGAGGAGATGGTGATGAGCGCCGTGCGGCAGACCTTCAACCCCGAATTCATCAACCGCCTCGACGAGATCATCATCTTCGACCAGCTCCTCGACGAAGAGCTTCTGGAAATCGTCGGCCTCCAAGTCGAACAGTTGAACCGGACGCTGGCGCGGCGCGGGCTCGAAGTCCGCCTGACCGAGGACGCCAAGCGCTGGATCGTCGAGAAGACCTGCGCCGACCGCTCCTACGGGGCGCGGCCCCTGCGGCGGGCGCTCCAAAAGTACGTCGAAGACCCGCTCTCCGAGGCGCTCATTCAGGGCACGCTCGGCGCGCCGCTCATCGAAGTCTTCCGCGACGGCAGCGAGCTGAGCCACCGCCCCGCCGGGGTCGAGGAGCCGGGCGACGCCCTCTTGATTCACTAAATGCGGGTTGGGTAAAAGGTAAAAAGGGGAAAGGGGGAAAGGGTTTTAGCCGTTTGCCCTTTTCCCCTTTTCGCCTTTTGCCCTTTTCCTTGTATAATGCGCCACTTTGCAGGAGCGACCCGCTGGCAACGTGACGCGGCCCGGCGTGAATCATAAGGTTCCGAAATGGAAGCCGTAACCTCGCCGCCGGGCGTCGGACTTTCAGCCGCGCCCGTGTTTGAGACTGAATTTCTGTCAGAAGGTCTCTTTTCTGTCTCCCGGTATTCATTCACTCGGTAATCTTCAGAGGCGAAAAACTAAGTTTATGCGAATTCGCGCGCCGTGGATTTATCTCGTGGCCGCCCTTCTGGGCAGCCTCACGCTCCTCAACCCCGTGCTGCCGGCGGCGGCGGCGCGCGGCGCGCAGGAGCCGGCGGCCCCCACGGCGGGGTCGCAGCAGGAGTTGGTCGAGCGGCTCCTCATCGAGGGCAACCGCCGCCTGCGCGACGAAGACATCCTCTACCACATCCAGACGCGCGAGGGCGACGCGTTCAACGAGGCGCAGGTGCGCCGCGACCTTCAGGCGCTCCTCAACCTCCCGTTCTTCGACAAGACCGAGACGCGCGTCTCGACCGAGGCGGGGACGCGGGGCCGGATCGTCATCTTCACGGTCAAAGAGCTGCCCGTCATCCGCGACATCACCTTCGACGGCCTTTCGAGCATCAGCGAGGCCGACGTGCTCAAGGCGTTCCGCGAGCAGCGCGTCGGCATCTCGAAGGAATCCACCTTCGACCCCGTGAAGCTCAACAACGCCCGCCGCGTCATCAAGGAGCTTCTGTCCGAGCGCGGCCACCCGAACGCCGTGGTCAACGTCGAGCCCGAAGACATCTCTTTGACCTCGGTCGCGCTCCCCTTCAAGGTGGACGAGGGCGACCGCGTGCGCGTCGTCGAGATAGATTTTGAAGGCAACTCGGTCTTCTCCGACGGCGAGCTGCGCTCGAAGATGCAACTCGTCAAGGAGGCCGGGCTCATCTCGCGCTTCAAGGGGCAGGACATCCTCCACCTCGAAAAACTCGACTACGACCTCCACGTCAACGTCGTCAACTACATGCGCTCGAAGGGCTACCTCGAAGCCCGCACGGGCGAGCCGAGGGTCGAGGGCGTCGGCCCGCGCCGCACGGGTTTCCCCATCCTCCCGCTCCCCATCATCTCTTCGACGGACGAGGGCTTGCGCGTCACCATCCCGGTCGTCGAGGGCCGCCTCTACCGTCTCGGCGAAATCAAAATCGAAGGCAACTCCATCTACTCCGAGGATGTCATTCGTCAGGTCATCGGGCTCGCGCCGGGCGAGGTCGCCAACGGCCAGCGGCTCGTCAAGGCGCTCTCGGAAGACCTCGACAAGCTCTACGGGCGCTCCGGCTTCATCCAGTACGAGTACGACGTGACGCCCGCCTTCAAGGACAATCCGCAGAACCCGAAAGAGGGCATCGCCGACTTCACGGTGACGATTACGGAGGGCAAGCAGTTCACGCTCCGCCGCCTCGAATTCCTCGGCAACACCTTCACGCGCGACAACGTGCTCCGCCGCGAAGTGGCCGTCAACGAGGGCGACATCTACGACAAGACGCTCTGGGAGTTCTCGGTCTTAAAGCTCAACCAGCTCGGCTTCTTCGACCCGATTGACAAGGACAAGGACGCCGAGCTGCGCACGGACGAGGAGCGCGGCGAGGTGGACATCAACCTCCGCGTCGCCGAGCGCGGGCGCAACCAGATCGCCTTCAACGGCGGGCTCTCCGGCGTCGGCGGCTCGTTCTTCGGCCTCGACTACTCGACAAACAACCTCTTGGGGCGCGGCGAATCGCTCTCCTTCCAGTTCGCCTTCGGCAACCGGCAGAAGTCCATTCTGTTCTCGTTCACCGAGCCCTACATCAAAGACCGTCCCATCTCGGTCGGCTTCTCGCTCTACACCGAGTCGCGCAAGTTCTTCGGCGAGGGGACGATCCTCTCGACCAACTTCGAGGCCATCGGCGGCGCGTTCGGCAACGAGTTCGACTTCCTCAACGCGAGCGAGGAGAACTTGTTCACGCAGACGACGACGGGCGCGTCCATCTTCGCCAGCTCGCCGCTCTCCGAGTTCTGGCGACCGCGCAGCCGCCGCCTCGTCCAGATCGCGCGCGCCTCGCGCATCGGCCTCTCCTACTCGATTTCGCGCTCGTCCATCGAAGACCCGCCGGTCAACGAGACGGGCGATCAGGCCAACTTCATCCCGCGCGTCTTCGACCAGCCGAACATCACGACGAGCCGCCTGACGCCGACCCTCGTCTATGACACGCGCAACGCCTCGATTGACCCGACCGACGGCCAGCAGGTGACGCTCCAGATGGCGCTCGCAGGGATCGGCGGCGACGTGCGCACCTACCAGCCGACGCTCTCCTACACGCGCTTCATGGCGGTGCGCCGCAAGCGCTCGGAGAACCCGGAGGTCTTCGGCTTCCGCCTCGTGGCGGGCCACGTCGGGAGCTTCGGCATCACGAACAAGATCAGGGAGGCGCAGCAAAGCTCGCTCTCCTTCATCAACGGCGTGCCCATCTACGAGCGCTTCTATCTCGGCGACGAGTTCTCGATTCGCGGCTACAACGTCCGCTCCATCGGCCCGCTCGTCCCGCTCGACGTGTTCGTCACGTCGCAGGACATCCAAGTCGCCAACACGCCATCGGGCGACGTGACGCCGGTCGCCGGGCTCTCCGACGCCCTGCGCCAGCAGCTCATCACGCTCGGAACTTTCACCGGCCCTGCGGGCACCAACAGCCTCCAGATTGACCGCCAGTTCCGCCTCCTCGGCGGCGACACGCAACTCCTCGGCAACTTCGAGTACCGCGTCCCCATCTTCGGGCCGCTGACGCTCGCCGCCTTCGCCGACATCGGGACGGCCTTCAATTTGCGCTCGCTCAACGACCAGACCTTCTCGACCGAGTTCCTCGATGATTTGCCGTTCCTGTCGAGCCTCGGCGGCATCACCTCGCTCGTCCGCAGCCGCAACCCGCAGCTCGCCGTCTCGCCGGTAACGGGCGGCCTGCTCGTCACGGGCGACCGCCTGCTGACGCGCGAGCAGTTCGAGAACCTGCGGCGCGTCGGGCCGACCGACCCCGTGACGGGGCTGCCCTTCGGCGTCCAGCCGATCTTCCTGCGCGGCGAGGCGCAGACCAACACGGTGGCGCGCCTCTCACAGAGTCTTTTTTCAAAATTCGGCGACTACCGATCCAGCGTCGGGGCCGAGTTGCGCATCCAACTCCCGGTCGTCAACGTGCCTTTTCGCTTCATTTACGCCTATAATCCGAACGCACGGGTCGCCGTCCTGGGGGAGAAGCGAAGCCTCTTCCGGTTCAGTATCGGGCGGACTTTCTGATAACTTAAACACGGGAGTCGCCATCCCAGACAGGGTCGGAAACGACCGCCGGGGCGCGTCCCTTTGACCTTTGAAGGAGCAGTACAAGAAAGACATGAAACTCATCCGAAACATCGCCGCCGCCGCCGCCATCGCGGCCCTGACGGCGCTCTCCGCGAGCGCTCAACCCGCCGCCTCGCGCCCGGCTGCGCCCGCCGCGCAGAGGCCCGCGGCCACCACCCCCGCGCCGCAGACCGGCGGCGCTCCGGGCGGCAACCCCGTGGACGGCAAGATCGCGATCATTGACACCGAAGCCTTTGCCGACCCGAAGTCGGGCATCACGCGCCTCGTCAACGCCTTCACCAAGGTGAACAACGAGTTCAAGCCGCGCAGCGACGAGCTTCAGCGCCTCCGCGCCTCCTACGAGCAGATCGGCAAGGACATCGAGGCCACCAAGAACCTCGCCGACCAGAAGGCGCTCGCCGCCAAAGCCGATCAGGCCGAGACCCTGAAGAACGACATCGAGCGCAAGTCGCAGGACGCGCAGCGCGCCTACCAGAAGCGGCTCCGCGAGGAGACGCAGCCCATCTATCAGGAGATCGGCACGGCCCTTCAGGCGTTCGCCCGCCAGCGCGGCATCACCGTCATCTTCGACGTGAGCAAGATGGGCGAGGTGATGTTCGTCGTCAACGACGGCGTTGACCTGACGAACGCCTTCATCGCCGACTACAACCAGCGCAACCCGGCGACGGCCTCGACCGCCA
>DASTQX010000434.1:0-2515 GCA_035761505.1 Pyrinomonadaceae bacterium
CCGCCGAGCGGGCCATCTGCCCGCCCTTGCCGGGGCGCAGTTCGATGTTGTGAATCTGCGTCCCCAGAGGAATGTTCCTGATGGGCAGAGCGTTGCCGGGCAGGATGTCTGCTTCGGGGCCGCTCATCACGGTCTTGCCGACTTCGAGCCCCGTCGGCGCGATGATGTAGCGCTTCTCGCCGTCGAGGTACGTAATCAGCGCGATGTGCGCCGAGCGGTTCGGGTCGTACTCGATCTGCGTGACGCGTCCCGGAATTCCCGCCTTGTCGCGCTTGAAGTCAATGATGCGATAGAAGCGCTTGTGGCCGCCCCCGCGACGCCGCACCGTGATGCGCCCGTCGTTGTTGCGCCCCGAAATCCGCTTCTTCGGCTCCAGCAGAGACTTCTCAGGCTCCGCGCCCGGCGTTAAGTCGTCGCGCGTCAGGTAGGTCTGGTAGCGCCGCGACGGCGATGTCGGTGTCAGTTTCTTGATGCCCATAGCTTCACTCAGTGATAAGTGATGAGTGATAAGTGATGAGGAAGAGCGTCTTTCTTATCACTCATCACTTATCTCCTATCACCGCTCTAGATGTTCTCGCCGTAGTCGAACGGGGCTTGCCCCGCCTTGAGCGTGACGTAAGCCTTCTTCCAAGAGGGCTTGCGGCCCTCGAAGCGACCGCGCCGCGCCTTCTTGCCGAGGTAGTTGATGGTGCGCACCGAATCCACCTCGACGTTGAAGATGCGCTCGACGGCGGTCTTGATCTCCGGCTTCGTGGCGTCGCGGTCAACGCGGAAGGTCAAGAGCTGGCGACCGTCCTGCGACTCTTCCTTCGCCACCAGCGCCTTCTCGGTGATGACCGGCGCTTTGATGATGTCCCACACTGTTCTCATCTTAGGCCGCCTCCTCCGCCTCGGCGGCGTCGTTGTTCGCGCCCGCCTCGGCCTCCGTCTCTCCGGCAGCCGCGCCGCCGCCCTTGCGCTTCGGGTCGAGCGCCTGTGCGACCTGCTCGGCGGCCCTCCGCGAGAGCACGAGCTTCTCGTGATAGAGCACGTCGTAGATGTTGAGACCCGAAGTGCCGACCACCTTCGCGCGCTTGACGTTGCGCGCCGAGAGCAAGAGGTTGTCGTTGTCGAGCGCATCCACGATGAGCGTCTTGCTCTCGCCGAAGCCCAGCGCGTCGAGCACCGCCACGAACTCCTTCGTCTTCGGCCCGCCGAACGTGAACTCGTCCACGACGATGAGGTTGCCTTCGCGCAAACGCTCGGAGAGCGCCGAGCGCAGAGCGCCCCGCCGCATCTTCTTCGGAATCGGCTGCGACCAGTCGCGCGCCTGCGGCCCGTGGACGTTGCCGCCGCCCTTCCACAAAGGCGACCGGATGCTCGCGATGCGCGCGCGCCCCGTCCCCTTCTGCTTCCAGAGCTTGCGGCCAGAGCCCGACACGTCGCCGCGCGTCTTCGTCCCGACCGTGCCCTGCCGGGCGTTAGCCAGAAACGCTTTGACGGCGGTGTGAATCAGCGCCTCGTTCAGCTCCGCGCCGAACACAGCGTCGGACAGCTCGAAGTCGCCGACCTCTTCGTTCTTCAGATTGCGCACCTTAACGGTAGGCATAATCAAACTCCCGTGATAAGTGATGAGTGATAAGAGATGAGAAAGAGCCTTGCTCTTATCACTCATCACTTATTACTCATCACTACTTCTTCCTCTGTCTCGCCGACTTCTTCACGATGACGACGCTGCCGTTAGCGCCCGGCACCGCGCCGCGCACCATGAGCAGGTGGTTCTCGGCGTCCACGCGCGCCACGGTCAGACCTTTGACCGTCACCCGGTCGTCGCCCATGTGGCCCGAAGAGCGCGTGCCCTTGATGACGCGCGAGGGGTAGGCCGACTGGCCGATGGAGCCCGGCGCGCGGACGTTCATCGAGCCGTGGCTTTCGGGGCCGCGGCTGAAGTTGTGCCGCTTGATGGTGCCCTGAAAGCCGCGCCCCTTCGAGCGCCCCACGACCTCAATCGAGTCGCCCTCGGCGAACTGGTCGACGAGGATGCTGTCGCCGACGTTGACCTCCGAGCCCTCGCCGCGAAACTCCTTGAGCACGCGGGTCGGAGGCACGCCGCCGCCCGTCTTCTCGAAGTGCCCGCGCATCGGCTTCGTGACCTTCTTCAGCTTGACGGGCTTGTCTTCGACGAGCCCCAACTGCACGGCGTCGTAGCCGTCCGGCCCGGCGGCGGTCTTCTTCTGCACGACCACGCACGGCCCCGCCTTGATGACCGTCACCGGCGTGACCGTCCCGTCGGGCGCGAACAACTGCGTCATGCCGACTTTTTTACCGATGATTCCGTTAATCATCACAACAACCTCAGTGCTAAGTGATAAGTGATGAGTGATGAGACAAGCGACTTTCTTATCACTTATCACTCATCACTTATCACCGTTCTATCTGTCTCTGCCGAACGCCTTGATCTCGACATCAACGCCCGCGGGCAGGTCGAGCTTCATGAGCGCGTCCACGGTCTGCGGCGTCGGGTCGAGGATGTCCA
>DASTQX010000435.1:0-4533 GCA_035761505.1 Pyrinomonadaceae bacterium
TGCGCGTCATCGAGCGGCGCGAGTTCGAGCGCTTGGGAGGTCGCCGCACCGTGCGCGTCAACGCGCGCCTCGCGGCGCTCACGAACGTTGACTTGGACGAGGCGGTGAGGCGTCGCGCCTTCCGCGAAGACCTCTTCTATCGCTTGAACGTCGTCCGCATCCACGTGCCGCCTCTGCGCGAACGGAGAGAGGACGTTGAGGCGCTGGCGCACCGGTTTCTCGAAGCCTACGCGGTCAAGCACGGTCGCCCGGCCACGCGCTTCGCCGCGGACGCGCTGGCATTGCTCTCGCTCTACGACTTCCCCGGCAACGTGCGCGAGTTGTCGAACGTCGTCGAGCGCGCCGTCATCGTCTGCGACGGCCAGAGCGTCGGCGCGTGTGATTTCCCCGAAGCGGTGCGCGCGGCGGCGAAGGAGCGCGCGCGGCGCGAGACGCGACCGACTCTGGCGCGTCTCGAATCCGAATACGTGCGCGAAATCCTCGCCGCCACCGGCGGCAATAAGTCGGAGGCCGCCCGCGTCCTCGGCATCAGCCGCAAGAACTTGTACGAGAAGCTCGCGCGGTACGGGGAAGAGGAGGGGGAGAAGGTTAAAGGGGAAAATGGGTAAAGGGGAAGAAGAAGGGCGGCGCGGTATATTTTCAGCCTTTTCCCCTTTTCACGGTTTCCCCTTTCCCCACAGGTCTTATGCGCCTGCGCCTCATCTGGATCGGCAAAACTCGGAACGAGCATTTGCGCGCGCTCGCCGAGGAGTATCTGAAGAGGCTGGGGCGTTTCGTGAAGTACGAGGTGGTGGAACTGCGCGAGTCGGCGAGCGCCGACGAGCGAAGTTGTTTGGAAGAAGAGGGCAAACGCATCGTGGGTGCTTTGGCATCTGATGCCTTAACGGTGCTGCTCGATGTCGCCGGAAGCAAGTCCTGGAGTTCGACGGAACTGGCGGCGCAGATCGAGGAGTGGCAGGCGCGTTCTTTGAAGGAGGCGGCGTTCGTCGTGGGCGGCCACCTCGGCGTCTCGCCCGAAGTCAGGAAGCGCGCGGACGTGCGCTGGTCTCTGTCGCCGCTCACGCTGACGCACGAGATGGCGCGCGTCGTGCTCGTCGAGCAGCTCTACCGCGCGCACACCATCATGCGCGGGCTGCCTTACCAGAAGTGAGGTCTTTTAACGGCGCTTTTTTCGCGCGGCGCGTTTCTTAAACTTCCCCGCGCGGGAATCGTATTACAAGGTTTTTATACAAGAGGGTTCGGAGGTGTTGATTAAAAATATGGATAAACGGAAAGTCAAATCGTACCGCGACCGCCTGCTCGGTCGTCGTGAATCGCTCTTCAGTCAGGTCACGGAGGCCGAGATGTCGAGCCGCGAGCGCGACGCCGAGGCCACGCAAGACCCCGCCGACATGGCGGCCAACGCCTACACGAAAGAGCTTCTGATCTCCATGTCGGCCAACGACCGCAAGCTTTTGGAACTGATTGACGAGGCGCTCGTCCGCGTCGAGAGCGGCGAGTACGGCGAGTGCATCAACTGCGGCGAGCCCGTCTTGGAGAAGCGCCTCGACGCCGTGCCGTGGGCGCGCTACTGCCTCAAGTGCCAAGACCTTCAGGAGCGCGGCCTCCTGAATCAGGACGAAGAGTAATCATCTCGACACAAGGCTTTAATCTCGAAGCCCTGCGACTCGGCACGTTCCGAATCGCGGGGCTTTCGTTTATCCTCTCCCGGCATGAACTTGACGCGTAAACTCGACGGGCTCTACGACGCGGCGCTGGCGCTTTTGTATCCGTGCGCGTGCGCGGTGTGCGGGACGGCGAGCGTGGAGGCGCGCGGCGACGCGCCCGCGTGCGCGGTGTGCTGGGGGGCGACGCGCGTCTTCGGGGGCGCGGACGTGCTCTGCTGGAAGTGCGGGGCTCCGGCGGGCGAAGAGGTCACGGAGGCGGCGCTTGGGGCCGGTGGGCGCGAGGCGGTTCGTTGCCGGAGGTGCGACGAGGAATCTTTCACGGCGGCGCGGGCCTGCGGCTTCTACGAGGGCGCGTTGCGCGCGGCTGTGCTCGGCTTGAAGCGCGAGCCGCACGTGGCATCGAGGCTCGCGGGGTTGCTGCACGAGACTTACTTGCGCGCGCCCTTCGGGACGGCGACGCGGGTCGTGCCCGTCCCGCTTCATCCGGAGAGAGAGCGCGAGCGCGGCTTCAATCAGGCGGCGCTGCTCGGTCGCGCGCTGGCGCAGCGTGTGGGACTTGAAACGGACGAGTGGAGCTTGGCGCGCGTCACTGACACCGAAAAGCACCGCGCCGGGATGGACGCGCGGGCGCGGCGCGAGAGCGTCGAGGACGCTTTTGAAGTTGTCCGCCCGCGTCTCGTCGAGGGTGAGAGCGTCCTCCTCGTGGACGACGTGTTCACGACGGGGGCGACCGTCTCGGCGTGCGCCGACGCACTCCGTGCGGCGGGCGCGCGCGAAGTCTTCGTCCTCACGGTCGCGCGCGTTTAATTCGCGGAAGTCGGATTCTTCTAACTGGCCTCCGGCCTCAAGCCTCTGTATCATTGTCCGCATGAGAACACTCTATCCGCCGATTGAACCCTACGACCGGGGAATGTTGCCGGTCTCGCCGGTGCACACGATTTACTACGAGCAGTGCGGGAACCCGGAAGGCACGCCCGCCGTCTTCCTGCACGGCGGCCCCGGCGGCGGCATCGTCCCCGACTACCGGCGCTTCTTCGACCCGGAAGCCTACCGCATCGTGCTCTTCGACCAGCGCGGGTCGGGCGACAGCACGCCGCACGCGAGCATCGAGGAGAATACGACTTGGCACCTCGTCTCAGACATCGAACGCTTGCGTGAGCATCTGGGCGTCGAGCGCTGGCTCGTGTTCGGCGGCTCTTGGGGGAGCACGCTGTCGCTGGCCTACGCGCAGGCGCACCCCGAACGCGTGAGCGCGCTCGTGCTGCGCGGCATCTTCCTCTGCCGCCCGAAGGAGATTCGCTGGTTCTATCAGGAGGGCGCGAGCTGGATTTTCCCCGACGTGTGGGAGGAGTATCTGAAGGTCATCCCCGAAGAAGAGCGCGGCGACATGGTGAGCGCCTATTACCGTCGGCTGACGAGCGACGACGAGCAGGTGAGGCTCGAAGCGGCGCGCGCGTGGAGCGTGTGGGAGGGGAGCACGTCGAAGCTCTACTTCGACTACTCTCTCATCGAGAGGTTCGCCGAGCCGGAGTTCGCGCTCGCCTTCGCGCGCATCGAGTGCCACTACTTCATGAACAACGCCTTCTTCGAGACGGACAACTACCTCATCGAGAACGTCGGCAAGATTCGCCACATCCCGGCGGTCATCGCGCAGGGTCGCTACGACGTGGTCTGCCCGATGCAGAGCGCATGGGAGTTGCATCGCGCGTGGCCCGAAGCCGTCCTGCGCGTCGTCGCCGACGCCGGGCACTCCGCCACCGAGCCCGGCACCGTGGACGTGCTGGTCGAGGCGACGGACAAATTCAAAAAGCCGTAAACCGTGACAGGAAAAGCCGTAAGCCGTGAAGCGTAAACCGCGACGAGAGAAACCTGTTCCTTCCCGTCGACTGTCAAGGCTGACGGCTCACGGCTTTTAACTTGTCACAGCTTTGTCGCGTCGCGTAATATCTGTGGGCGATGAATGGACGTGTTCTAGTCCTGAATGCCTCTTACGAGCCGATTAATGTGTGCACCGAGCGGCGCGCGGTGGTGATGATTTTCAAGGGCATCGCGCGCATGGAGGAGCACAACGGGCACATGCTGCACTCGGCGCGGATAACGATGCACGCTCCCTCCGTCATCCGCCTGACGGAGTACATTCATATCCCTTTTAAGAGCCGCTCGCTCTCGCGCAAGAACATCCTTTTGCGCGACCACTCGACGTGCCAGTACTGCGGCAGACAGTCCTCGCCTTCGGAGTTGACGCTCGACCACGTTCTGCCGCGCTCGCGCGGGGGCGATTCGACGTGGGATAATCTGGTCGCGTGCTGCAAGCGCTGCAACCACCTGAAGGGCAGCCGGACGCCGGAGGAGGCGCGGATGCACCTGATAAGAAGACCGCGCGCCTTCTCTTTGCACGTCAACCGGCAGATCATGCGCTACATCGGTCGAGCCGAC
Organism: Pyrinomonadaceae bacterium; assembly: GCA_035761505.1. Taxonomy (GTDB): domain Bacteria; phylum Acidobacteriota; class Blastocatellia; order Pyrinomonadales; family Pyrinomonadaceae; genus JAIVJM01. The sequence goes on from DASTQX010000435.1 coordinate 4,104, forward strand.
ATGACCTGGCGCAAATACCTTTTCTACGAGTCGGACGCGAGCGTCGGCTAGTCGCCGCGCCTCCGACGTAATCTCAACAACCTCAAGGCCGCCCTCTCTGGCGCGGCGAAGGAGCTTTCGATGTTCGCAATAATTGGTGGGCTGGGGATGCAGGAACTCATCATCGTCCTTATCATCCTCCTTCTCCTCTTCGGCAGCACGCGCCTGCCGCAGCTCGCGAAGGGCATGGGCAAGAGCATCCGCGAATTTAAGAAGGGCGTCTCCGACGGCGGCGACGACGACGCCGCGGAACTCGAAGAGGCAAAGCGCGAGCGCCTGCGCGCCGCCGACACGAACCGCCTGCGCGAAGACGAGCTGGCCTCCGACAAGTACTCGGCCAAGCCGCGCTGAGCGGCGTCGGAACCGGCGTCAGAAAAATCCCGTGGCCGCG
>DASTQX010000436.1:0-8521 GCA_035761505.1 Pyrinomonadaceae bacterium
AAGCGGTCGTAGAAGACGCCGAAGCCGCCGCGCACGACCATCTTCGGCGTGGCGTTTCCGGTCGCGCCCGGAGCCCACGCGAAGGCGACGCGCGGCGCGAAGTTGGCGCGGACGCCGATGTTGGTCTGCGCCTCGTAGCGCAGGCCGAGCGAGAGGGTGAAGTTGGGCCGGATGCGCCAGTCGTCTTGGATGAAGGTTCCCAAATCCCAGAGCGTGACGGTGAGGTCGGGGACGCCGCCGTTGATGGAGAACTGCGAGGCTCCGCCGCCGCGTCGCCGAATCTCGGTCGGCGACAGGCCGAGCCGTTGGAAGAGGAGCGTCCGGCGGTAGCGTTCGATGCTGCTCACGGGGACGAGGACGAACTCGCCGCCGTCGCCGACGACGGGTTGGTCGGCGGCGTCGAGGAGCGGCGCGAACCCGCCCGCGAAGGTGTAAGTCCCGGCGAAGTTGCTTCGCGTGGTGTCGCGGAAGTTGGTGTAGCGCGCGCGCCCGCCCGCGCGCAGGGTGTGGTTGCCCCTGATCCAAGTCACGTTGTCCTGAAGCCACAGGCGCTTGGCGAAAGTGTCCGCCGAGATGAAGGACGGGCCGCCCCCGGTGAACGCGCCGAGCACGTCAATGGTCGGGATGTTGTTGCCCGTCTCCTCTTGGTGCTCGGCGGAGAACTGCGTGCGAAACTCGTTGACGACGCGCGGGCCGAGGACGGCGGTCTCGCTGAACTGGAAAGTGTGAATCGTGTTGCGCGCGTCGGAGGCGCGCTCCGGCAGCGAGAAGAAACCGACGCCCTCGTTCAACGAAGAGCCGTGGAAGAAAGAGTAGCGCGCGACGATGGTGTGGTTCTGGTTGACCTGATAATCGAGTCGCGGGCTGAAGGAAGTCCGCTTCTGCGGCGTCAGCAGGGCTTGCCTGAAAGGCGTCACGTTGAGCGCCGGGTCGAGGATGACGGCGTTGACCACGGCGTTCTCGTCCAGCTCGCGGCGCTCGAACGAGACGAAGAAGGAGGCGCGGCGCGCGGAGATGGGGCCGCTGAGGTTGCCGCCGAAGAGGCGGTTCTGGTAGTCGGCGCGGTTGGCGGCGAACGGGTTGCGCGAGTTCAGAGACTCGTCCGTGAAGTTGAAGAAGCCCTGACCGCGCAGCTTGTCCGTGCCGGGCCGCGTGAAGATTTGGATGACGCCGAAGCCGAGCCGGTCGTTCTCGGCGGAGAAGGGGTTCTGGTTGATGCGGACTTCGCGGATTGAGCCCCGGCTCGGAACAGCTTGGTTGGCGTCGCTGAAGCCGTCGACGGAAATCTGCGCGCCGCCGGGGCCAGCCGCCGGGCCGGCCATCGCGCGCAGGACAGCCGTCAACTCTTCGGGGTCGTCGGGCAGCATGTCGAGTTCGGAGCCACGGAGGGTGAGCGCGCTCGCGTTGTTCTCGGCGTCGGTGCTCAGCCCGGCGGCGGACGAAGAGATGTCAATCTGCTCCTGCTCCGTAAGCGTCACGCGCAGCGTGATGTCGAGCCGCCGTTGCGCGGGGCCGAACTCGAAGTCGGGCTGCTCGAAGGCGGCGAAGCCGGGGGCCGTGGCGCGCACGACGTAGCGTCCGGGGGCGAGATCGGGAATCAGGTACTCGCCCCGCTCGTTCGTGTTGACGGTCTTCGCTGCGCCGCCCGCCGAGGTCGCCGTCACGGTCGCGTCCACCACGACGGCCCCGTGTTGGTCGAGGACGCGACCGGAGAGGGCCGCGTCGCTCTGGCGCGCGCTGAGCGAAGGGCCGAGACACGCCGCGAGCAGCGTGGCGGTCAGGCAGCGCCGGAGGAGTTTCGCAAGTGTTCCCATGTTCATCCCTCTACTCGAACTCGGCGCGCGGCCTGCCGACCGGCTGACGCGCGCCCCGCTTCGTCCGCCTTACGGCGTGCCGATGATGCCGTCGAGGATGCCGCCCGGCAGACCTACTGCGGTGATGGTCGAGCGTTGGCCCGGCTGGGCGGGCGGGCGTGTAAAGAGGGGGTCAAGTCCGAGCGCCAGCATGACGGCGACGACGCGCGAAGAGTCTGCGCCCGCCGTGGACGAAGCGAGCACGAGCGCGCCCGGCTTCAAGTCTTCGATGCCGACGGCGGGCAGCCGTTCCAACGTCTCTTGAAGTTCGGCGGCGGCCTGTTGCTGGTTGCCCGCCGTCTTCCTCTGCGCGAGCTTGGCGACGAGTTCGGGCGGGACGCGCCGCAGCATCGAGTTGCGGTTAATGACGATGACGAGCGGCTGGCGGGTCGGGATGTTATTGATGGTGACTTCGCCTTTGGCGGCGTCAACGGCGGTGACGGGGCCGCCGACGGTGCGGAACGAGCCCGACACGACCTGCTCAGCCGTGAAGTGTTCGCCCGCGCCCCGCTCGCCGAGGACGCGCAGCAGGTCTCCAACCTTCACCTCGGAGAATGAACTCTCGCGGGCGTCGCTGAACTTCGGCGAGTCGGGCGCGTAGCGCCGAAAGACGACCCGTTCGGCGGTCTGGACGACGACGGGACGCTCGCCCTCAGGCGTGCGCGCGAGCAACGTAATCTGCTTGGCCGCCGGGTCGAGCGCCGTGACGCGGCCCACGATGCTGCGCCGCCGCCACTCTTCGCGCTCGCGCTCCTGCTTGCTTGTAATCGCCGCCCGGCTCATCACCACGACCAGCAGCGCCGGGACTGACTTCTTATCTTCGGCCACTTTGCCGCGCGCCATCACGACATCGCCGATGCCGATGTCGGCGAGACGGATCGGCTCGGCCTTGTCCAGACTCTCGGCCCCCGGCGGGACGCGCAGGTATTTCGTCCGCGCGTCGAGGAGCGCGGCAATCTCCCCGACCGCCGTTTTGATGACGAGCTGCGTGCCGCCCTCGCCGACCGAGACGACCTCCCCGAACGCGTAGGTGGCCGTGATCCCGGCCTGCTGCTGCTGCGCGCCCGCCGTTGACGCCGCCCGCGTGCCGACGGGCAGGCTCAAGGTAAGCGCCAGAATTAATGCGAGCCTCATCGGACGTGACCTTTCAATTCGTTTCTGCGTGGATAGTAAGGGGTTCGGCGAATGCCCCGTTAGCATACTAGAGGGAGAGGGGATTATCAATATCGTCCGCGCGCCGCGCACGCTCGCCCGGCGCGGTCGGCGCGGCGCGCGGGAGAGTGCCTGCGCGCCTTCCAAAAAGAGGGCCGCGACGGGTCGCCGCCGCCGAACTGTAAGACGGAGATGCCGCATTGAAAGAGCCCGGTTGCCTTCGGGTCAGATGGTCATGTAAGCTCGCCTGACGAAGATGAGGAACGACCGGCGGGGACCTCGACTCCGCCTTCCGACCTCATCGCTCGAAGGGCGCACGCACCGTCTTCCTGTTAATGCCCCCTTGTCAATTTGGCGTTTCGGAATCTCACACACCCCGTCACTGACGCACGCTGAGCGAGGGAGGCTTTGCGATGTCATCAACCGGCGATTCATCTCGGCTCGCCAAACTGTCGGCGGCCAAACTTTCCCTGCTGGAAAGGCGGCTGCGGGGCGAGGCGGCAGCCGCCGACGTGCCGACCGTCGCTCGACGCGCGCGCGCGGATGACGCCGCCCCGCTCTCGTTCGCGCAGCAGCGTTTGTGGTTCCTCGACCGACTGGTTCCCGGCCTCACGGCCTACAACATCGGCATCGGCCTGCGCCTCTCGAACCGCCTCGACTTGCCCGCGCTCGGACGCGCCCTCGCCGAGATCGTCCGCCGTCACGAAATCCTGCGCACGCGAATCGTCTCCGTTGACGGGCGACCGTCGCAAGTCGTCTCCTCGGTCAACGACTCCGAGTTAAAGACCCTTGACCTCTCGTCGCTCCCGGAGGGCGAGCGCGAGGCCGAGTTGCGTCGGCTGGTTGACGGCGCGGCTGAGCATCACTTCGACCTCGAACGCGGGCCGCTGTTTCACGCGCGGCTGCTCAAACTCGGCGAGGACGACCACGCGCTCCTCGTCACGCTGCACCACATCGTCAGCGACGGCTGGTCGACGGGCGTGATGGTGAACGAACTCGCGGCGCTCTACGCGGCGTTCGCCGAGGGTCGGCCCTCGCCGCTCGAAGAGTTGCCCTTTCAATATGCCGACTACGCCGCGTGGCAACGCGAGAACCTGCGCGGTGAAGTGTTGGAGAGACAGCTCCGCTACTGGCGAGAGAAGTTGGGCGGCGCGCAGCACGTCCTCGAACTGCCGACCGACAGGCCGCGCCCGTCGAAGCCGACCTACGTCGGCGCGCGCCAGCGCGTCCGGCTCTCGCCGCGCGCCGCCGCCGGTCTCTACGCGTTGGCCGAGCAGGAAGGCGCGACCCTGTTCATGGCGCTGCTCGCCGCCTTCAATCTCCTGCTCTACAGATATACCGGGCAGGACGACATTCTCGTCGGCACGCCCGCCGCCGGACGCGACCTGCCGGAGACGGAACGGCTCATCGGCTTCTTCGTCAACACGCTCGTCATGCGGACGCGGCTCGACGCGGCGCAGACCTTCCGCGACCTGCTCCGTCAGGTCAAGGAGACGGCGCTCGAAGCCTTCGAGCATCAGGGCGTGCCGTTCGAGAAGGTCATCGAGGAGCTTCAGCCCGAACGCCAGCCGGGCCACACGCCGCTCGTGCAGGCGATGCTCGTCGTGCAGAATGCGACGGTCGAAACTCCGAGCCTGACGGGACTCGAACCGCACCCGCTCGTCGGCGAACGCGTCGGCGCGAAGTTCGACCTCACGCTGACGCTGACGGAAGGCTCCGGCAGAATCGGCGGCGCGCTCGAATACAGTACCGACCTCTTTGACGAGGCGACCGCCGAACGCATGGCCCGCCATTTCGCAAACCTCGTCGAAGCCGCCGCCACTGCCCCCGAAGAGAAGATTTCGCGCCTCCCCATGCTGACCGACGACGAGCGCCGACAGTTGCTCGCCGGGTGGAATCAGACGGCGCGCGCGTTCCCGCGCGGGCAAAGCATCCAACAACTCTTCGAGTCTCAAGCCGCGCGCCAGCCCGCCGCCGTCGCGCTCGTCTTCGAGGGCGAGCCGGTGACTTACGGCGAGTTGAACGAGCGCGCCAACCGGCTCGCGCGTTATCTGCGACGGCTCGGCGTCGGCCCCGACGCGCTCGTCGCCGTGGCATTGGAGCGCGGCGTCGAGACGGCGGTCGGGCTCCTCGCCGTCCTCAAGGCCGGTGGCGCGTATGTCCCGCTCGACGCCGACTACCCGCCGGAGCGTTTCTCCTTCATGCTCGAAGACAGCGGGGCGCGCGTCCTTCTGACGCAGCGCTCGCTCGCGGATCGGCTGCCGACGCGGGCGCAACTCTCGGTCGTGCGCGTTGACGAAGAGCGGGAGCGAATCGCCGCCGAAGACGACCGCAACGTCGAGAGCGCGGCGGGCGGAGAGAGCCTTGCCTACGTCATCTACACTTCGGGCTCGACCGGCACGCCGAAGGGTGTCGCCATTCCGCACCGCGCCGTGCTGCGCCTCGTCTTCGGCGTTGACTACGCCGAGTTCGGCCCCGCGCAGACCTTTTTACAGATGGCCGCCGTCTCCTTCGACGCCTCGACCTTCGAGCTGTGGGGCGCTCTGCTGCACGGCGCGCGTTGCGTCTTGATGCCTACGACCCTGCCGAGCTTCGAGCACTTGGGGCGCGTCATCGAAGAAGAGAACGTGACGACGATGTGGCTGACGGCCTCTCTGTTCGACGCCGTCGTGGACGAAGCGCCGGCGGCGCTCGCGCCCGTGCGCCAGTTGTTAATCGGCGGCGAGGCGCTCTCGGTCGCGCACGTCCGCCGCGCGCAGGAACTACTGCCCGCGACGCAAATCATCAACGGCTACGGGCCGACCGAGAGCACGACCTTCGCTTGCTGCTATCCGATACCAACGCTCGACGAAACCCACGCCGCGATTCCCATCGGGCGACCGATTGCGAACACCCGCGTCTTCCTCCTCGACGCCGAGGGCGAGCCGGTGCCGGTCGGCGTGCGCGGCGAGTTACACATCGGCGGCGAAGGGCTCGCGCGGGGCTACCTCAACCGCCCCGCGTTGACGGCAGAGAAGTTCATCCCCGACCCGTTCTCCGGCGAGCCGGGCTCAAGGCTTTATCGCACGGGCGACCTCGCGCGCTACCTCGCCGACGGGCGGATTGAGTTCCTCGGACGCACGGACGAGCAGGTCAAGGTGAGGGGCTTTCGCGTCGAGCCCGGAGAGGTTGAAGCGCTGCTCGCGGGGCACGAACGGGTGAGGGAATGTGCGGTCGTGGTGCGAGACGACGCGGCGGGCGGCGGGCGGCGGCTCGTCGCCTACGTCGTCGCGCGGGAGGCCGACGACGCGCCGTCGGCGGAAGAGTTGCGCCGGTTCGTCGCCGCGCGCCTGCCGGAGTACATGAGGCCCACGGCGTTCGTTTCGGTCACGGAGTTGCCGCGCACGCCGAGCGGCAAGATTGACCGCCGTGCGCTGCCCGCGCCCGACGACGCGCGAGAGGCAACGGCGGAAACGTTCGTCGCGCCACGCACTCCCGCCGAGGCCGTGCTGGCGGACATCTGGTCGAAGTTACTCGGCGTGGAACAGGTCGGCGTCGAGGACGACTTCTTTGAACTCGGCGGTCACTCGCTTCTCATCCCGCAACTCATGTCGCAGGTCGGACGCGCCTTTCAGACCGAAGTGCCGTTGGTCGTTTTCTTCGACGACCCGACCGTCGCCGGTCTCGCGCGCGCCGTCGAAGCGGCGACGCGGGGCGAGCAGGCGTAGGCGCTCACCTCATCTGCCTTACGGTTTCGTCAGCGGTTCGTCGGACTCATTAAGGAGTGTCCATGCCGGAAACAGACATCCTCATCCTCGGTGGCCGGGAGACGCAGGCGTTACTTGCGGGGCGCGAGCGCGACATCATCGAGGCCGTGCGCGACGCCTACGTGACGCACGGGAGGGGCGAAAGCTCGCTCCCACATTCCACGTTCCTGCGCTTCCCCGACAACCCCGACAATCGCATCATCGCGCTCCCGGCTTACCTCGGCGGCGACTTCGGCGTCGCGGGCCTGAAGTGGATCGCGTCGTTCCCCGGCAACCTCGAACGCGGCATGGAGCGCGCCTCCGCCGTGCTCGTCCTGAACTCGACCGAGACGGGCCGCCCCGAAGCCATCCTCGAAGCCTCGCTCATCAGCGCCAAGCGCACGGCGGCGAGCGCCGCGCTGGCGGCGCAGACGCTTCACTCCGGGCCGGTCGAGCGCGCCGCCCTCGTCGGCTGCGGCCTCATCAATTTTGAAATCGCGCGCTTCCTCCGCACCGCCTTCCCCTCGCTCAAGGGTTTCGTCATCTACGACATCAAGGAGGCGCGGGCCTCGGAGTTTGCCGCCCGGTGCGCCCGCGAGTTCGGGCCGGTCGAGGTGGAGACGGTCGCCGACGCGGGGCGCGCGCTCGCTTCCGCAGGGCTCATTTCACTGGCGACCACGGCGCTCTCGCCGAACATCCGAGACCTCTCGGCCTGCCCGGCGGGCGCGACCATCCTGCACGTCTCGCTGCGCGACCTGACGCCCGAAACGATCCTGTCGAGCGACAACGTGGTGGACGACGTTGACCACGTCTGCCGCGCGCAAACGTCCGTTCATCTGGCGGAACAACTCACGGGCGCGCGCGGCTTCATCAGGTGTACGCTGGCCGACATCCTCGACGGGCGGGCGGCGGCGCGCGGCGGCGACGGGCGGGCCGTCGTCTTCAGCCCTTTCGGCCTCGGCGTGCTCGACCTCGCGGTCGGCAAGTTGGTCTATGAGGAAGGGCGTCGGGGCGGGGTCGGCACGACGCTCGGCGCGTTCCTGCCGGGCGGTTGAGCAATTCACTCCCGGCGGCTATCATCAACTCCCCGGTCACCTCTCTTCCTCCACGTTTTGACACGGGTACTACAGCACATGAAAAATTTCCGGACGGGGCCGAAGGAACCACGCGGCGGGAGCGCCGTTAACTACTTCGTCGGAACTCTTCGACTCGTCTGTTCCCCCGCTTCGGCCTGAGAGCGCGCCGCCGCCCGGCTCTCAACGAGCGGACGGCGACCGGTTCTTTACGAGCATACGGTGATGAATTTCAGAGCCCGCACTTTGGTAGAGCTACTGGCGCACAGGGCCGACGCCGAACCTGAGCGCGTCGCCTACACTTTTCTCGCCGACGGCGAGGCCGAAGAGATTCGTCTGAGTTACGCCGGGCTGCACGAGCGCGCGCAGGCCGTCGCCGCCATGCTCGGCGGACACGTGAAGCGCGGCGAGCGCGTCCTGCTGCTCTACCCGCCGGGGCTCGAATTCATCTCCGCTTTCTTCGGCTGCCTCTATGCGGGCGTCGTCGCCGTCCCGGCCTACCCGCCGCGCCTCAATCAGAACCTTCTGCGCCTCCAAGTCATCGCCGCCGGCGCGGGGGCCGAAGTCGCGCTCACCACCGCGCAGGTCAAAGCGCGCGTCCACCCGCTCTGCGCGGCAGACCCGCACCTGCGCGACGTGCGCTGGCTCGCCACCGACGAGCAGGAGGCGGTCGGACAGGTCGAGAGCGCGGGGCCGCAGGCGTCGGCGGACGACCTCG
>DASTQX010000437.1:0-4018 GCA_035761505.1 Pyrinomonadaceae bacterium
GTCTAAAACTTCCCAGTCGGGCGCGGTGTCGCCGTCGCCAGTGCCGTCCACAGGCTCGTTACTTTCGACCGTGAGCGTGCAAGTCGCGGGGCCGGAGTTGTCCGACGCGTTATAAACGACGGTCACGTCCCGCATCTTGTGATTGGGTGACAGGAGGACTGAGGGGTTCACGGACGCGCCGCCGATGGCGGGCGGAGTGAGGTCTAGCCTGACGACCTGCGTGGCGACGCTGCTGATGTTCCCGGCGTTATCTATGGCGCGCACGCTGACGGTGCTGACGCCTTCGGCGTTGATTTGGACGCTGGCCGCGCCGCCTTCGACGACCGTGACGCTGCCGTCGTTAATCCAGTAGCGAAGCTCCTTGACGCCGCTGCCGTCGTCGGTCGCCGTGAGGTTGATCGTGACGGGAGACGAGTTGTGCCAGCCGTTCGCGTCGGCGGGCGGGTTGACGGAGACGGCGGCGACGGGCGCGGTCGTGTCAACGGGCGCTGCCGAGGCGTCGAAGAGCACCACGCCGCTACGGGCAGCGAGCGTGAGGCTCACGCGCCCGCCCGCGACGGTGTAGGTCGCGCCGCTCAAGGCGTCTCGAAGCTGCGTGCCGTCGGCGAAATAGGCGGCGACGGGGACGCTCGACGTGTTGCCGCCCGCGCCGTTGTTGAGCGCGACGATGGCCGTCTCGCCGCCGCCCGCGCGCGCGAAGGCATATGTGTTGTCGTCGGTAGTCGAAGGCGTCGTGTCGCCCGTGAGCAGCGTCTCGAACGAGCCGGAGCGGAGCGCCGCGTGCTGCTTGCGCATGTGCGCGAGCGTCGTATAGAAGGCGACGACCGTCTGGTCTGCGGGGCCGTAGGCGCTCGCGTCGCCCGCCTCGTCGGCCCACGGGTAAGGCGCGCGGTTGTAGGGGTCGTCTTCGGGGCCGTTGGGGCCGTTGGCGAGCGAGGGCGCGTTGAGCGCGGCCTCGTCGCCGTAGTAGATCATCGGCGCGCCGGGGTAAGTGAACTGGAAGAGCGCCGAGAGCTTGAGACGTTCTTTCGCCTGCGCGAGCCCGTCGTCGCCGAGGACGGTCAGCACGTAGAGCGAGCGGTTGGTGTCGTGCGAATCAATGAGGTTGAGCATCGCGGCGGTCGCCTGCGCCGGGTAGTCCTCGCGCACGGAGCGGAGCGCGTGGTCGAACTGGCTCGGCGAGAGGGCGACGATGGTGTTGCTGCCGCTGTTGTCGTTGTCGCTCCAATTAAACTGACCGCGCGCAAATCCGAGGACGTTCTTGCGGAAGCGATAGTTCATCACGGAGTCAAGCTGATCGCCCGCGAGCCACGGGCTGGCGTCCGGCCAGATTTCGCCGACGAGCGGCCCGTCCGCTTTGTAGCCTTTGGCTAAAGGCCGGTACTCGTTCCACCAGTCGTGCGAGATTTCGTTCGCCACGTCGAAGCGCCAGCCCGCAGCGCCGCGCTCGTACCAGTGCTGCGTGACGTTCGCGCCGGGCGCGCGATAGAAGAAGTCGCGCACGCCGTCGGAGTCGTCGCGGAAGACGGGCAGACTGCCAAAGCCGAACCACGCCTCGTAGTCGCCGAAGGCGCAAGGCGCGTTCGCGTTGAAGAAGTTGAACCAGCTTCGGTAGGCGGAAGACGCGCTCTCGCAGCCGCCGTCGGGCGCGTTGTAGCGTTGGTAGAGGTCGAAGTAGATGCTGTCCGAAGACGAGTGATTGAAAACGCCGTCGAGGATGAGGCGCATCCCGCGCCGCTCCAACTCCGTCTTGAGCGAGGCCAGAGCAGCGTCGCCGCCGAGCGCCGGGTCAACTTCGAGAAAGTCGTCCGTGTCGTAGCGGTGGTTCGAGCGCGCCTTGAAAATCGGGTTGAGGTAGAGCGTGTCAACGCCGACGCTCTGCAAGTAGTCGAGTTGCTGCTCGATGCCTTTGAGGTCGCCGCCGTAGAACTGCGTGCCGTACTGGTTCTGGAACGGGCCGGGCTGACGTGGATCGCCGATGACCGTGTTCCACGGCTCGCGCAGGAGCGGCGTCTGGTCGCCGTAGAACGTGGGGCAGCCGGCGGTCGAGCCGGGGCGGCAGTAGTCGTTCGACGGGTCGCCGTTGCGGAAGCGGTCGGGGAATATCTGATAGATGTTGGCGTCGTGGAGCCACGCGGGCGTCTGAAAGTTCGGGGCGTAGGCCGTAATCTGGAAGGCCGGGAACGGCTCGCCGTCCGAAGGCTGGCCCGCGCCGCCCTGATTCAAGTTGTCGTGGTCGTCCGCGTAAGAGTCGCTGTAGAAATCCTCATCCGCCTGATCGTTGACGCGGAACTTGTAGTAGAGAATCGAGGGCGACGCGGGCGTCGAGAGCGCGAGCGTCCAGATGTCGTACTCGGTGCCGCCTTCGGTGCGGTTCTCAAGGAAGGTCATCGGGTGGTCGACGGGGCCGGAGGTCTGGCCGGTCGCCGGGTCGAAGGTATAAACGCGGACGTGGACGCCCGTCACGTCGAAGTGCGCGGTGCGGAAGCGGAGCGTCACTTCGCTCCCCGCCGGAACCGCGCCGAAGGGGCTGCGGTAGTAACTGTCGAACGTGTCGTGCCGCAGCCCGTCCCACTGCACGTCGCCCGCCGGGGGCGGGACGTTGGCCGTCTCAATCGTCAGGACGTGCGTCGAGGGGTTGTAGCTGAAAGTGACCGGCGCGTTATCCGAAGGCACTTGGAAAGAGATGTTCGCCCCGTTCTGCGCCCCGCCCGCGCCGTAGTTCTCGTCCCAGCTTTCGTTGATGGCGACCTTGCTCTCGTAGTCTCCGGCGGGGAGCGCCGTGGTCTGAAAAGTGTACGTCCCGTCGCCGTCCGGGTCTTGCAGCCAAGAGCGGAGGCAGGACGGCTCCCAGTCGCTTGAGCAGCCGAGTTCGGACTGGAAACTGCCGGGCGCGACGGCGATGACGGAATTGCGGTTGCTCGTTATCCAGTGCGACTTGTGGTCGTAATAAAATTTGACGTTCTGGCCGGAGCCGAGCGAGAGCGGAATGTTGGGGCCGTCCTGCTGCGCGTTGAGGCCGTAGTTCTCGCCCCAGTTGTCGTTGAGCGGGGCTTTGTACTCCCAGTTGCCGGAGGGGACGAAGAACGTGCCCTGCCACACGTCGTCGCCCGCGTCGAAGCCCAGATGCGTCGTGCCGCATTCGGGCTGCCAGTCGCCGGGGCAGCCGAGTTCGCTCTGGAGACTCCCGGCGACGGTGACGCTCGAAGGGTTGGGCGTGTGCGACGCCGTGGCCGTGGGGAAACCGAAGGGGAAGAGCAGCAGCAGCAGGGCGCAAGCCGCGAGACCGAAAACCGCCAGCGACGCGCGCACGCGCAGAGATTTGAGGGACGACATGGCGAACTCCTTGAGGTAGATCGGGCAGCCCGTAAAGCGACCGAAGCTCTGGGCCGAAGAGACGTTCTTTAGTCTTTGAGACGGCTTGTGATGAGGCTGGGGAGAAGACATCGCGGGTCAACGCGGATTTTGGCAGCCAGCCCAACTTTGTTCGACGCCGCAACATACTTTATTCGCCGCGCGAAATCAAGTTTCGCGCCGTTGGCTCGGCGGAATTTTCCTGTTGATGTGCAGCGGATTGTGTGGCGAGTCTTAACGGTCGGTGTGCGTCGCTAAGAGGCGCGAGAAATCATCCGGCGTGTCCAAATCAATCTCGCCCTGCGGGAAAGGCACGAAGCGCGCTTCCGAGGCGTGCCTTTCGATAACCTGCTTCGCACCGGAGCGGCCTTCGAGCCGCGCGAGTTCCGCGAAGAGAGGTCTGCCGAATAAAGCCGGGACGCCGAAGCCTCCACCGTACTGTGAGGCGACGACCGGGCTCCGCGTGGCGCGGTGCGCGGCGACGAGCGCGGCGACGACTTCGGCGGTGACGTAAGGTTGGTCGCACAACATCAAGACGACCGCTTCAGTCTCCGCGTCCGTCTCCGTGAGGGCTTCCACGCCCGCGCGGACTGACGACGCCATCCCCGTCTCCCAACATGTGTTCAATACTTCCCGCACGTCGAGTCCGCGTAACTCGTCCCTC
>DASTQX010000438.1:0-13072 GCA_035761505.1 Pyrinomonadaceae bacterium
CCGCTTTTGGACGCGATTTGCTCACGTTTTGGCGTGCCGTAAAGCTTCGGAATGACTTCCTTGCAATCTCCGGTTCGAGTGCTATAATCCGCGTCGCCTGACAAGGGCCAGTTAAAGTTCATGTCTCCGACCTGAGCACGCCGCGCAACTTTGAACCACCCCCGCGCGGGCGATAACAAGGGAAGCAATTTTAAGACGCCGAAGCAGGATGTCTTCAGACAACGCCAAAAAAATTCCGCCGCTCTTTGCCGTGCCCGAAAGAGGCACGCCCGCGGAAGCACCCGCCGACAAGCCGAAGGTGGGGCGCAGGCGCAAGGAAGACGCCGTCCCGGCCTGCACGCGCTGCTTCGGGACGGGGCTCGAAGTCGTACCGGGCAAGGGCGCGCGCCGTTGCGAGTGCCGGACGCAGGACTCACAACTCAAACTCTTCGACGGCGCGCGCATCCCTCGCCGCTACGAGGCGTGCACGCTTCAGAACTACTATCCCGCGCCGAACAACGGCTCGCAGCTCAAAGCCTTCAACTACGCTTTCCGGCTCGTGCGCGAGTACCCGGCGGTCGAGCGCGGGTTGCTCTTTACGGGCACGGTCGGCGTCGGCAAGACGCACCTCTCGGTCGCCATCCTGCGGGGCTTGATGGAGAAGGGCGTGCCCTGCATGTTCAGCGAGTTCGGCACGCTCCTCAAACAGATTCAGGACTCTTACAACCCGATCTCGAAGACCTCCGAGATGAGGGTGCTCGCGCCCGTCTATCAGGCCGAAGTTCTAGTGCTCGACGAACTCGGCGCGTCGAAGCCGACCGACTGGGTGCGAGACACGATGATGAACATCATCGGCACGCGCTACAACGACAAGAAGCTCACCATCTTTACCACCAACTACCTCGACGCGCGCCGCGCCCCGACCGACGAGACTTTAGAAGACCGCATCGGCGTGCGCTTGCGCTCGCGCCTCTTCGAGATGTGCAAGACCGTCGAGATTGACGGCGACGACTACCGGAAGACCTTCGACAAGCAGAAGATTTAAGCCGCCTCACAAGCACCTTGAAGTTTGAAGCCGCGGGCCGACCGCGGCTTTCTTCTTTGGCGGCGACCCGACAAACGAGCACGCCCACACTCGCGCGCGTCCACGTATTTGGACGCGCGTTCCCGCGCCGGGGATTCAAAACCTCAGAAGACATCCAGATTCGTCAAGATTTTTTACAAGCCTTGAGGCGGTGCGCGCGTGGGTAACGGCGAGACGGCGAAAGTTTAAAGCGGCGCGCGGTGGTCGGCACGAACCTTGCTCTTTTTACAAAAGCCGGCGCTACGACGCGCGCGGCCTTCGCTGGTTGATTCAATATTTTGGACGGGGCCACTTCCCACCACGCCCGCGACGCCTTCAAGAGAGCAATGGTGCTCCCCCGTGGCTCAAGCGTCGGCGCGGGTGTCGAGACGCCGAAGAGTGTCGGCCACAGAACCGAGCGCCCGTCCCACACCGGTAACAATCTCTGGAGGTTCAAAAGATGCGTAGCAGATTAGCTTCAATCTTCGCGGGGCTCGCGCTGTTCGTCGCCTGCGCCGCGACCTCGTTCGGGCAGGCCACGGGCGGGGCCGTCACCGGCGACGTGCTCGACGCCACGGGGGCCGTCGTCCCGAACGCGACGGTCACTCTGCGGAGTAAGCAGACCGGGCAGACCTTGACGAGCCAGACGACCGGCTCCGGCTCTTACAGCTTCCCGAACGTCCCCGTCGGCGACTACACCATCACCGTCGAGAGCGGCGGGTTCGCGCCCGCCACGCAGGACTTGAGGGTCACGCTCAATCAGACGACGACCGTCAACGCGACGCTTCAGGCGGCGGGGATTACGGGCGTCACGGTTGACGTGACGGCGGCGAGCGAGGCGCTCGTGCAGAGCGACAGCTCGCAACTCGGCAAGAGCTTCGAGGAGCGGCAGATTATTGACCTGCCGACCTTCGGCAACCAGAACAATCTGGCGCTGCTCGCGCCGAACGTCGTCAACTTCAACGCCTTCTCCGGCACTTCGGGGACGGGCGGCGCGGTCGGCGGCGTGCGCGCCCGCTACAACTCCTTCAACATTGACGGCGTGGACAACAACCAGTTCTCCGTGACCGGCCCGCAGACCACCGTCATCCCCGACGCCATACAGGAATTTACGCTGCTGTCGAACAACTTCAACGCCGAGTTCGGGCAGGCTTCGGGCGGGCAGTTCAACACCGTCACGAAGGCGGGGACGAACGAGTGGAACGGCTCGGCCTTCGTCTATGCGCAGAACCAGAAGCTCAACGCCGCCTCGACGGCGCAGGAGGCCCAGATTAAACAGCGACTGGCGCTCGAAGGCACGGCGGACGAGGATCGCATCCGGCAGTTGCCGCGCTTCGTCAACACGCGCTACGGCCTGACCGTGGGCGGCCCCTTCGTCAAGAACAAGCTCTTCTTCTTCGGCGCTTACCAGCACGAGACCAACGGGCGGTCGGCGACCGGCTCGTCCTTCCTCTCGCCGACGCTGGAAGGTTTGAACCAGCTCGCCGCCATCCCCGGCGTGAGCCCGCTGGTGCTCGACATCATTCGCGCCAACCTCGTGCTCGCCCCGGCGCAGACGACGACGCAGACCGTCGCCGGTCGGGCCATCCCCTTCGGCTCGGTGAACCTCACCTCGCCGAGCTTCTTCAACGACTTTCAGGGGCAGATCAACATTGACCACCTGCGCGGGACGAAAGACCAGTTCCGCTACCGCTTCAGCGCCGACCGCTTCCGCACGGAGAACGCCAACGGCCTCGGCAACGCGCAGTTCAACGCCCTGAACGTCTTCGACTCGCGCCTCTTCTCGGCGACGTGGGTGCGGACGCTCAGCCCCAGCCTCGTCAACGACCTCCGGCTCTCGTACCGCCGCGTCATCTCGGACACGCCCTTGAAGAACGCGGAGTTCAACACCTTCCCGAACCTCACGGTGAGCGCCAGCAACACGCAGATCGGGCCGAACTCGAACCTCCCGCAATCGAGCTTCAACAACAACTATCAGGCTTACGACTCGATCAGCTACGTGCGCGGCCAGCACAACTTCAAGTTCGGCGGCGAGTACCGCAACCTCATCGCCACGAGCCAGTTCCTCCCGCGCGGGCGCGGCGACTATCTCTACGCGACCTTCGACCTGCTCTTGACCGACCAGACGCCGACGACGGCCATCCGTGGCGTCGGCAGCGGCGGCTTCACCTTCAATCAGGAGAAGTATTACGTCTTCGGACAGGACGACTGGAAGGTGACGCCGAACCTGACCTTGAACCTCGGATTGCGCTACGAGTACAACACGCTGCCGCGCGACGTGGCGTTGCAGGCTCTGAACTCCATCTCGGACGTGCCGGGCGTGCTCACCTTCGGCGTGCCCAAGACCGACCGCAACAACTTCGCCCCGCGCGTCGGCTTCGCCTACTCGCCCGACTACGACGGCGGCGTGATGGGCCTCCTCTTCGGGAGCCGTGGGCAGAGTTCCATCCGCGCGCACTTCGGCGTCTCGTATGCGGAAATCTTCGGCAACCTCGCGCTGCTGCTTCTGCCGCCGCAGTTCCAGCAGGAGTTGCGCGCGACCGACCTTGCGGGCTTCAACACGAGCCCCGGCTTCCTCGCGCGCGGCGGCCTGCCTTCGATCCCGAACCCGCCGACGACGCCCGCGCTCGCGCGCGCCGCGACGACGAGCTTCACCGACGACCAGATTCAGCCCTACACGCTCTCCTGGACGCTCTCGTATCAGAGGGAGCTTTCGCCGACCACCGCCATCGAGTTCCGCTACCTCGGCACGCGGAGCCGCAAGCTACCCGTGCAGATTCAGATCAACGCGGGCGCGGATGTGCCGCTCATCATCCCGACCTTCATCGGGCGCGAGCCGACCGGCGCGGAGCTGGCGGGCCGGACGGAGCTGGGCACGCTCTTAGACCAGCGCCGCCGACGCCTCTCCGGCTTCGGCTTCACGGGCAACATCACGTCGTATAAGCCCATCGGCAACTCGCAGTACGACGCGGGCTCGGTGAGCCTCACGCGGCGCTTCAGTCAGGGCTTGGCGGCGACCGCCGCCTACACCTTCAGCAAGACGATTGACGACTCGACCAACGAGGTCTTCAGCAGCGCCATCAACCCGCGCCGCCCGCAAGACCCCTTCAACATGCGAGACGAGCGCTCGCTCTCGGTCTTCGACATCCCGCACCGCTTCGTGATGTCGTTCAACTACGACCTCCCGTTCTTCCGCGAGAGCGACAACGACTTTGCGAAGGTCGTCTTCGGCGGCTGGCAGATCAACAGCATCTTTCAGGCACAGTCGGGGCAGCCCTTCACGCCACAGTCCATCGTGGATAGCAATCTCAACCTCGACTCGAACGCGGGCGACCGGACGATCTTCAACCCCGGCGGCGTCGAGGGGACGGGGAGCAACGTCCGCGCCGTCAACGCGGCGGGCGCGACCGTGCCTTTGGGCGACCGCTCGACGGTGGCCTACGTCGCCGTCAACCCGAACGCGCAGTACATCCTCGCCGGGCCCGGCGCGCGCCCCAACGCGGGACGCAACACGCTCCGCTCGAACGGCTTCAACCGCACCGACGCGGTGCTTTTGAAGAACTTCCCGTTTGCCGAGAACCGCTACAACGTGCAGATCGGCGCGGAGTTCATCAACCTCTTTAACCAGCGCATCCGCACCATCGGGAACTTCGCGACGATTCCGGGAACGAACAACGTGACGACGGCCCCCGGCCTCAGCGCCACGGACTTCGCCTTCGCCAACGTCGGGAGCCCGTTCTTTAACAGCTACTCGCTCGGCAACTTCGCCGGGCGCACCGTCCAACTGCGCGCCAAGCTGACCTTCTGAAGCAGCGCGCCTCAGAGCGGGACGGGCCTTCGCCGCCTGTCAGGCCAGCAAGACCGACGGAAGGGGAAGCCCGCCCGACAAAAGAAGAGGGAGCCGAACGAGTTCGGCTCCCTCTTCTTTCAACTGCGGTCGCCCGCGTCTTTAACTTACCGCCGACCTACTACCGCGACTTCGCGCCCCGCTTCCTCATCTCGTCCAGATACTTCTCCAACGATGCCTTGAGCGCGGGGTCGAGCCGCACGGCCTCGGCGAAGTCCTTTTCGGCAAGCTTATCCTGTCCCCTTTGGAGATAAATCACGCCCCGGTTGGCGTAGGCCGTGGCCGCGCGCGGGTCAATCAAAACGGCTTGAGTAAAATCCTTGAGCGCGCCCTCCGCCTCGCCGCGCTCGCGCCGCAGGAGGCCACGGTTGACGTGCGCGAGCGCGTCGGCGGCGTTCAGCTCAATCGCCTTGTCGAAGTCGGCGAGCGCGCCGTCCAAGTCGCCCTGCGCCTGCCGGTCAAGTCCCCGGTTATAGAAGTCCTCCGGCGTGCGCGGCGTCTTCTGCGCGAAGGCAACCGGCGGAATGAGCAGCAGGAAGAGCACGGCGAGAGACACCTTGAGAGCTGTTTTCATCTTTGAGTCCTGAAGAATTAGTTTTCGTGAGCGCCTGTCAGAGCCGGGGCCGAGAGGTGGCCCGCGTGCCCGCCGTCGGGCCGTTATGTATAATGACCCGACCGCGTTTCGGACGTAAAATTTTGCCCCGTTTTGCTGACCCCCGTTCGACGACAGATGCCCAGACGCACAGACATCCGCAAGATTCTCATCATCGGCTCCGGCCCCATCGTCATCGGGCAGGCGTGCGAGTTCGACTACTCCGGCACGCAGGCGTGCAAGGCGCTCCGGCAGGAGGGCTACGAGGTCGTGCTCGTCAACTCCAACCCGGCGACCATCATGACCGACCCGGAGACCGCCGACCGCACCTACGTCGAGCCCCTGACGGTCGAGACCGTCGCGGCCATCATCCGCCGTGAGCGGCCCGACGCGTTGCTCCCGACCGTCGGCGGGCAGACGGCCTTGAACCTCGCCGTTGCGCTCTCGGACAGAGGCGTGCTGCGCGAGTTCGGCGTCGAGATGATCGGCGCGACCGAGGAGGCCGTCAAGGTCGCCGAAGACCGAGAGCTGTTCAAGCGGGCGATGGAAGAGGAAGGTTTGCCCATGCCGCGCGGCGGCTTCGCGCACTCTTGGGCCGAGGCCGAGGCGATTGTCGAGGAGACCGGCTACCCGGCCATCATCCGGCCCTCGTTCACGCTCGGCGGGACGGGCGGCGGCACGGCCTTCAACCCCGAAGAGTTCGAGGAGATTGTGCGCGGCGGTCTCGCGGCCTCGCCCGTGCAGCAGGTGTTGATCGAGGAATCCATCCTCGGCTGGAAGGAGTTCGAGTTGGAGGTGATGCGCGACCTCGCCGACAACGTCGTCATCATCTGCTCGATTGAGAACTTCGACCCGATGGGCGTCCACACGGGTGACTCCATTACCGTCGCCCCGGCGCAGACCTTGACCGACGTGGAATACCAAACCTTGCGCGACATGGCGATCCGCGTCATCCGCAAGGTCGGCGTCGAGACCGGAGGGTCAAACATCCAGTTCGCCGTCAACCCCTCGGACGGCGCGGTGCGCGTCATCGAGATGAACCCGCGCGTCTCTCGCTCTTCGGCGCTCGCGTCGAAGGCGACGGGCTTCCCCATCGCCAAAATCGCCGCCAAGCTCGCCGTCGGCTACACGCTCGACGAAATCGCCAACGACATCACGAAGAAGACTCCCGCGAGTTTCGAGCCGACGATTGATTACGTCGTCGCCAAGATTCCGAAGTGGGCCTTCGAGAAATTCCGCGAGGCCGAGGACGTGCTCGGCACGCAGATGAAGTCGGTCGGCGAAGTGATGGCGATTGGCCGCACCTTCAAGGAGGCGCTCTTCAAGGGCTTGCGCTCGCTCGAATCGGTCAAGCCCCTGCGCCTTCAGGACGTGCCCGACGACGAGCTGCAACGCAAGCTCGCGCGCCCCAACTCGCAGCGCTTCTCTTACATCACCTACGCCCTCCGGCACGGCTGGCCCATCTCCGAGATTCATCGCCTGACGCGCATTGACCCTTGGTTCCTCGAACAGCTTCAGGACGTGATGCTGATTCAGCAGGAGGTTGAAGGGCTCGCGCTCGAAGAGATTACGCCGGAGCTTCTGCGCACCTTCAAAGAGGCCGCGCTCTCCGACCGTCGCCTCGCCTACATGACCGGGAGCACCGAAGACGAAGTGCGTGTTTACCGGAAGCGGCTCGGCATCACGCCCGTTTACAAGCGCGTGGACACCTGCGGCGCGGAGTTCGAGTCTTTCACGCCTTACCTCTATTCGACCTACGAAGAAGAGGACGAGTCCGCGCCGACCGACCGCCGGAAGATTATGATTCTCGGCTCCGGGCCGAACCGCATCGGGCAGGGCATTGAGTTCGACTACTGCTGCTGCCACGCCTCGTTCGCGCTGCGCGAGGCCGGGTTCGAGACCATCATGGTCAACTGCAACCCCGAAACCGTCTCGACCGACTACGACACCTCCGACCGCCTCTACTTCGAGCCTTTGACGTTCGAGGACGTGATGAACATCATTGACGTGGAGCGCCCCGAAGGCGTTATCGTCCAGTTCGGCGGACAGACGCCGCTCAACCTCTCGATGCGTCTCTCGGCGGCGGGCGCGCCCATCATCGGCACCTCGCCCGACTCGATTGACCTCGCCGAAGACCGCAAGCGCTTCGGCGCTCTTCTTCACGAACTCGGCATCCCGCAGCCCGAAAACGGCACCGCCGTCTCCGGCGAAGAGGCGAAAGAGTGCGCCGCGCGCATCGGCTATCCCGTGCTCGTCCGTCCTTCTTACGTGCTCGGCGGGCGCGCGATGGCTATCGTCTATGACGAGAAGAGCCTCGACGAGTACATGCGGACAGCCGTCGACGCCTCGCCCGAAAAGCCGGTGCTGATAGACAAGTTCCTTGAGCGCGCCGCCGAGTTCGACGTGGACGCGCTCGCCGACGAAGCGACCTGCGTCGTCGCCGGGATACAGGAGCACATCGAGGAGGCGGGGATTCATTCGGGCGACTCTTCGTGCGTGCTCCCGCCCCTGCGCATCCAGCCCGAACACCTTGAGACGATGCGCCACTACACGCGCGCGCTGGCGCGGGCCTTGAAGGTGCGCGGCCTCATCAATATCCAGTTCGCTATCAAGGACGACCGCGTCTATGTCCTCGAAGTCAACCCGCGCGCCTCGCGCACCGTGCCCTTCGTCTCGAAGGCGACGGGCGTGCCGCTCGCGCGCGTCGCCGCGCTGGTGATGGCCGGGCAGCCGCTCGCCGGGTTCAAACTGCCTGACGAGTTGACCGTCGACCGCTTCTTCATCAAGTCGCCCGTCTTCCCCTTCGTCAAGTTCCCCGGCGTTGACCCGATACTTTCGCCGGAGATGCACTCGACCGGCGAGGTGATGGGCATCGGCGACACCTTCGGCGAGGCTTACGCCAAAGCGATGACCGGCGCGGGGCTCGAACTTCCTTCGGAGGGCACGGCCTTCATCAGCGTCAACAACTCGGACAAAGGCCAAGCGGTCGTCCTCGCGCGCCGCCTCACGCGCCTCGGCTTCAGCCTCACGGCGACGGTCGGCACGGCGGCCCGCCTCCGCGAAGTCGGCCTCGAAGTCGAGTCCGTCTTCAAGGTCAACGAGGGTCGTCCCAACATCGCCGATAAAATCAAACAGGGCGAAATCGCCCTCGTCATCAACACGCCTCTGGGGATGGCCTCGCACTTCGACGAGCAGGCCATCCGCCGCGCCGCGCTCCAATACAACGTCCCCTGCGTCACGACCATGACGGGCGCGCAGGCCATCGTCGAAGCCATCTCCGCCCGCGAACAGACCGAGATTTCCGTCATCTCCTTGCAGGAACTCCACGCGCCCGCGAAGTCCGGCCCGCAGGGCTCGGAGCCGGACTCCGACTTGGCGGCCAAGATGTGAGTCTTGAACCACGGAGCCCGCAACACCTCGACAGGAGGTAAACGCCATGACCGCCATCCTCAACCCGCCTACCACGAGCGACGCCGAGAGAATCACCCTGACCAAAATCAGTTGGGAGACTTATGAGAGTCTCCTGACAGACCTTGCCGACCAAAGCGTTCCCCGCCTCACCTACGACGGAGGAACTTTGGAAATCATGAGCCCCAACAACAAGCACGAAGAATGCAATCGGGCGATTGCGCGGCTCGTCGAAGTGTTGGCCGAGGAGATGGGCGTCGAGGTGAGGGACTTGGGGTCAACCACCTTCCGCCGCAACGACATTAAACGCGGGTTCGAGCCCGACACCTGCTTCTACGTCCAGAACGAGGCGATCATCAGAGGTAAAAAAAACTTAGACCCGAACATTGACCCGCCGCCGGATTTAGTCATCGAGGTGGACATCACCAGCCCTTCGCTCGAAAGGTTCCCCATCTTCGCGGCGTTCGGCGTGCCTGAGGTCTGGCGCTTCGACGGCGAGAGGTTGGAAATCTTCCTGTTGTCCGAGGGGACTTACGCGAAGAGCGAGAAGAGTAAGGCTTTGCCCTTCGTCGTCCCCGAAGCGTTGGTCGGCTTCGTCGCCGAAAGCGTCTCGCTCGGTCGGCTCGAATGGCTCCGCAAGGTGCGCGAGTGGGCGCGAAGTCAGAAGGAAGGGAAGCGGGCCGAATGAGCGTCGCGCTGAGGGCCGTGGCCGTGACCGTCAGCGACCGTTGCGCGCGCGGCGAGCAGAGGGACGAGTCGGGCGCGGTGCTGGTCTCTTTGTTGAAGGAGTTGGGCGCGGAGGTATTGGCGACGGAAGTCCTGCCCGACGACCTTGAGCCGCTGGCCGAGAAGTTGCGCGGGTACGCCGAGCGCGCGGACGTGAATCTCGTGGTGACGACGGGCGGGACGGGCCTGAGCCCGCGCGACAACACGCCGGAGGCGACGCGCGCCGTCATGGAGCGCGAAGTGCCGGGGCTCGCCGAGGCGATGCGCGCGGAGACTTTGCGGAAGACGCCGCGGGCGATGCTCTCGCGCGGCGTGTGCGGCGTGCGCTCCGGCGCTCTCTTAGTCAACCTGCCGGGCTCGCCCGCCGCCGTGCGCGAGTGCTTCGCCGTCATCCGCCCGGTGCTCGCGCACGCCGTCTCGATCCTCGCGGGCCAACCGCACGGCGGCGACATCGAAGCTGACTAAGCGGCTTTCGTTCGACGAGCCCACCGCCGTGGAGGGCTCGTGCGAGCGGGGCCGACGGAAGTTCGTTGACAGTCGGCGGGCCGAGTGCCTAGAATCCGAACCAAGCTCTGAGGACTTACCCGGCACGCCAATCCAAGCCGTCAACGAAGGCTGAGTAAAACGAAGATGACAGAGACGGTGTTTCTCCTCCAAGCGACAGCGACGAACTCCGGCGCGGCGGAAGTCGGCGGCCCCATCACGGCCTACTGGCCGGTGATGATTTTCTTCGCCTTCGCCATCGCCTTCCCCGTGCTCCCCATCGTCCTTGGGCGCTTCATCCGACCGAGCCTCTACCAGAAGGCGAAGATGCGCCCCTACGAGTGCGGCATTGACCCGACGACCGAAGCCCACGACCGCTTTACCGTGCGCTACTACATCGTCGCCATGCTGTTTCTGATCTTCGACGTGGAGACCATCTTCCTCCTTCCGTGGGCGATCATCTTCATGGGCGACGACTTCTCCTTCACCAAGTTCGCCCTCATCGAGATGTTCGTCTTCATCGGCATCCTCGTCGTCGGCTACTACTACGCGTGGCGCAAGGGCGCTTTAGAGTGGGCATGATTCGGTGAATGGTCAATGGTGGATGGTAAATAGAAACTGACTTCCACCGTTGACCATTGACCATTCACCATTTATCAACTTATGGCTGAGCATCAAGAAGGCATCGTCCTGACGACGGTGGATTCGATTTTCAACGCGCTGCGGCGGAACGTGGGCGCGCCGGTGATGAACGCGAAGCCGGTGCGGAACCTCGTCAACTGGGGGCGGAAGTCGGCGCTGTGGCCGATGACGTTCGGGCTCGCGTGCTGCGCCATCGAGATGATCGCCGCCGGTTCGTCGCGCTTCGACATTGACCGCTTCGGCGCGGGCGTCTTCCGGCCCTCGCCACGGCAGAGCGACCTCATCATCGTCGCCGGGACGGTGACGCTGAAGATGGGGCCGGTCGTGCGTCGCGTCTATGACCAGATGCCGGAGCCGAAGTGGGTCATCGCGATGGGCGCGTGCGCCTCGACGGGCGGCCCGTTCGACTCTTACTCGACGATGCAGGGCGTCGACCGGACGATTCCCGTGGATGTCTACATTCCGGGCTGCCCGCCTCGGCCCGAAGCGCTGCTCTACGGGCTGATGTGCCTGCAAGAGATCATCATGCGCGAAGCGCCCTCGGCCTACATCTTCGAGTCCGACGGGACGGTGCGCCGCCAGCGGCAGCTCGAAGGCGACGAGTTGGCGGAAGTCGCGCCGCTCGACACGGAATCTCTGGAAGCCGTCTCGGACGCGAAAGTCTAAGACGGGCGGGCGCGTCAAGCCGCGACACTCGTCAGGAACGGAAAAGGCCGACCCTCAAGAGGTCGGCCTTTTCTTTCTTCTCCGTTGATTTCGCTTCCGCTCACTTCGCTTCTTTCGCCTCTTTGCGGTAGAGCGTATAACGGAACTTCTCGCCCGCGAGGCTCTCGCCCTCGACGCGAATCACGCCGTCTTCGATCTTGCCTTCGCTGACCGAGTAGCCGAGGTCAATCATCACGGCCCTGCCGAACTGCCGCCACTTGCCGATGCGCGGGCGCGGCTCGCCGCGCTCGACGAGGAGGAGGTAGCTGAGCTTGCCCTCCTTCATGAACTCGATGTCGAAAGTCCCGGCGACGGTCGTCCCCGTCCAGACCGTGCCTTCGATGTTCGGGACGACATCGCCGCGCCCGCCCTTGTCCACTTCGAGCCCCGACTTGGCATTGGGCTGGCGGGGCTGCTCAATCGGCTCCTCTTCGGCGGCGGCCACGGGGAGGCTCAGCTCGCGCGACGACGCGACGCCGAGCACCAACTCGTCCGCCTTGTAACCTTCGATGACGGCGAAGGGCTTCTGCACCTTACCCTTGCCGAGGTCGAGCGCGACCTGCTTCGGCACGCGCTCTTGCAGGTGGTTAACTAAACCGTCGAGCGTCACTTCGCCCTTCTCGTTCGCCGCCGCGCCCCTCAAGCCTTCGACCAGAGCCCAGGTGAAGTAGCCCTGCTTCTTCTCTTTGTACTCATAGGCGCGCTTGCCGATGGCCGTCGCGTAGAGGGTGACGAACGCTTCGACCTCGCGGTTGCGGCGGTCGAAGTTGAAGCCGCGCGTGTAGGACTCGGTGAGCGGGTTGTCGGCGTTGGCGCGGCCCGCCGGGTCGTTGCGGCAGGCGTCGAGAATCATCAAGACCTGACGGACGCCCGACTTCCGCACCCAGTCTTTGACTTGGAGGACGTTGACCGCCGTCTGCTCCAAGAGCGTCACGTCGTCGGAAACCTGCGCGTCCGAGGGGAGGAGGAACGCCTGCCCGCCGCGCTCCATCCCGTGACCGGCGAAGAAGAAGAGGAGAAGCCCGTCTTGCGGGACGGCCCCGCCCGACGCGAGGTTCGACAGCCGACGCAGGATGTTGCCGCGCGTCGGCTGGCGCTCTTCGGGCTGGTCGGTCGAGAGCAGGATGACTTGATCGGCGGGAAACCCGGCGTGCTCGACGAGCGCGTCACGGAGCGCGCGCGCGTCGTTGCTCGCGCCGCCGAGCGTGCTGATCTGCGTGTCGGCGTACTTGTCCACCCCGACGACGAGCGCGTAGCGCTTGGCCTTCGACGGCAGGACTTTGACCTCGCCGGGGCTCCCGCCCGAAGGCTTGTCCGGCTTCTGCGACCTCGCCGGGGGCGTGAAGAGAAGCGACGCCAGAACGACGAGGGCGACCGTGAATGCGCGCGTGCTCGATTTCAAAGCAATGATCCTTTCACTGTCGAAGGCGCGAAGGGCGGGGCGAGGCGGGCGAGGAGAACGAGAGGAGCAGCCAGCCCGACCGTTCGACGCCGGAGCAGTGGAACAATAAAACCGCCGCCGGTCGAAGTCAACAGAGAGGCCCGGAAGGCTCCGCAACCGGCTGCAACAATCCCGCAACTCACGGCAGTTTCCGAGGGCTTCGCTGAAAGCCTCGCCCGCCCGGCG
>DASTQX010000439.1:0-3569 GCA_035761505.1 Pyrinomonadaceae bacterium
CCGTCTGGGGGGACATGCGTGAGAGTGATTTCGACCGGGTTATGGAGGATTACGATGCCGGCAGGATCCTCGTGCTGCCCAACGCGAAGTTGCTCACCGAAGGGTGGGACGCGCCGCTCACCTCCGGCGTGCTCATCGCCGCGCCGGTCACTAAGAGAGCCGCATACGTCAAAGTACCGCAGATGATCGGCCGGATGCTGAGGCCCGACACGGCGTCGGGGAAGGTGGACAGCGTGGCGGTCGAGATGCGGGATAACCCTAGAAAAAAGCGCGGCTCGGACGAAGTAGTCGCGGTCAGCGGGCTGGCCGCGATGGCACGGACGACGGAATCGGAATTCATCTGCGGGCGCGTGCCTCTGCACCAGCAGGCCAGCCGCAGCGGCGCCCTCCATGCGTGGCGCGAGCGCCGTAAGCTGTTGGAAGAGTTGTGTTCGGAGGAGGCGGTGATCGAGCGGTTCGACGTCATCGAGCGTCTCTCTCAAGTCTCCGTCTACGCCTGGGTGCCGCTCGCCTCGACCCTCTACATGCCTTTGGAGGACGACGATTTTATCGAAGTCGTCGAAGAAAATCCGATGTGCTTCGAGGTGCGGCTCTGCGTGGCGGGCGAGCTGGAGGTGGCCGGCACGTCGTCGAGCCGGGAGGGCGCGCTGCACATCGCGGACGGGTGGGTCAGTCAGCACGTCAGGAATAAATCACTGATTCTGCGCGGCTCCACGTGGAGAACCAAAGCGGCTTCGGGCAAGCAAATCGGCTACGCACACGCGCTGACCAAACTGCCGACAGAACTTCTCAACGGAATGACGTCCGGCCAAATCAGCGACCTCATCCGGAGCGCGCGGGCGCTGCTCGTCGAGCCGGAGCTTTCGGGCGGAGTGGGGATGGATGTTTCCGCCGCCGGGGCCGCGCGCACCTTCACCCCGCACGCCTGGCAGCTACGCGCCTGAAAAAAATTGCCGGGCCGTCGGGCGGGGAGCGGTTGAAAATCTTTCGCGCGGTTGAAATTCAACCGCTTGGAAAAAAAATCATGCCGGGCGGGGGGCGTCGGGCGGCCTCGCGGGGCGGCATGATTTTTGTAATTGACGCTTGAGCGGAGAAATCGGTCTCCGCATTTCCTGCGACGGTTCAACGTGAAGAACAATCCAGCCCACCGGGATAGGAAAGCGATGGAAGAGCCACAGGACAAGGGCGCGGCCGGCGGGAGTCGCACGGACGAGGAACTGAGGAACGCGCTCCAGCGCGCGGTCGAGGACGCCGAGAGAGTCATCGGCGGCTCAACGCTTCCGCTCCCTTTCGACGCCGACGGCGCGGCGGTCGAGGAGGTCGAGGAGACCGATGGGGTGGAAGAGGCTGAGACGCCTTTCGTCATGTAGCAGCCGTCCGACGGCGCCGGCAGAGTAGGGAAGGGGTAACTTCATGGCCGCAGCGGCAAACAGGATTGGTGAGGGCGGGGCCGGCGCAGTTCTGCGCGGCGCGGGTGTTGAAGAACTCCTCTCGATGGTGGAGCAGTTGGGCGGTGACCCGGCGGTGCCGGAGAAGCTCGACAGGATGCCGCTCCCGAGTGCGGCCGCTGGTGCCTCAATCGTCTACCGCGACGCGGACGACGTGACCACCATCAACCGCATGACGTGGGTCAACCTCATCGTCGCCACGCTGCTCGCCGTCTCGCTGATCTTCAACGTCGTCCTCTACGCCCGCAGGCCGAGCCTCGTCGTGGTTGATAAGACGACGGGTCAGACGCTCGTCGTCGATGACCGCGAGTACGGGAAGACGCCCGCCGCGCAGATGATGTCCGACAACCTCCTGCCCGAGCAGAAGATTTATCTGGTCAAGGAATACCTGAGCGGAATCTACGGCATTAACCAGTCAGCCCGCGGGGCGCAGATTCAGCGGGCGATCAGGATGATGCACCCCGACACGGCCACGCAGTACGCGACGTGGCTCGCGCGTAACAAGGTGCTTGAAGCGCAGGAGGCAGAGGCTTGGCAGGCGACGTGGGTGGTCGAGGATAAGAACGTCACGGTGGACCCGAAAGACGACCGCATCGTCACCGTGGTCGGCGAGCAGACGCTCTCGCGGATGAAGGGCGGGAGGATGGTGCAGCAGAAGCTGATCATCAACGTGAAGGTGCTCGTCCTAGTGAGCCCGAGCGAGCCGAAGCGGAGCGACCACAATTTGCAGACTGGGTTCTGCATCTACAAGTTCAAGCCGAAGGTCATCAACGCGAGCGAGGAGTCTCAGTTCGTCCTGATGAACGACGGTCAAGAGTAGCGAAAAGCGTATCAGCCGGAGGTGAAGTGATGTCAAGAACGGTGGCGGTTTTCATCCTGATGATGCTGTTGGCGGGCCAACCGCTGGCCGCTTACGCCAGCGCCGTCGAGAAGGCCGAGGGCAAGTCTGGCGCGGAGGACGCCACGCAGCGCGGTTCTTCGAGACGCCCGTCGCGGGGGCGTGCCCCGGCGAAAAGGCCCGTGCCCAAGCCGACGCCCGCGCCCGCCGCCGAGCCACGTCAGCAAGAGGTCGCAAGGACGCCGGCGGTGGCCGTCGTCAACCGGCCGGATTTGGATTACCTCTCGGGCGAGGCCAGCGTCACGGTCAACCCGAAGCAGCCGACGGTGATTAAGATGGGTCTGGCGCAGAACGCGACGGCCGTCGTCGAGTGGACCGCCTCCGACCTCATCTACTACCACCACGAGGGGAACGATAAGCTCGTCACCGTCTTCGACTCGCCGACGAAGGAGACCGACCACTTCATCACGCTCTACCCCGGCCCCGCGTTCGTCGCGCCTTCGGCGGAGGCCCGCAAGCAGGGCGCGCGCCTGCCCTCGACGACGATCACCTTGCAGATGACGAGCGGCCTCGTCCTCATCCTCGAATTGGTGCCGGTGGAGGACGTCTCGCGCAACGCCCACAGGGTCGTCGTCAACTACAACCGCGACGAGGTCATCGCGGCGCGCAAGGCAGCCGGCCTGGCCGTGAACCTCGACGGGAAGGACTCTGCCGGGCCGCGCACGAACGCCAGCTCCGTCCGGGTGGCGAAGGGTGGGCAGGGCGGCGGCGCCGAAGAAGAGCCGGCCCGCACGATCCCGGCCGTCGTCGGCGACGTGGACTCGTCGAAGGCGGACGCGAATCGTAAGAAGGGACGCAAGCCGGTCGAGTCGTCGGAGGCGGCGAGCAGGGCGCTGGTCGGGGCTGTGAAATCCCCCGAGAAGCTGTTCAAGAGCTGGTCGCCGGTATCCAACGGGATGTCCCTCTCGGTCGCACCCGCCGTAGACGTTGACGACCGCTCGCGCGTCGTGGTGGTGGCCGTCAAGAACGCCTCGACCGCCGGATTGCGGCTCGTGCCGGGCTCCCCGGAAATATACATCCAGATACTCGACGACAAGATGACGCCGCTGCGCGTCGAGGCCATCAACCGCTTGCACGTGGAGACGACGGCGCTCGGCGGGCGCATCCCGGCGGGACAGGTCGTCTACTACGCCATCGTTTACGAGACGCAGATTTTAGGGTCGCACGAGAAGCTCCGCGTGTCGGTCAGCCAGACGGACGCGGCCGACGCCGCGATCACGGCG
>DASTQX010000440.1:0-8829 GCA_035761505.1 Pyrinomonadaceae bacterium
AACATCGCGGGGGGAAGCTCTGAGCGCGCCGTCTGACGGGATATGGAAAGCCCCTGCAAGGGGCGGAAGAATGTAGCCCACGGCGTCAGCCGTGGGTCACGCGGAACGAATGAAAAGAGCCCCTGAAAGGGGCGAAAGAAACCCGGCACGCGCAGCACGCACGCCGCATTTCTTTCGCCCCTTTCAGGGGCTCTCGCTTTTGTTTGGCGTCGGTTCCCACGGCTCGCGCCGTGGGCTACACTCTTCCGCCCCCTGACGGGGGCTTCCTCAAAATGCTGCTTAATCTCTCCTGACGACGACGCACTCTGAGGAGACTACCCGGCTGCGTACTCGCTGGACAGTCCGCGCGGGTGCGTGCTAGATTGTTTCGGAAGTTTGATTAACTCTAGCGGTTGCCTGTGGATAGAGGCAGGCGTACTGCGGTCTGGGAGGACCATCTGAACAGTGGCTTTAGCAACGGAAGTGAAAGAGACGATAGTTAAGGAGTACCAGACGCACGAAGGCGACACGGGCTCCCCGCAGGTGCAAGTCGCGCTGCTCACGCGGCGCATCAACGAGCTGACCGAGCATTTCAAGACCCACAAGAAGGACAACCACTCGCGTCGAGGGCTGCTCAAGATGGTCTCGCAGCGCAGGAGCATGCTCGACTACCTCAAGCGTAGAGACATCGAGGGGTATCACGAACTCATCGCCAAGCTCGGCCTGCGCCGTTAAGCGCGGCGGACGTGGGTTCAAGGCTTCAGTGAACGAGGTACCAAACCTCTCTGACATCGCCCCGTGTCCTAACAAAAGCTTGCGGGAGTTGCCGAACGTGACGGCTCATAAGACTCTCGACCGAGCGGACGACGGGGAGCGGCCTCAAGCGGATCAAGCAAAAGGCGGCAGCAGGCTTCACGGTCGGAGTCTGCTGCCGCTTTTTTTAAATCGTTCTGGCCGGACGGGCGGGAGTCGCCTCACGTAGCGCCCCACCGCCCGACGGCCTCGCAGACCAACACATTGGGCCGAGCGCGGCGGATGAGACGCCCGCGCCGCAAAAGTCCCCCCACAAGGGGAGCGCCCGAAGGAGACGAAAAGACAATGGCAACGAAGAAGTATCTCAAAGAGAAGATAAAGTTGGGCGACCGCGAACTCTCGGTCGAAACCGGAAGGGTCGCCAAGCAGGCCGACGGCTCGGTCATCGTCCGCTACGGCGATACGATGCTTTTGGTCGCGGCGGTCGGCGCGCCAAGCCCCCGCGAGGGCATAGACTTTTTCCCGCTCACGGTCGAATACCGCGAGCACAACTACGCGGCGGGGCGCATCCCCGGCAACTACTTCCGGCGCGAGGGCCGCCCCGGCGAAAAGGAAGTCCTCACCTGTCGCCTGATTGACCGCCCCTGCCGCCCGCTCTTCACCGAAGGCTACCGCAACGAGACGCAAATCATCGCCTCCGTCATCTCGGCGGACGCCGAGAACGACCCGGACGTGATCGCCATCACCGGCGCTTCGCTCGCGCTCTACCTCTCGGACATTCCCTTCGAGACGCCGATTGCGGGCGTCAGAGTCGGCCTCATTGACGGGCGCTACATCATCAACCCGACCTACGACGAGGTGCGTGAGTCGCGCCTCAACCTCATCGTCGCCGGGACGGAAGAGGCCATCGTGATGGTCGAGGCGGGCGCGAAGGAAGTCTCCGAGGAGATTATGGTCGAGGCGCTGATGCTCGCGCACAAGGAGATTAACCGCCTCTGCCGTTGGCAGAAGGAACTCTACAAGGCGCTCGGCATCGAGAAGCGCCCCATCACGCCGCCGGTCTTGGATGAAGAGATGCTCGGCGAGATCGAGCGCAACTACACCGACCGCCTGCGCTCGTCGCTCGACACCTCGACGCACGGCAAGCAGGCTTCCTACGCCGCCGTGGACGCCTTGAAGAAGGAGGTCGTCGAGTCCTACCCCGAAGACGTTCCCGAAAAGCGCCAGATGGCGAAGAAGATTTTCGACCACCTCAAGGAGAAGATTTTCCGCGAAGACATCCTCGGCAACCGGCGTCGGCCCGATGGTCGCCGCTTCTCCGAGATTCGCCCGATTGAATGTGAAGTCGGCTGGCTCCCGCGCACGCACGGCTCGGCGCTCTTCACGCGCGGCGAGACGCAGGCCATCGTCACCACCACTTTGGGGACGAAAGAGGACGAGCAGTTCATGGACGACTTGGAGTCGGGCGAGATTAAGCGCCGCTTCCTGCTCCACTACAACTTCCCGCACTACTCGGTCGGCGAGGTCGGGCGCTTCGGCTCGACGAGCCGCCGCGAGATCGGCCACGGCGCTTTAGCGCGCCGCGCGCTCGAACCCGTGCTCCCTTCGGAGTCGGAGTTTCCCTACTCGCTCCGCATCGTCTCGGACATCACGGAGTCGAACGGCTCCTCTTCGATGGCGAGCGTGTGCGGCGGCTCGCTCTCGATGATGGACGCGGGCGTGCCGATTAAGGCGGGCGTCGCGGGCGTCGCGATGGGGCTCGTCATGGAAGGGAACCGCTACGCGATTCTCTCCGACATCGCGGGCGCGGAAGACCACTACGGCGATATGGACTTCAAGGTCGCCGGGACACGCGAAGGCATCACCGCCCTCCAGATGGACATCAAGATCGCGGGCATCAACGCGCAAATCATGGCCGAGGCTTTGCAGCAGGCCAAGAAGGGCCGCCTCCACATCCTCGACCGGATGGAGGAAGCCATCCGCGCGCCGCGCGAGGACATGAGCCCTTACGCCCCGCGCATCATCCAGATCAAGATCAACCCCGACCGCATCCGCGACGTGATTGGGCCGGGCGGCAAGATGATTCGCTCCATCGTCGAGGAGACGGGCGCGAAGATTGACGTGGAGGACGACGGCACGGTCTCCATCGCCACCTCGGACAGCGAGGCGGCGGCGGCGGCGGTGGCCCGCATCCGCGGCCTCACAGCCGAGGCCGAAATCGGCGAAACCTATCTGGGGACGGTCTCGCGCATCGTGGATTTCGGCGCGTTCGTCGAGATTTTCCCCGGCACGGACGGACTCCTGCACATCTCTGAAATCGCCGAGCACCGCGTCCGCGACGTGCGCGACGAACTCAAGGAGGGGCAGCAAATCATGGTCAAGTGCATCGGCAAGGAGGGCAACAAGATTAAGCTCTCTCGGAAGGCCGTGCTCAAGGACGAGAAACAGAAGACCGGGAAGGCCGAGGCCGCCGGGCAGGGCGGCGGCGACGAGTAGCCCGTCCCCGGCATCAAATTCCTGACAGAAAAAGGGTTCGCCCCACGGGGCGGCCCTTTTTTTGTCTTGACAGTCGGCCCGCGCGCGGGTTTAATGAGCAGCCGAAACTGGAATTCAAAAGTTATTCAGCGTCTCTTCTCAATACAGAAAGCCAGATCGCGGCTTTTCCCGCAAAGCAGTTTAATTGTGGGCAGTTAAGGTGACACGGGGGCGCGGGCCGGGAGTTGAAAATGGCCCGCCGGTTTGAAAGAGCCGGAGTCTTGCAGCCGGAAAGCCGGGAGCGCCGCCGCCGCGAGCAGCCGCCCCAGACGGAGCGAAGAGTTCCGGGACTGAGGCCGCCGCGCCGTCTCCGAAGTGAAATTATAAAGAGCCGTTAAGAGTTTCCGACGCCGGTCAAACCATTGGCCCCGACCGCGCGCCCGTGATAGGGGAAAGCAAGGAGGACGACCCCATAATGAGGCATCAAGCTTTTCGCCCGCTTGCTCTGATGCTCTGTTTCCTGCTCGTCGCCGCACCCGCCGCGCACGCCGGAACCATCGAGTTCGTCGAAGTGCTGCACGCGAACGGCGGCGTCCGCCAGTCGCGGACGGCGAACGAAATCCGCCTCCGCGTCTATGCGCAGAGCGGAGCAGTGCAGAACCCTTCGACACAGAGCAACACGTCCTCCAACGAACAGTCGAGCAACGCGCAGGACCCGGCCACGCAGCAGACGCAGCAGGGCACGACCACCGGCACCACCGACTCGACGCTCTCGCAGAGCGGCGGCACGGTCGAGACCATTGACCTCGGCGACGTGACCGGCACGGTCTGCGACTGTGGCGTGATTGACCTGCCTCCGGGGCCGGGCCGCCGCTTCCCGCTCTGGCCGCTCTTTGCGCTCGCCGGAATCCCTCTGGCCTTCATCCCCAACGGCGACGAGGTTCTCAGGCCGCCCGACACGCCTGAGATTCCTGAGACGCCCATCCCGGAACCGGCCACGCTGCTGCTCTTCGGCTCCGGCCTGCTCGCGCTCGGCGCGAGGGCTCGCCGCCGCTACGGGCGCAAAGAGTTCTCCGTCGAGACGACGCCCGCGGCTGAGGAGGTCTAAGGACTCATGTTGAAAGCGACACGCAGCTTCGCCCTCCTTGCGCTCCTGCTCGCCGCCTTCGCCGCCGCGCCCTTCGCCGGGTTCGAGGCCGAGGCCAAGAAGCAGAAGAAGAACAAGAACCAGCCGACGCAGGGTCGCGTCGAGGTCTCGACGCAGCCGGGCGGCTACCCGATTATGATTGACGGGCAGCCCGCGGGGGAGACGACCGATTTCGTGCGCGCCATCGAACTCGACCCCGGCCCGCACACGGTTGAAATCCTCTTCCCGAACAACACGCGCTGGACACACACCTTCAACATCATCGCCGGGCGCAAAGAGTGCATCGCGCTCAACTACCGCCCGCGCACCATCAGCGTCCCGGCCATCCCGGTCTCGCCGTGCCCGTACCCCATCAACGTCACGGCCCCGGCCAACGTCTCGGACGGCGACATCGTGACCTTTACTTCCGACGTGGGCTATCAGGGCCAGTCGGCGCTCAACTACACTTGGACGGTGAGCCCGCCCGCCGCGCGCATCCTTCAGGGCGCGGGCACGCCGACCATCACCGTGGACACGACGGGCCTCGGCGACCGCAGGGTGACGGCCATCCTCGTCGTTGACGACGGCTCCGGCGACCGCAACTGCCGCCAGACGGCGCAGGCGGCGACCGGCGTCCTCTCGCGTCGCCTCCCCGACAACCCGCGCAAGTTCGACGAGTTCCCGTCCGTCGCCTTCGACGACGACAAGGCGCGGCTCGACAACCTCGCCATCGAACTTCAGAACAACCCCGGCGCGACCGGCTACATCATCGGCTACGCGGGCCGCCGCAGCCGCGCCGGAGTCGGCGACCAGATGGGGACGCGCGCGCTCGATTACCTCGTCAACACGCGCGGCATCAGCCGCAGCCGCCTCGTCTATCTCAACGGCGGCCACCGCGAAGACGTGACCTACGAACTCTGGCTCGTGCCGCAGGGCGCGGAGCCGCCGCGCGCGACGCCGACGCTCGACCCCTCGCAGGTTCGGCCCGCGCCCCCGACGCGCCGCTCGCGCCGCGACTGAGAGGCCCGCGCGGGTCGAAGCGAAGAAAGCACCGATGCGCGCCGCGCGTTCTTCCGGCAACGGACGCGCGGCGCTCGGCTTTTACGGGCAGGTCTCGAAGGTTGCTGTGGCACGGCTTTTCCTTACCAAGACCGAGGACGTTCGCTCGCGTACCGTAATCAAACGTGCGAGGCGTCGGCTGTTCTTTTTGCTTATTCAAACAAACCTCGTGATTGACGGCGCGTCCGGCGGCGGGCGCGCTTCATGCGACACATCCCTTGAAGGAGGATCGAGAAAATGGCAGAAGGCGAAGGCTCTAGCAACACCGGCGTGGTGGCAATCGTCGTAATCTTTTTGATCGTGGTCGTCATCGCCGTCCTCGCGTGGCGCGGCGGCGTCTTCGGCGGCGGCGGCAGCAAGGACATCAACATCAAGGTTGACACGCCCGCCGCCAAGTAGCGGCGGAAGTCGCACCGGCCAGCACTCAAGCAGAGGGACGCCGAAGCCGTTCGCGGCCTCCGGCGTCCCTCTCCTTTTCATTTCCGGCGCGCGGCTGATACCATTGCCGGTCAATGGTCAATGGTCAATGGTGAACGGGAAGGACTGTCTTTATCCGTTCACCATTGACCATTCACCGTTGACCATTTACGGAGAGAGATACGTGCCCGCACCGAACATCGAAACCATCGTCTCGCTCTCGAAGCGCCGCGGCTTCGTCTTCCCCTCGTCGGAGATTTACGGCGGGCTCGGCAGTTCTTGGGACTACGGCCCGCTCGGCGTCGAGGTCGTCAACAACATCAAGCGCGCGTGGTGGCGCTGGATGGTGCATGAGCGCGACGACATGGAAGGGATTGATTCAAGCATCATCCTCAACCGCACGGTCTGGAAGTATTCCGGCCACGAAGACACCTTCAGCGACCCCCTCATAGATTGTAAGGAGTGTAACAGTCGGTTCCGCGCCGATAAGCTCGCTGAAGAAGTCGGCCAGCCTGTTGGGGGATTTGATTTTAATGAGGTCAAATGCCCGAATTGTGGAAAGACTCATTGGACGGAGCCGCGCGCCTTCAACTTGATGTTCCGCACGACCATCGGCGCGGCGGCGGTGGAAGACGACCCGGCGGCTCTGGCTTATCTGCGGCCTGAGACGGCGCAGGGCATCTTCATCAACTTCCTCAACGTGCAGACGACGATGCGGCGCAAGATTCCGTTCGGCATCGCGCAGATCGGGAAGTCTTTCCGCAACGAGGTGACGCCCGGCAACTTCATCTTCCGCACGCGCGAGTTCGAGCAGATGGAGATGGAATACTTCGTCCGCCCCGGCGACGACGAGCGCGTCCATCAGGAGTGGATTGACTACTGCTTCGAGTGGTTCAAGACGCTCGGCATCAGCCCCGACAACCTGCGCTTCTACGAGCAGCCGAAAGAGGAACTGGCGCACTACGCCAAGCGCACCGTTGACATCCACTACCGCTTCTTCCCCGAACGCGAGGACGAGGCGCGACAGTGGGACGAGTTGATGGGCATCGCCAACCGCACGGACTTCGACCTCAAGGCGCACTCGAAGAAGCCCGAAGACGAGGAAGGCAAACGCCGCAACCCCGACTCGACCGAAGACCTCTCGTACTTCGACGAGGCGACGAAGGAGCGTTACTACCCTTACGTCATCGAACCCGCGGCGGGCGTCAACCGCACGATGCTCGCCGTCTTGATGGACGCCTACAGCGAGCGCACGACCGAGAAGGGCGAGACGCGCGTCATCCTCCGCCTGCACCCCGAACTCGCGCCGATTAAGGTCGCCGTGCTCCCGCTCGCCAAGAACAAGCCGGAGATCGTCGCGCTCGCGCGCTCAATCAAGAAAGAGTTGCAGCCCTCGATGCGCGCCGTCTATGACGACACGGGCGGCATCGGCAAGCTCTACGCCCGTCAGGACGAAATCGGCACGCCCTTCTGCGTCACCGTGGATCACCAGACCTTAGAAGACGAGGCCGTCACCGTCCGCGACCGCGACACCTGGGAGCAGGAGCGCGTCAAAGTCGCCGACCTGCCGGAATACTTGAAGAAGAGACTCGGAATCAAATGTTAGCAAGGCGTCAGTCGTCAGTCGTGAACGGTGAGAAGTGGTTTTAACGATTGACGATTGACGATTTTTCTTATGGCTGTTGTCAAAAAACGTAACCAGCAGACCGAGGCGCGGCTCCTCCTGGAGTCTGACGACCCCGTGGAGCTTCCGCCCGCCGAGGTCGCGGACGGCGCGGTCGTCCTTCAGTTCGAGACTTTCCGCCCGCACGTGCCGGAGCTTCTGGCGGCGCTGCGCGAAGGGACTTTGGCCGAGCCCGTGCCGGTGATGATGGACGGCGCGACCTTCGTCGTCCACGGCGCGACGCGCAGCTTCTGGGTCAAGCTCTGGCACTCGTCCGAAGAGCGCACCGCCGTCGAGCGCGTCCAGATTATTAGCTGCCTGCCCTCGACGCGCGGCGTCCAGATTATCTTTGAAGACCCCGAAGACTATCTCGACGAAGAAGAAGACGAAGAGCTTCTCGACGAAGACGACGAAGACGGCGAAGACGACGGAGAGGACGTTGAGTGGGAGGAAGACGGCCAGCCCGACGGACAGGAAACAGAGCCGGAGCGGCCCCGCGACTCTTAAACTCCCCCGCACCGTCTCGCGGGAAAACTCCCGCCCCGCCGAAGTCAGTTGATGTCTTCACAGATTCCCGAAAAGATTCTAGCGCTGGCGCGCTCCGTCCGAGACGCGGGCGGGCGCGCGCTGATGGTCGGCGGCTGCGTGCGCGACCGCCTGATGGGGCGCGAGGCGAAGGACTGGGACGTGGAAGTCTATGGCGTCGAGCCCACGGCGCTCCGCCGCCTGCTCGACCGTCTGGGCCGCGTCAACGTCGTCGGCGAGGCGTTCACCGTCTATAAGCTCGATCAGGAGTTCGACGTTTCGCTGCCGCGCCGCGAGCGCAAAATGGGGCGCGGCCACCGAGGCTTCGTCATCGAAGGCGACCCTTCGATGACGGTCGAAGAGGCGACGCGGCGGCGCGACTTCACCATCAACGCCGTCCTCGAAGACCCGCTCACGGGCGAAATCCTCGACCCCTTCGGCGGTCGCCGAGACCTCGAACGCAAAATCCTCCGCGCCGTCTCCGCCGAGACCTTCGCCGAGGACTCCCTGCGCGTGCTCCGCGCCGCGCAGTTTGCCGCCCGCTTCGAGTTCGACATCGAGCCCGCGACCGCCGCGCTGTGCCTCTCGATTGACCTCTCAGACCTCCCGCCCGAACGCCTCTGGGGCGAGTTGGAGAAGATGATTCTGCGCGCGCCGCGCCCGTCGGTCGGCTTCCAGTGGTTCGACAAACTCGGCGTCAGCGCGCAACTCTTCCCCGAACTCGACGCGCTCAAGGGAGTGCCGCAGCATGACGAGTGGCACCCCGAAGGCGATGTGGACGTGCACACGTGGCTGACCTGCGACCGCGCGCGCGAATTGATTGACGACCTCG
>DASTQX010000441.1:0-11156 GCA_035761505.1 Pyrinomonadaceae bacterium
CATACCACGCCATTCCTCGTGTTCCTGTTCATCGGCCTGGGCGCCGCCGCGTTCTACGCCCTCGTCATCTACCTGATACTCAGCCAAAGGAGAGAGTCATGACCCGCCAGATCCAGGACGCCTACATCGTCGCCGCCGTGCGCACGCCGGTTGGCAAGGCCCCGCGAGGGATGTTCCGCAACGTGCGCCCCGACGACATGCTCGCCCACGTGCTGAAGGGCGCGATGGCGCAGGTCCCGGGGCTCGATCCCCACGACATCGGCGACGTGATCGTCGGCTGCGCGATGCCGGAGGCCGAGCAGGGGATGAACGTCGCGCGCGCGTCGGCCATCCGCGCCGGGCTCCCCGTCGAGACGAGCGCGATGACCATCAACCGCTTCTGCTCTTCGGGCCTTCAATCCATCGCCCTCGCCGCCGACCGCATCCGCGTGGGCGGCGCGGACGTGATCGTCGCGGGCGGCCTCGAAACCATGTCCATGATTCCGATGGGCGGGCACATCATCCGCCCGAACCCGTATCTGGTCGAGCACTACCCGGACTTTTATCTCAACATGGGGCTCGCCACCGAGAACGTCGCGCGCAAGTACGAAGTCTCGCGCGAGGAGCAGGACGCCTTCGCGCTCCGCTCGCACCGACGCGCCGCCGCCGCGCAGGACGCGGGGAAGTTCGACGACGAAGTCGTGCCCCTGAACGTCACCTTCGAGGAGTTGGACGCGAAGGGCAAGAAGACGCGGCGCGAGGTCAAGTTCGAGAAGGACGAGGGCGTGCGGCGCGACTCGACGGAAGAGTCGCTGGCGAAACTCAAGCCCGCGTTTCATTTGAAGGGGACGATCACGGCGGGCAACGCCTCGCAGATGTCGGACGGCGCGGCGGCGGCCATCGTCATGTCGGACGAGCGGGCGCGGGCCTTGAACCTCAAGCCTCTGGCGCGCTTCGTCGCCTACGCCACCGCCGGTTGCCCGCCCGAAGAGATGGGCATCGGCCCGGTTTACGCCATCCCGAAGGTCTTGAAGATGGCGGGCCTCAAGCTCGAAGAGATTGACGTGATTGAGCTAAACGAAGCCTTCGCCGCGCAATCCATTGCCGTCATCAAGACGCTTGGGCTCGACCCCGAACGCGTCAACGTCAACGGCGGGGCCATCGCGCTCGGACACCCCTTGGGCTGCACCGGCGCGAAGCTCACCGCGACCATCCTGCGCGAATTGGAGCGGCGCGGCGGTCGTTACGGCATGGTGACGATGTGCGTCGGCGGCGGCATGGGCGCTGCCGGAATTTTTGAAAGACTGTGAGCAGAAAGCAGTAAGCAGTGAGCGGTAAGCGGTAAATTGATAACTCGTGTGCGGTATGTCAAGGCGAGGGG
Source organism: Pyrinomonadaceae bacterium (assembly GCA_035761505.1). Classification (GTDB taxonomy): domain Bacteria; phylum Acidobacteriota; class Blastocatellia; order Pyrinomonadales; family Pyrinomonadaceae; genus JAIVJM01. The sequence goes on from DASTQX010000441.1 coordinate 1,361, forward strand.
CGGTCATTCGACCGCTCACTGCTCACTGCTTACTGCTCACTTTGCGATTGAAAGGAGCAAGTCATGTCAGCCGTAGTCGAGGATAAAAAAATCATCGTGGGCGGGAGCTTCCTCGTCGAGGAGCGCGCGACCGGGGAGGTCTTCACGCCCGAAGACTTCACCGAAGAGCACCGCATGATCGCCGACACCGCGCGCGAGTTCATGGACAACGAAGTGCGCCCGCGGATGGACGAGATCGAGAAGTCGAAGGACTGGAACGCGACGCGCGAGCTGCTGCGCAAAGGCGCGGAGATCGGGCTCATCGGCGCGACCATCCCCGAAGAGTATGGCGGGCTTGGGCTCGACCAGACGACCGGCGCGATCATCGGCGAGTTCTTGGGCCGCGCCGCCTCGTTCGCCACCGCGATGGGCGCGCAGAGCGGCATCGGCCTGCTCCCGATTCTCTACTACGGCACGGAGGAGGCGAAGCGGAAGTACCTGCCGGGCATCGTTTCGGGCGAGTTGGTGACGGCCTACGCTCTGACCGAGGCCGGTTCGGGCTCGGACGCGCTCGCCGCCAAAGCGACGGCGCGCCTGAGCGAGGACGGCACGCACTACGTTATCAAGGGCGAGAAGATGTGGATCACCAACGGCGGCTTCGCCGACGTGTTCGTCGTCTTCGCCAAAGTTGACGGCGACAAGTTCACCGGCTTCATCGTCGAGCGGCAGGAGGGCTTAACGAGCGGCGCGGAAGAGCACAAGATGGGCATCAAGGGCTCTTCCACCACCGCGCTCGTTCTCTCGGACGTGAAGACGCCGGTCGAGAACCTGCTCGGCGAAATCGGCAAGGGTCACAAGATCGCCTTCAACATCCTCAACATCGGTCGCTTCAAGCTCGGCGCGATGTGCAACGGCGGGATGAAGCTGATGTTGCAGGAGGCCGTCCGCTACGCCAACGAGCGCCACCAGTTCAACCGGCCCATCTCCTCTTTCGGCGCGATCAAGACGAAGCTCGCCGAGATGGCGATTCGCACGTGGGTCGGCGAGGCGATGATTTATCGCACGCTCGGCATGATCGAGGGCGCGATTAACGTCACCGCCGATTCAGCCGACCCCGAATCGAAGCTCCGCGCGATTGAGGAGTACGCCGTCGAGTGCTCGATTGTTAAAGTCGCGCTCTCGGAGTACTGCGACTTCGTGGCCGACGAGATGGTGCAGATTTTCGGCGGCTACGGCTACTCCGCCGACTACCCGGCGGAGCGCGCCTACCGCGACTCGCGCATCAACCGCATCTTCGAGGGCACGAACGAGATCAACCGGATGCTCGTCCCCGGCATGCTGATGAAGCGCGCGATAGGCGGCCAACTCGCGCTGCTCCCGGCGGCTCAAGCCTTGATGGAAGAGGTTCTGTCACCTTCGATGCCGGGCTTCGACGAAGAGGATGGCGAACTCGCCAACGAGGCGCGGCTCGTGCGCAACGCGAAGAAGGTGGCGCTCATGGTCTTGGGCACGGCGGCGCAGAAGTACATGACCAAGCTCGCCGACGAGCAGGAGATTCTCATGGGCGCGGCGGACATCATCATTGACGTGTACGCGATGGAATCCGCCGTCCTGCGCGCGCAGAAGCTCGCGGGCTCGAAGGGCGCGGAAGGCGCGGCCCGTTATCTCGACATGACGCGCGTCTTCTGCAACGACGCCGTCGAGCGCATCGAGGCGAACGCCAAAAACACGCTCGCCGCGATGGCCGAGGGCGACGAGTTGCGCACGCTCCTCGCCGCGCTCCGCCGTTTCACCAAGAACACGCCCGCCAACACCGTCGCCCCGCGCCGCGGCATCGCCGACGCGATGATCTCGGCGAACAAGTACGTTTACTGACGGAGGAAGGGTCAAAGGGACAAAGGGGAAGAGGGTCAAAGGTTAAAGCAGAAGTCGGGCCGCACGCTCTTGACCTTTGACCCCTTTGTCCCTTTGACCCTCAACGTATCCCTATGCGAATCGTTCCCATCTCCGTGCCGACGCCTTTCTACGTGGGGCCGGTCAACGTCTATCTCATCAAGGAAGAGCCTCTGACTTTGATTGACACGGGGCCGAAGACGCGGGAGGCGTTGGAGGCTCTGAAGGAGGGCTTGAGGCGCGAGCGGGTGCGCGTCTCGGACATCAGGCGGATTGTCCTGACGCACGCGCACGAGGATCACTGCGGGCTGACGAAGCAGTTGCGCGAGGAGGCGAAGGACGCCGAAGTCTTCGTCCACGGCTGGGAGACGGGCCACCGTGCGGGGCGGCTGGAGTACGACGAGCACCGCGTCCTTTTGGAGCGCGCGGGCGTCCCGCCCGACGACATCGCGGCGCTGCGGCGGATGTACGAGGGGGTGCGCCAGTACGCCGACGCGCTCGAAGACCACGAGCACTCGGAGCTTGAGGACGAAGACGAACTCAAGTTCGAGCGGGGCGCGTTGCGCGTCCTCCACACGCCGGGACACACGCCGGGCTCCTGCTCTTTCCTGCGCGAGGCCGACCGCACCGTCATCGCGGGCGATTGCGTCCTCAAGCGCATCACGCCGAACCCCGTGCTCTCGCCCGACCCGCTCGACCCGACGCGCCGCTTCCGCTCGCTCGCCGAATACTTGGTGAGCCTCGCGCGCCTGCGCTCGCTCTCGCCCACGCTCGTCCACGGCGGCCACGGCGACGCGGTGGACGACTACGAAGAACTCTTCCAACGCTACCTGCGCGCCATCAACGAGCGACAGGCGGAAGTCATCCGGCTGCTACCGAAGACGGGCGCGACCGCCTGGGACATCTCGCGCGAGATGTTCCCCGGCACCGACGACGTGCACCGCTTCCTCGCCGTCTCCGAAGCGGTCGCCCACCTCGACCTCGCCCACTCCGAAAACAAACTCGCCGTCGAACTCAGCGCCGACGGGCGCGAAATCTACCGCAGAGCTTAGCCGGCGACGGGAAAGAACAGTCTTCCTCTTGTCACGGTTTACCCGTCACGGTTCGCGGCTCTTACTTGTTCGAGAGCCGGACGCGGTTGTTGAGGTCGCGGAGGGCGGCGACGTTCTTGTCGCGGAGGGCGAAGGAGGAGTTGCCGAGCGAGAACTCGACGAAGGTGGCCTTCGCTATCTTGTCGAAAGTCCGGTGAGGGACTGAGACTTCGAGGACTTCGTTCATCGTCTCGTCGAAGGTGTCGGAATCCACCTTCTGGTTGACGAGGCGCATCGTGCCGAGCTTGAGGGTTTCGCCGTCGGCGACGGCGACGAGTTCGCGCGCGCCGAGCGGGTGGCGCGCGTCCCAGTCCTTCGCCTCGAAGACGAGCCGGAGCCGCGCGTGGCGGACGTAGTCGAGTTGCTTGCCCGGACAGTGGAGCGACGCCGCGAGGCTCACGCAGGTCTCTTTGAAAGTCCCCTCGAAACCCTTCCCGGCCCCGCACGTGACCTTCATCTTCCGGAGCGCGACCACCGTCTCGCGCGCGAACCCGTCGTACTTCGACTCGATCTTCCCGCCGTGGTTGAGCGGCAGCGGCGCGGGCGTCCGGGTCTGAGTGAACCCGCTCGGCGCGGAAGAGAGCAGCAAGGCGCAGCAGCAGATGATGACAATCCGTTTCATGAAAACCTTTCGGGGGCGGTGAGTTGTTTAGAGTCGCCGTCGGGGTGAGGTGAAAGCTGCGGGGCAGGGGCGGGCCGAGCAATTTCGTCTCGCGCGCCGCCTTAAGAAATATAGAAGCGCGCTCCGAGACCTGTCAACAAAATGATTCGGGCCGCGCTCGGAAGCCTTACTGCGCGCGGGAGACGAGGACGACGAACGCGCGCTGGCCTTGCGCGCCCGTCTCGAAGATTTTCTCCGCGCGGTAGCCGCGTTCCTTCAACAGCTTCAAGGGCTGACGGCCTTCGTCCCAAGCCGTGTCGCGGAAGGCCACCCAGAAGCGCTCGCCGCCGAGCGCGCCCGCGTCTCTGACCTCGACCTCCTTAAATTCGCGCGGCAGGAAGTAAGCCGGGTCTTCCTGAAGGCCCGGCACATTCTTCACGACCGAAACGCGGAAGCGCCCGCGCTCGCCGCCGAGCGCGAACCAGAGGTGATAGGCGACGAGGTCTTCAAAGGCGTAGAGTTCCGCCGCGCGCCCCGCGCCCTCCGCTTCGGCGCGCGCGAGCGGCGCGGCCAGACTCTCCCAAGCGCACCAGACGTGCGTGCCCTCGCGGCGCGCGAGCGTCAAAAGTCCCGCGAGGAAATACCAAGCGCAGAGGAGTACGACGAGCGTGATTTTCAACCAGCGCGGGCGCGCGCCGAGGACGGCGACGGCGGCCAGCAACATGTACGGCGCGGCGGCGATGATGAGATGGCGCGTCCCCCACACTGAATGAGGCAGCGCGTAGCTCACGAGGAAGGCGAGCGCGGGGGGAATGAAGGAGAAGAAGATGAGGAAGTGTGTCGCCAGCGAAGAATCAACTTGCCGGGACGAGTCATCTTGCGGAGGCGCGGCGTCCTTCTCCGGCTCCGCTTCGTTCATCGCCTCGGTGTCTCGCGTCTGAGTTGTGCCGTGTGTGTCCGTGGCTCTGCTGCCTCTTGCCGCGCGAAACGCTCTCGTCAGTTCGCGCAGGACGAGGAGCAGGACGGGCAGGCCGAGCAGGAGGAGCCCGGCGAAGGCTCCGCCGCGCGCGTAGAGCGGTTCGTGAGAGCTTTGGCGAAAGTAGAAAGGCTCTTGGAGGAGCGCGAAGAACTGCGCGAACTCGACGGGGCGCGGGCGTTTGATCCAGCCGATGTTCTGCGCGAGCCCGCCGCCCTCGCCCGCCGCCGCCGCCGCGCACGCGTAAACCCACGGCGCGAAGCACAGGACGAGCGCGGCTGCGCCGAGGAGGAAGGGCTTAAACTTTTTCCGGTCTTTGAAGAGCAGGAAGGCGGCCTCCGTCACGACGACGAGCCAGCCGTAGTAGTGCGTGTAGATGAGCAGGAGGTTGCAGGCCGCGAGCGCGAGCAGCGGCCCGCGCGTCGCGCCGCCGGCTCTCAAAAATCTCACGAAGAGCCACAGCGAGCCGAGCGTGAAGAAGAGCAGCAGGCTGTACATCCTTACTTCCTGCGCGTACTTGATGAGATAGCCGTTGGCGGCGAAGAGAAGGAGCGAGAGGTTCGTCTGCGCCGGGCTCAGGCGCAAGCTCCGCGCGAGGAGAAGGAAGGGCAGGAGGCACGCGACCGCCGCGAGCAGGGGGAAGAGGCGGAGCCACGGAAGCGACTCGCCGCCCGCCGCGACCCAGATTTTCAGCAGCGCGTAGAAGAGCGGCGGGTGGATGAGGTCGGCGGCGACGAACGACCACAGACCGCCCCAAGTGTGGCGCGCGGCGTGGACGCCGAAGATTTCGTCGAACCACAGACACGAGCCCGTCAGCCGCCACGCCCGCGCGCCGACGTACAAGACGACGAGCAGCGCCGTGAGGGCGAGGACGAAGGATGAGTGATGAGTGATGAAGGGGCTGCTGTTTGAAATCTCAGATCTGAGGTTTGAGATTTGAGCGCGGTCTTCCTTCATCCCTCGTCCTTCATCCTTCGTCTCTCATTCTTCATCCTTCACGGTCGGGCTTCGGCGGTTACTCTTCCTCTTCGACGTTTATCTCGGCGACCCGCCCGTCCGGGTTGAGCGCGAAGCGGACGAGGAGGAGGCGCGGGCCGAGCGCGGCCTTGTAGCGGAGCGCGCGCGTCTTCGCCGGGGCCGAGGCGTCCGTCTCGACGAAGGCGAAGGAGTCGAGCGGGCCGTAAGCGGCGAGCTGTTGCCAGTTGGCTTTGGCGGCGACGGTCGAGAGGGCGCTCAGGCGTTCGGGCGTGAAGGCTTCAGCCGGGGGCCGTCCGGCGAGGAGTTCGCGCAAAGCCGTTTCGAGCCGCCGCGTCGTCTCGGCGTCGGGGTCGGGGCGCGCGGCGAGCGACTTCAGAGAGAGCGCGGGGAGATAGAGTTTGGCGACGCCTTGATTGATGCGCCCGGCGAGGCCGATGGTTCCGAGGTTGCAGAGGACGATGACGGTCAGGCGCTCTTCGCGGTAACGCGCGATGGAGGCGGCGAACCCGGCGGTCTGCCCGTTGTGGCGGACGCGCCCGACGCCGCGCACGCGCTCGACGTACCAGCCGAGCGCGTAAGGATGCTCGCGCCCGTCGTTGAGGCGCGTCGGCGTCCAGACTTGTTCGAGGCTCGTTTTCTTCAGCAGCCTTCCGCCTTCGAGCGCCGCGTCCCACTTGACGAGGTCGCGCACCGTCGAGACGATTGCGCCCGCCGAGAACACGTCCGTCAGGTCGTAGTCGCGCCCGACGAGCGCGCCGCCGTCCCACTCGTAGCCGTCGGCGCGGTTCTTCAGGACGTGGCGCGGGTCGCGGTCGTTCGTCGCGCTCATGCCGAGCGGCTGGAAGATGCGCTCGCGGACGAACTGCCAGTAAGACTTGCCGGAGACCGTCTCGACGATGTGGCCGAGGAGGTTGTAGTTCGTGTTGCCGTAGCTGTGTGCCTCGCCCGGCGCGAACGCGAGCGGGTGCGCGCCGATGCGCTTGATGAACTCTTCGCGCTTGAGTCGTTCGGAGAGCGCGAAGCCCGCGAGGCCGGTGTAATTTTTGATGCCGGAGGTGTGCGTCAGCAGGTGTCGCACGGTGACGGCGTTCCAGACGGCGGGTGTGCCCGGCAGGTGCTTGCTGATTTTATCGTCGAGCGAGAGCTTGCCCTCTTCGACCAAGAGCATGACGGCGGCGGCGGTCATCTGCTTCGAGACCGAGCCGATCTCGAAGACCGTCTCCGGCGTGACCGGAACGTCCAACTCGACGTTCGCCAGCCCGTAGCCGCGCTCCTTAATCACCTGACCGTCCTTCACGACCGCCAGAGCGAGGCCGGGAACGTGCCGCAGCCGCATCTGTTCGAGGACGTAATCGTCCACTTGGTCGGCCCGCGCCGAAGGGACGAGCGCGCAGGCGAGGAGGACGAGGGCGAGAAGAAACTTTGGTTGTGGGTTCATTTTTTAAGGGGAACGGGAAACGGGGAAGGGGGCGGGGCGGGGCATCCCGGCAGCGCCTTTTGCCCTCTACCCTTTCCCCTTCCCCAAGTCGTTTTTAAGACAGGTCGTCGGGCGGGCCTTCGTCCTCCGAGTCTTCGCCGCCGCCTTCCTGATACTCGGCGAGGGCGTTGGCGGCTTCGTCGAGGCGCGACCGGAGCCAGCCGAGGAAGATTTCGGCCTCGCGGGCCTTGCCCGTCCAGCGCGCGCGGTCGAACATGGTGAGCGCCATCGCGAGCGCGTGGTGCTGCCCGGCGCGGTCGCCCGCGAACTCGAACTGCCGGTAGAGGCGGTCAATCAGGGCGACGCTCTCGCGCGCCGTCGCCTCGTCGCGGAAGCCGAGCTTGCCCGCGAAGAATTTTGAATAGACGTTCTGCGGGTGCGTCGTCGAGGTGTAGAGGTCGAAGTAGCCGGAGACGAGCCCGGCCTCCTGCAACGTCGAGCCGACATAGGACGGGCGCGAGCCCGTGATGATCGCAATGTCTTCGACCTCGCCCATCCCTGAGAGGAAGAGCGAGATAATCTGATCCTTCTTCGACGGGCGAGCCGCAGAGCGCTTCGCCTGCCCGCCCTCGTCCCGCCCCTTCTTCGGTTTGCTGCTCATGCCTTTTCCCTCCCTTCGGTTCACGTTTGAAGTCCTCTTACTTTATCACCTCGAAATCGAAATAGATGGTCTTGCCACGGACGACGTAGCAGAGGTAAGACTCCCAGAAGCGCCGGAAGAAGCGGAGCGACGGGTAGCGGTTGCAACTGTTGACCAGAAGCTCGAAGCCGAGCGCGCGCCAGAGCTTGAGCATCGTCACGCGGATGACGCGGGGGCGGAGACGAACGTGGCTGTAAAAATCGAAGTCCGGTCGCTGGCCCGTGAAGTAGGCGAAGGACTCGGTGGTGAGGTGTCGCTTGTGCGTCGGGTCGGTGTAGGAGGCGATGTCGGAGTAGTGCGGCGTGTCGAGGCGGATCGAAGCGCCGGGCTTGGCGATGCGGTGCAACTCGGCGACGACGGCCAGCACGTCCTCGACGTGCTCGATGACCTGATTGCCGATGATGATGTCGAACTCGTCGTCGGGGAAAGGATACGGCACTTGGTCGAGGTCGTGAATCACGTCGGCCCCCGTGCGCGGGTTGCTGTCGAGCCCCACCGCCCCCGGCGTCTTGTGCTTGCCGCAACCGATGTCGAGAATCTTCATGCCGCGCCCGCAACGCCCGCCGCCGCTATCGTCTTGAACTAAATCGGAACGTCCCGAAGTTTAACTTTCATCCGAGACGCGACACAAGCACGTACAGGATTGACGAAGGCGCGGCCTCCGTTCTTGCGGAGCGCATGAAGAGAGTTTCAGCGCGAGAGGCGGCGAGCGAGCGTTTGCGCGAGGGGGCCGAGGAGCGGCGCGCGCAGGAGTTGGCGTCGGAGGCGGTTCGTGGGCGAAGCCTGAAAGGCGGCCCACTGCTCGCGCAACGCTTCGCGCTCATGGCGGACGCCGGTCACGAGCTGGCGGAGGTATTCGGCGGCGGCGCGTCCCTCGGCCGCGGCGTCGGTCGCCGTCGTGCGGTGCTCGGCGATGACTTCTTCGTAGAGCGCGACGATCTCGTCCACCGCCTCCGTGCGCCCGGCGCGCGCGCGAATCTCTCTGGAAACTTCCGTCGCGTCCCCGGCGTCGTAGCGCTCGATCTCGCGCGTCAGGACTTCCGCCGACACTTCCGAGCGCAGCACGCGCAAGCCGAAGTTGAGACGGCGGAGGCGTTCCAGCTCCGCCTTCGTGACGAGCGGCCCCGCGCCCGCCGCGTCGCAGAGGACGACCGACGCGCCGACGGCGAGCGCTTCGAGCGCCGAGCGGCCTTTAGCAAAAACGAGGTCGTAGCCGCCAAGGACTTTCTCCGGCTCGTCGCACACGCGGCCCACGCCGCTCCCCAGAACGTCCAGTTCAAGACGCGCGCGCGCGCACGCCTCGCGCACCGCCGGGATGAGCGTCGCGCCGCTCGCGTAGTTGCTGAAGAGGAGCGCGCGGCGCGGTCGCGTGGGCAGAGGCCCGCGCGCGCCGAAGCGTTCGAGGTCAACGAAGTTGAGGATGACGCGGACGCGCTCTTCGGGGACGCCGTGCTCGCAGACGAGGCGTTCGCGGCACACGTCGTCCACGGCTGCGTAGCGGAGGACGCGCGGGAAGAGGGGCGGCTCCTCTTCGGGCGGTCGCCAGCCGTGGCAGAAGAAGACGGCGGGGACGGACGCGAAGTGGAGCAGCGCCGTCATCGTCTCGGCGTGGTGCTGGCCGTGGATGATGTCGGGCGCGGAGCCGAGGCGTCGGAGGTCTTCGACGACCGGGACGGTCGAGCGCCGCAACTCGCGCGCGACTTCGCCCGCGCGCGTCGTATAGACGACGGGCGTGTGGCCGCGCCTTTGGAGTTCGAGCGCGAGGTCGCGGACGTAGAGTTCCGTCCCGGCCCTCGGCGCGAGGGTGTTGTTGGTGATAAGGACGTTGAGACCGGCCATCAGAGATTTCTCAACCGGCCCGGACGCGGTTGACGGAGGCTCGTTTGATTGCACGTCACGCCTTCCGCGCGACGTGCTCGCGGAGCGCGTCGGCGAGCGGGGCGAGGTGTTCGCGGTAGCGGATGACCTGCCCGTAGAGGCCGTCGGCGACTTTCCTCTCGCCCTGCTGCTCGTAGAAGGGAATTTCACAGTCGAACGGCGGGTCGGCGTCCGAGACGGGCCGCAGGCACTCGACGCGGAACATGTCGAGCCCGCTCAGGTCGGTCGCGGCGTGCTCGTCGGCGTCGAGCTTGTAGTAGCTGACGGCGGCCTCGTGGCCGCG
>DASTQX010000442.1:0-2346 GCA_035761505.1 Pyrinomonadaceae bacterium
TTCGACGGCGACGGCAGGCCGGACATCGCCTCGGCCACCGCAGTTGATGTCGAGGTGCGGCTGAACGACGGGATGGGCTGGTTCGGCGCGCCCACGCACTTCGACGCCGGAGGCAGCCCCGGCGGGCTCGACGCCGGAGACTTCAACGGCGACAGCCGGATGGATTTGGTCTTGACGCACCCCACGGACGGCCACGTCTCGCTCCTTCTGGGCGACGGGGCCGGAGGTTTCGGCCCGCCCGCAAACGTCGCGGTGGGCGCGCGGACGCTCTCGGTGGTCGCCGCCGACTTTAACGGCGACGGCAAACGGGACGCGGCGGTTGGTTATCTTGGGGCCGGGGAGGCGGGCTTCGTCTCCGTCCTTTTGGGTGACGGCGCGGGCGGTCTTTCCCTCGCGGGCGCTGTGCCGGTCAACGGCGTCCCCGACTCGCTCGTCTCCGCCGACTTCAACAAAGACGGCAGGCGCGACCTCGCCTTGAGCAACGCCCACGACACGCTCGTGCTTTTAGGCGACGGGGCCGGTGGCTTCGCGCCGCCGGGCAACGTCACGGCGGGGAGCCCCAGACACCTCGCCGCCGCCGACTTCAACGCCGACGGGAACGCCGACTTGGCTTTGGCCTTGAGTAACGACGGCATCACTCTCTTGTTCGGCAACGGGGCGGGCGGCTTCTCCGCCCCGGCCCTCGTCGCCACCGGCCAGAACTCCCTCCCCGTCCACATCACCGCCGCCGACTTCAACGGCGACGGCAAGCTCGACATCGCAACCGTCCTCTTGGGTTGGTCGAGCGTGGCCGTCCTGCTCGGCGACGGCGCGGGAGGCTTCGGCGTCCCGCGAACTTTCGGCGCGGGGAATTTCCCTTCTCTGGTCGTGGCCGCGGATTTCGACGGGGACGGCGTGAATGACCTTGCCGCCGGAACGGGCTTCGGCGGAGGCTTCGGGACTATCACCGGCTTCCTCATCCTGCGCGGCTTGGGCGGCGGCGACTTCCACGCCGCGCTGTCGCTGCCCGTCAACACCACGTCCTTCATCTCCTCGGCGAGGAAGGGGCCAGGCAAGATTGCCCTCGCCGACTTCAACAACGACGGGCAGACCGACCTCGCCGTCTCGAACAGTAAGGATGTGGGCATCGTCGGCGGCGGGCCGTCGGTCTCCGTCATGCTCGCGGACGGCGCGGGGCGCTTCAACGCCGCCCCTGAGATCAGGTTCTTTCAGGGAACGAACATCGGCCCGATTGCCGCCGCCGACTTCAACAAGGACGGCAAGGCCGACTTGGCCGTCACCATCCCTTTCGACGTGTTCGGCCATGCCAACACGGTCGCCATCTATCTGGGCGACGGGGCCGGAGGCTTCTCCATCCACACCCACGTCCCCGTCTTCAGGCCGAACGACTTGGAGGTCATAGACTTCAACAGCGACTCCAACCCAGACCTCGCGGTGAAGAAGGAGAATAACTTCGCCTCTCTGATAGGCAACGGCGCGGGCAATTTCAGCACGCTCGAAGGGGCGACCGGCGGCGCTTCGTTCAGCGACATCGCCGCCGGTGATTTCAACAACGACGGCAAGCCCGACGTGGCTATCACGGACTTTCATAACGGGAAGGTCTATGTGACGCTGGGGACGGGCAACGGGAATTTCGACTTCATGCGCCACATCACCGTGGGCGCGGGGCCGCTCGCCTTGACGTTCGCAGACTTCAACGGCGACGGCATACAGGACATGGCGACCACGCGGGCTCAGACCTCGGAGCGCGGCACGGTCTCCGTCTTACTCGGAACGGGGACGGGCCTTTTCGGGACGCCGACCAGCTACGAGATAGGCGCGCAGCCCGAATCCATCGCGGGCGGCGACTTCAACGGCGACGGCGTCGCCGATCTGGTCACGGGCGAACTCTTCTCCAACAGCATCTCCGTCCTCACGGGCAACGGCGACGGGACTTTCCGGACGCGAGTCAGCTTCGTGCTCGACTCAGGGCCGTCGCACATCGTCGTCCACGACTTCAACGGCGACGGCAAACCCGACCTCGGCGTCTCACTGACGAGCGCCCACACCGTCGCCATCATCCTCAACAACTTCACGACGCCGCTGCCCTGCCTGTCCGTCGCCGACGCGGCCTTCACGGAAGGCGACGCGGGCGAGGTCGAGGCCGAGTTCGACGTGACGCTCTCCGAGGCGAGCGCCAAGACCGTCAAGGTGAACTATGACTTCGGCGGGTTCCCGGCGACCGCGGGCGGCGACTTCAGGGGCGTGCCCGGCTCTTTAATATTCCCGCCCGGCACGACGAGCCAAAAGATAAAAGTCGCCATCGTCGGCGACACCTTAGACGAAGCGGACGAGAGTTTCCGCGTC
>DASTQX010000443.1:0-5380 GCA_035761505.1 Pyrinomonadaceae bacterium
GCTCGCGGGCAAAAAAATGCCCGCCGTGACGCCGACGGGCATTTCAACTCGACTCTCTCCAAGCGCCTTTACGTCCTCACTGCTTCTTCAAGTGCAGCGTGCCGCTGAACGAACTCATGCTGACCTGCGCGTCGCCCGTGCCGACCGTGCCGACGAGTCGCGCGGGCATGAAGCCCTCTTCGTCGCCGGGGTGCGCGCCCGGCTTCGGGCCGTGCGGGGGGCGCGGAGCCCTCGGCGGGCGCGGAGTGACTTGGACGGAGGGCGTGCCGGGGACGCCCGGCGTGACTATGACTCCCGGCGTGCCGGGAGTGCCGGGCGCGCCGGGCGCGTCGGATACTCCGGGCGCACTCGGCGTGCCGGGCGCGTTGGGGGGCGGCGTGCCGCCGTTGGTCTTGACGGGAAAGTCGGTGATGATCTCGCCGCTCGCCACGACGCGCGCGTTGATGCGGAAGGAGGCGTCCGCCGGGAGGGCGAGCGTCACGTCGCCGGAGGTCGTCCTCAAGTCGTAACTCCCGCCGCGCGCGAGCGCGCCCGAAAGGAGGACGTTGCCGCTGATGGTCATGCCCCGCACGCGCGAGTGCGTGACGCCTTCGAGCGTGATGTCGCCGCTCGTCGAAGCGGCTACGAGGTCGTCGTCCGGCTGCGCGTGGCGGACGTTGGTCGCCTCGACCTCGCCGCTCACGGTGCGCAGGCTGACGCGCCCGGTGGCGTCTGTCAAAGAGATGTCGCCGCTCATGCAGGAGACCTCCACGAGCCTCGACACGCCGCGCACATCCACGTCGCCCGTGAAGGTCTGGACGCGCGCCTCGGCCACGCCCGACAGCTCGACGTGTCCTTCGTGGACGCGCAAGCTCACGGTCGCCCCGCGCGGGACGGAAAGCTCGATGCTGTCGGTCGCCCCGCACTCGCCCTGCCCCGGCTCGTCGCCCTCGCGCGAGACGAGCACCTCGACGCGACGCGCCGCCTGCCCGGCGTCGGTCTGCAAACGGAGCGACTCCGCGCCCGTCGCGCGCGCGCGCACCTCTCGCCTGTCCCAGCCGCGCACCACCACGTCGCCCCCTGAGAGGCAGAGCGTGACGGCCACGTTCGGCTCGGCGTTCGTGACCCGCTCGCGGTCGAACTCTTCGTCCGCCCCGGCGGCCCTCGGCGCGGTCTGCGCCGAGGCGAGCGACGGGAGCGCCGCGAGCAGAATAATAAGGATGAATAAGGATGAAAGTCTCATGTTCGATTAAACCCGCTGGCTATCTTTCTCCGGCGATTAAGTTCGGGAAGACTGTTTTCGTTTGGATGAACTTCAAATTCTATCTGCCGAGCGTAGCGACCTGCGCCTGATCGGCGACGGTCGTCAAAAGCTCGACTTTGCTCTGGTAAGAAGACATCAGGAAATCCACGGCGTCCCTGTCCTTCGGGTTGCGCCGCGCGACGCGCCGCGTCTCTTCGATGGCCTTGTCCAAGACGGCGAGGTTGCGCTCGTACTCGGCGCGCACCTGCGGCTTGAGCACGGCGTCGCCGCCCGCGTTGATGGCCCTCGAAAGCGACGCGATGGCCTGCTCGTAATCCTTCTCGCCCGGCAAGGGCTGCTCCGTGGGCGCGACCGTCACGGCCTTCGTCTCGCTCGTGGCCTTCCGCTTCGGCTGGCGCGGGCGCTCGTACTTCGCGGCCACGACGACCCCGCCGCCTTTTTCGCTCAAGGGGTTGATGACGGGCGTGACGACAGGCGCGGGAACAGTCGGCGCGGGAACGACTCCGGCTACAGAATCGGAGCCGGGATTCGGCGGCGTCTGACTCGTCGTCGCGCCGCCACCGGCCACTTGCTGCCCTCCCGAAGGCTTGTCGGGCGAAGGCTTCTGCATCGTGAAGAAGACCGCCGCGAAGACGACGACCGCCAGCAGCCCGGCGAACGCCGCCGCGCGTTGCGGCTGGAACGTCAACAGCGACGTGAGGGGAGCCAGCAGCGCGCTCAAGCTCCAGCCGCCGGGCGCGCGCGTCTCGGTCTGCGGTTCGAGCCGCGCGACGGCGGCGTTGATGCGCGCGCGAAGTTGCTCGGTCGGGACGCTGATGGCTTCGTCCGGCGCGAACGCGGCGGAGAGGAACGCGCCCTCGGCCTCGGCCTCGGCCAGAGACGCGGCGCAGCGCTCGCACGCGGCGAGGTGCTCAGCCGCTTCGAGCGCCGACTCTTGCGAGAGTTCGCCGTCCAAGTAAGCCTGCCACGCGCCTTCATCCAAACAACGTTTCATCACCGCCGTCCTCCGATCTTCCCGTACACCCTCATGAACTCTTTGCGCCCGCGCGCGATCAAACTCCCGACGTTGACTTCGTTGACCGAAAGCGCCTCGGCAATCTCCCGGTACGAGAGCCCCTGCTGTTTGAGCAGGAGGCAACTCCGCATCGGCTCTTTAATCTGCGCCAGCGCGCGCCGCGCCTCTTCGATCTCCGTGCGCCGCTCGTAGTCGGCGTCGAGGCCCGTCGTCATCCCGCCGCCCGTCGCCGCCGCCGAGCGGACGAACTCCTCTTCGCGCGTGTGCGAACGGCTCCGGCTGCGCAAGGTGTTGAGCGCCGTGTTCGACGCGACGCGCAAGAGCCAGGCCCGCACGTGCTCCTCGCCCTGCAAAGTGCCGAGGTGCTGGTAGAGCTTGAGAAAGACCTCCTGCGTGACATCTTCGGCGAGCCCGCCGTCGCGCACGAGTGCGTATGCCGCGCGGTACACGGCGCGGTGGTGCAGCGTGAACGCTTCGTCGAATTGAAGCGCGGGGGCCGCCGCCGCTGTGGGAACCGTCTCTGGCACAGAGTCAATCAAAGCTGTCGCCGCTCGTTCGCTCATTCAGCCACTCTCAAAGGTAAAACACCGTCGGCACGGGGTTTGTGGCAGGAATTTTAACAGAAGCCGCCGGGGCCGTCTTTCCGCCTAAAACCCGCGCCCGGAGAGGTTTCGGGCGTCGGCGGCGTGCCCGCTCGCGTTCGCGCGGGCCGTTGGTGTAGTCTGTCCGCACCGACCACACGGAAGCGACGGAGAAGCGAATGAGCGAGACGAAACAGAAAGCGGAGACGCACGCGCCGGGCGCGGAGCAACCCGCGCTCGACGAGGCGCTGCGCCAGAGCCCTTTCATGCGCGCCTGCCGCCGCGAGCCCGTGCCTTATACGCCGGTCTGGTTGATGCGGCAGGCCGGGCGCTACATGCGCGAGTACCGAGAAGTGCGCGAGCGCCACACCTTCCTTGAGATGTGCAAGAAGCCCGAAGTGGCGGCGGAAGTCACGGTCTATGCCGCGCACCGCCTCAAGGTGGATGCCGCCATCATCTTCGCGGACATCCTGCTCATCACGGAACCCCTCGGCCTCGAACTCGAATTCGCCAAAGGCGAAGGCCCGGTCATCCACAACCCCGTCCGCGACGCGCGCGACGTGGGGCGTCTGAGAGAGCTTGAGGACGCCGCCGCGCTCGACTACGTGTACGAGGCCATCCGCCTCACGCGGCGCGAGTTGCGCCCGGACGTTCCGCTCATCGGGTTCGCGGGCGCGCCCTTCACGGTCGCCTCGTACATCATCGAGGGCGGCGGGTCGAAGAACTACCTCCACACGAAGCGGCTGATGTACACCGACGCGGGCGCGTGGCACGCGCTGTTGTCTTTGATTTCGCGCGCGCTCTCGGCCTACCTCAACGCGCAGGTCGCGGCGGGCGCGCAGGCCGTCCAGCTCTTCGACTCCTGGGTCGGCGCGCTGAGCCCCGACGACTACCGCGAGTTCGTCTTGCCGCACACGCGCAGCGTCATCGAACGAATCACGCCCGCCGTCCCCGTCCTCCACTTCGGGACGGGGACGGCGGCGCTCCTTGAGTTGATGCGCGAGGCCGGAGGCGACGTAATCGGGCTCGACTGGCGCGTGCGTCTGGACGAGGCTTGGGCGCGGCTCGGCAACGTGGCCGTGATGGGCAACTTCGACCCCGCCGCGCTCTTCACCAACCCGGAAGTCGTCCGCCGCCGCGCGGCGAAGATTCTCGAAGAGGCCGCCGGTCGCCCCGGCCACATCTTCAACCTCGGCCACGGCATCATGCCGGAGACGCCCGTCGAGAACGTCGTCGCGCTCGTCGAGGCCGTCCACGAGTTGAGCCGGAGTTAGCCGCGTAAGCCCCTCTCAACCGTTCTGGGGAGAAACATGAAGCGCCAACTATTCCTTTCGGCTGCCGCTCTCGCCCTCCTGCTCTTGAGCCTGCCAACCGCACGGGCGCAACAACAGGAGAGGTTCCCGTGGGAAGAGTACATGGCCCGCACCTTCGGCGAGATCATCAGGCGGAACGTCGAGACGATTGAGGGGCGCGACGCCGCCTACCGCGAAAAGATAGGCATGATTTTTTCGGGCGACCTCATGCACTCGCAGATGCGGGTCACTTACACCGGCGCGACGCGCAAGATTCCGGCGGGGCGGAAAGAGCACCTCGACGCGTGGGCCAAGTCGCTCGGCATCAAGCCGGAGGTCGTCGCCCTCTTCGAGTCGGAGATGCTGTTCCTCGAATGCTCGAACGAGCATTGGGTGCCCGTGCAGAAACAGGTCATCCCGCATTTCGAGAAGGAGCTGAAGAAAAACGACATGGTGACGCTCTTTACGGCGTTCACCGGCGGGCGCAAGATTGACGGCGCGTGGCACTGGGTTTTCATCGTCAACGAGTTTCAGGCGTACCGCTAGAGCAGAAGGGAGCAAGGGCGGCGAGCCGCCGGGCATGGGACAGACATACGACGCCATTCTCATCGTCTCCTTCGGCGGCCCCGAAGGGATGGAAGAGGTGCTGCCCTTCCTCGAAAACGTCCTGCGCGGGCGCAACGTGCCGCCCGAAAGGATGCGAGAGGTCGCGCACCACTACGAACTGTTCGGCGGCGTGAGCCCCATCAACGAGCAGAACCGCACGCTCATCCGCGCGCTCGAAAAAGAGCTTGCCGAGAACGGGCCGCGCCTCCCCATCTACTGGGGCAACCGCAACTGGCATCCGCTCCTCGCGGACACTTTGCGACGGATGAAGGCCGAAGGCGTCCGCCGCGCGCTCGCCTTCATCACCTCGGCTTACAGCTCCTACTCCGGCTGCCGGCAGTACCGCGAAGACATCGAGCGCGCGCGCGAAGTGGTCGGCGAAGGCACGCCCGCCGTCGAGAAGCTGCGCGTCTTTTATAATCATCCCGGCTTCGTCGGGCCGAACGTCGAGGCCGTGCGCGCCGCGCTCGCCGAAGTGCCCGAAGAGCGTCGAGACTCGGCGGAACTGGCCTTCACCGCGCACAGCATCCCCGCCTCGATGTCCGAAGGCTGCGACTACCACGCGCAACTGCTCGAAACGTGCCGCCTCGTCGCCGAGGGCGCGGGCCACGCGCGCTGGCGGCTCGTCTTCCAGAGCCGGAGC
>DASTQX010000444.1:0-1952 GCA_035761505.1 Pyrinomonadaceae bacterium
CGTCGCGTGTTGGCCGCCGTGGGTGACATTTTCTTCGCCTCGAAGATACGTGGGACGGCTGAGCACTTGAACATCACCGCCGAGTTCGCCGCAAGCACCGACGCCCTGTTCGATACGGCGAAGGCGGACGTGCCCGCGCTCATCATCCTCGACCTGCACTCCGAGAAGATAGACCCTTTCGCGCTCGCCGCGAGACTCAAGGCCGACGAGCAACTGCGCGCCGTGCCGCTCGTCGGCTTCTACTCGCACGTCCAGACCGAACTCCGCGACCGGGCGGAAAGCGCAGGCATTGATCGCGTGCTGCCGCGCTCGGCCTTCACGAAGAAGCTGCCGGAAATCCTCCTCGGCGAACTCTAAAGAAGGCGAAAGTAAGAAAAGGCGAAAGTGAAGAGGCGGCCTCGGCCTTCTCACTTTCGCCTTTCGCCTTCTTACTTTCGCCTTCCTTACTTACCCGACCGGCGTGGGCGTGATGACTTCGTGAATCGCCCTCACCTCTTCGACCAGTTGTTCGTACTGTTCGAGAGTGAGAGCCTGCGGGCCGTCGGAGAGCGCGCGTTCGGGGTGGTCGTGGACTTCGATGATGAGGCCGTCGGCCCCGACGGCGACGCCCGCGCGCGCGAGCGGCGTGACCATGTAGTTCTTCCCCGTGCCGTGCGAAGGGTCGACGACGACGGGCAGGTGCGAGAGGCGGCGGACGGCGGGCACGGCGGCGAGGTCGAGCGTGTTGCGCGTGTGCTGCGCGAAGGTGCGGACGCCGCGCTCGCAGAGGATGACGTTGTAGTTGCCCTCGGCCATGACGTACTCGGCGGCCAGCAGCCACTCGTCGAGCATCGCGGCCAAGCCCCGCTTGAGCAGCACGGGCAGGCGCGAGCGGCCCGCGCGCCGCAGCAGAGAAAAATTCTGCATGTTGCGCGCGCCGATTTGAATCACGTCGGCGTAGCGCTCCACAAGGTCGAGCCCCGTCTCGTCCATCGCCTCGGTGACGATCTTGAGGCCGAAGCGCTCGCGCACCTCGGCGAGAATCTTCAGCCCGTCTTCTCCCAAGCCCTGAAACGCGTAGGGCGAGGTGCGCGGCTTGAACGCGCCGCCACGGAAGAAGCGCGCGCCACTGCGGCGGACGACCTCGGCGACGGCGAACACCTGCTCGCGGCTCTCGACGGCGCACGGCCCGGCCATGATCGCCAACTCGTCTCCGCCGACCTCGGCGTCGCCGACGCGCACGATAGTCTTCTCTGGCCGCAGGTCAACCGACACCAGCTTGTAAGGCTTGGTGACGCGGATGGCCTCGGCCACGCCGGGCAGAGACTCAAACCGCGTGGTGTCAATGGAGCCCCGGTTGCCCGTGACGCCGATGGCCGTCCGCATCGCGCCGGGCATCGGGTGTCCGCGGAATCCTAAGCCTTCGATGACGCGCAAGACCTCGGCGACTTCGCCTTCGGTGGCGTCGGCCTTCATCACGATGAGCATATTTCAACCTCTGTGCGAACGTTTTACTTCCGGCACTCTCAAGCGTTTCTGCGGAACCGCGTCCCGGCGGCGGCAAAAAAAATTCGGCAAGTCGCGAACGCTTCGCATTATGCCAAGCGAGACGGCTCAAGGCGCAAGCTTTTTCGTGCTTCTTCCTCAACATAACGGCGACCGCCCGCGCCGAACTCGCCAGCCGTCAAAGTCGAGTGCAAGCGTTGTGCCTTTGCGTGAGGCGTTCGGCTACATCCTCTCAGGGACTTCGATGCCGAGCGTGTCGAGCGCCGCGACCAACTGGCGGCGGACGAAGTTCGTGACCGCGATGAGGACGGCGCGCTTCGCCTCGTCCTCTTCGCCGAGGATGTGATGGCGATGATAGAAGAGGTTGAAGGAGCGCGCGAGTTGAAACGCGTACTTTGCGACGTGCGCCGGTTCGTTCTGCGAGGCCGACTGTCTGAGAGCTTCCTCGAAACGAGCCGCCTGTGTCG
>DASTQX010000445.1:0-29030 GCA_035761505.1 Pyrinomonadaceae bacterium
TACCTCTCCGGGCCAGAAGGATGTCGAGCAGAGGTTTCGTCGCGCGCCGGTCTCCGAATTTCCCCAGAGCTTTTATCGTGTTGCCGAGCATCCAGTTCTGGCTGGTGGTCTTAATGCCGCCCAGCACCTTAATCAACTCGCCCGCCATCAACTCCGTCAGCGGCCCGGCGGTGAGGTTCGGGCCGATTTCGCCGAGCGCGAAGACCATGTCCGCCTTTACGTCCTGATCGGCCTCCCCGTTGAGTCTTAAAACCAGTTCGAGTCCCGCGTCCCTGCCTCTCAAGTGCCTGAACGCCCGCGCCGCCAATTTCCTCTGCCGCAGTTCGGCGCTGTCGAGCATCTTTGTTAATTCCGCGACGGCGTCCGGCCCGCCGATCTTGCCCAGCGCTTCGGCGGCGGCCTCCATGATCGGCGCTTTTTGCGTCGGGTCGAGTTGCTTGACCCCGTACACGTTGTCGTTGAGCACGGCGACGAGAGTGATGACGGCCCTCGGCTCCTTCAACTCGCCCAACTTTTCCGCCGCGAAGACTTTCCTCGTCGCCAGAATGTCCCTCTTCTGTTTGAGACTGGCCGTGCGGTTCTTCATCCAAATATCCGTCGGCAGAGTGACCTCGCCGATGATTCTGATCTGTTCGTTCAACTCGCCCAGAGTGGCGAGAGATATCGAGCCCGGCTGGGGCTGCGGCTGAGGCTGCGGCGACGGAGTTTGAGGTTGTTGAGGCTGAGTCTGCGGCTGTTGAGGCTGTTGTTGCGGTGACGGTTGTTGTTGCGGTTGCGGCTCAGGTTGACGTTGAATGAGTGCCCCGCGTTGCTGCATCGTGTGCGCCAGTTCGTGGGCCAGCAAGCGTCTCCCCGCATGACTCTCCGGCGAATATTTACCCGCGTCAAAAAACAGGTCGTTGCCGACGGCGAAGGCTTGGGCGCGGATCGAACGGCTCAGACGCACGGCCTCCGCGTCGGTATGAATTTTTACCCCGCCGAAGTCCGCCCCGAAACGACTCTCCATGAAAGACCGCGTGCGCCCGTCCATGTGCGACCCGCCGCCTCTCGCGGCGACGATTCTTTCGCTGACCTCAGGGCTCATCGCTTCGACGCCCTCAAGTCTGTCTTGAACACCGGGAGTCGGACTCGCCTGCAAGTGCTCGGACTGAGTTTGCCTGCCCGTGAGCGTCGGGGTTTGCTCACCCGCCGCCTGCATGACCTGCTCCGCCAACGCGTCCGCCTCCTTCTCGCGGGCGTCGCCCGGAACGTTCATGTCGAGTTTCGCCTGCACCGTCGCCGCGCCGTGGACGCTCGACGGAATCCTGCTGAAGTCGTGCGCGAACGGCGACCTCCCCGGCCCGCCGAAATTCGCCGCCGCCGCTCTATAATCCGGCGCGCAGCCTCCGGCACTCGACCGCCTGATGATTACCGGCTCCTCAGCCGAGACCTGTCTTTCAACATATCTGCGCATCGCCGCTCCCTCTCCGCGCCTCACCGCCCGACCGCCCACACCCACGCCGCCGCCGCAGTATATTTTCGCCCCCCTCATCCTGCAAGCCTTCGCCCCGCCACAGACCCCGCCACCCGTCGTCAACAAAAACAAAAACGGCGGGAACAGTCCCGCCGTCAGTCCTCTAAAGGTTATTCATAATTGTCTCTTGCTCTTATTTCTTTCAATCGTTGCATTAATAAGATTTAACGGTTCATCTTGTGGCCTCAACTCACCCGCTAACGATAATACATATAATTTAAGTGCCGCCTTATGCGCGTTAGTGTAAAGGTACATAACTTCAATTCCATTTGATAAGATTTGACTAGCTCTCATCACGCCTTCGGGCCCATCGTTAATTTCTTTCTTAATAAGAAACAACAGACGTACAAGACATTCGACGGCGGCAGCATCTTTACGTAATTCAGGTTCGAGAATATTAAGCCATGTTTGTTCGTCTGCTAGTAAGTCGGACTGGTTAGAAATTGTGCCAGTAACTTGTCCCACAAAAATTTACTCAACCTTACAGTTAGAATAATGCCGTGAGTAGGTATTATCAAAGTTGTAAATTTCTTTCAATGAAAGGTTGTGCCATTTCAGGGGAAATCATATATTCGCCAATCTTTAGCTATGAACAGTCTTTACAAGCTTGTAAATCCATCTAAATTCAACAAATTAGCAATGCTATAGTTTTTGGACTATGGCACTGAAACTAATGGTTCAAGAGATTGCAAGAAGGCAAGGTATAGAGAATGCTGCGCAACTGTCGAAGCTAACCGGAATCGGACTGCCTTCCAGTTATCAGTTGTGGAAGGGAACCGCTAAAAGTATTTCTTTGAAAACGCTAAATACCCTGTGCAATAAACTCAAAGCCCATCCGGCGCTGTTGTTTGAATATGAACCTGATACAGAGAAGGGAAGTCCGAGACCAAGCAAAAGTGGACGCAGACGATAGTAACTGCGAAGGTCTTTGGCTTCACGTTGGATGGATACAGAGACTTTATTCGGTGTGTTCAGAGATGTGTCCAAACGAAAACGGCTACCCTTTCGAGTAGCCGTGAGTCGTTGAATCTTTTGGTGGAGCAGAGGGGGATCGAACCCCTGACCTCCGCATTGCGAACGCGGCGCTCTGCCAAACTGAGCTACTGCCCCACACCGAGAAGGGAGATGATAGGAAGTGGGTGGGGAAGTGTCAAGTCGAGCCCGCGGCTTCGAGGGCGAGGCGGCGGGCGGCGTGTTCGAGGGCGGCGGCGAGGCGTTCGGGGCGGCGGCCTCCGCCTTGCGCGAGGTCGGGTCGGCCACCGCCTCGGCCTTCGAGGGTGTGACAGGCTTCGCGCAGGAGGGCGTTCATGTCGCCGGGCGCGTCCGCCGAGCGCGCGAAGACGAGGCGGGCGTCTTCGCCGTCGCGCGAGCCGAGGAGCGCGACGGTGCGCGCGTGTCCGGCGAGCGCGGAAGCAAGACGCTTCAAGCCCTCCGCGTCGCGCCCCTCCAAGACCCGCGCGACGAGTCGCACGCCGCCGTTTGAAACTTCGCCGTCTGAACCCTCACCGGTTGAAACTTCGCCGGTTGAAATCTCACCACCTAAAACGTCGCCGCTCGTGGCGCTGATGGTTGACACGTCAACGGTTGAATTAACGACGCCTGAAATCGTCGGGGCTTCATCAATAACTTGTGAAATCAACGGGGCTGCTGCGAGTAGTTCCCGCGCCTCGGCGCGCGCGGCCAGTTCGCCGAGGGCGCGGGCGTGGCGCTGCAACTGTTTGTGCTCTTCCAGTAATCGAGCGACCGCGCCGGGGGCTTCGTCGCGCGCGGCGCTGAAGAGAGAGGCGACGGCGCGCGCGGAGTGGTTGGCGCGGCGATAGTCGGAGAGGGCACGTGCGCCCGCGACGAAGGTGATGCGGGTGAGCCCCTTCGCGCGTTCCCAAGAGCGGACGGCGATAATGCCGACCTCGCCCGTGCGGAGCGCGTGCGTGCCGCCGCAGGGACTGAGGTCGAAGCCCTCGATCTCGACGACGCGCAGCTCGCCCTCGCGCGCCGAGTCTTTGCGCAGCGGCAGCCGCGTGGCCTCTTCCGCCGTGACGTTGAGGACGCGGACGGGCCGGTCGTCCCAGATGATTTCGTCGGCCCGGTTGACGGCTTGTTCGATGCGCTCGTCCGATGGATCTGAGAGTTCGACATCAATCTCGGACGCTTCGGTCAACATGCGGAAGCTGCGCGTCTGCGCGCCGAAGAGTTCGACGAAGGCTTGCGAGAGGATATGCTGGCCAGTGTGCTGCTGGATGTGGTCGCGGCGGCGCGGCCAGTCGACTTGGCCGCGGACGAGCGCGCCGACTTCGGGCACGCCTTCGCCTTGAAGGAGATGAAGCAGGCCGCGCTCTTCTTCGTCCACGCACTCGACGACGCGCGCGCCGCCGAGCGTGCCGGTGTCGGTCGGCTGCCCGCCGCCCGTCGGGTAGAAGGCCGTGCGGTCGAGCGTGACGGCGACGCGGCCTTCGGCGTCCCGTGCGGAGACGGAAGTGACGCGGGCCTCGAAGTCCGTCAGGTGCGAGTCGCGGTAGTAGAGTCGTTCGGTGGCGTCCATTTCAAAGCTCTGATGTCGGAAGGCGAAAGGTCTTGAAGAAGCTTCGGGCACAAGCTAACGGAGGCGCGCTCGCGCCGTCAAGCAGAGGGTTTCGGCGTGCGCGGAAGAAAGCGCGGCTGTTATTATCCGTCCCTGTTCTCAATTTTCAGGTTCGGAGTCGCTCGCATGATGTCAGAAGTCCGTCGTCTTTTTCCGCTCTGGTTCTTCGTGCTGGCGCTCTCGCTTGCGCCGCCGTGCGTGGCGCAGGAGAGCGCCGCCGCCGCGCCTTACCGCATCTCGTACACGCTCTCGATGCCGCGCCCGGAGACGCATCTCTTCGAGGTGCGGATTGACGTGGAGGCGACGGCGGCGGGCGGCCAAGTTGATTTCCAGATGCCGCGCTGGTCGCCGGGCCGTTACGCCGTCTTCGACTTTGCGAAGAACGTGCAGGAGGCGCGGGCCGAGACGGGCTGCGCGACGGCGGAGCCATGTGAGCCGGTGAGGCTCGCGGTGACGCGCGTGGATACGCAGACGTGGCGCGTGCAGGCTCCGTCGAAGTACCTGACCTTCCGCTACAAGGTCTTCGCCGACGACCTCTCCGGCACCTTCTCGCAACTCGACCGGCGGCACGGGAACTACAACGGCCACTCGGTCTTCATGTACGTCGTCGGCCACAAGCCCGACCCCGTGGCGCTCAAGATCATCCCGCCCGCCGGTTGGAAGGCCGTCAACGGCTACACGAAGAGCGAGGGACAACTCGATTGGGACTTCCCGAACTACGATGTGCTGGCCGACGCGCCGACCGAGATCGCGCCCGACTTCCACACGCACACTTTCGAGCACGAGGGGAAGACCTATCGCGTCATAGTCCACTCGTTCGGCGACGAGGGCGGGCGGCGCGCGTCTCTGGCGAAAGACGTGGAGCGCGTCGTCCGCGCGCAGACGGCCATGATGGGCCCGCCGGAGTTCGACGGCTACGCCTTCATCTTCCATTTCGACCCGACGGCGACGCGCGGCGACGGCATGGAGCATCTGACCTCGACGCAGATCATCGAGACGGGCGCGCTCGCCGACCGGGGCATCTACGACGGCGCGGTCGGCACCGCCTCGCACGAGTTCTTCCACGTCTGGAACGTCAAGCGGCTCCGGCCCGCCGGGCTCGGCCCGTGGGACTTCACGCGGCCCGTCGAGACGCGCGGCCTCTGGATCGCCGAGGGCTTGACGAACTACTACGGCGCGCTCTTCCTGCGGCGCGCGGGAATCATCAACGACGAGCAGCTTCTCAACGACTACGCCGGAACCATCACAGGCATCGAGAACGCGCCGGGGAGCCGTCTGATGAGCGCCGAGGATTCATCGCTGCTCGCCTCTTTCCTCGACCGTGGGACGAGCGACCAGCGGACGAACCTCGGCAACACGGCCATCAGCTACTACCCGAAGGGCGAGACGCTCGGCCTCGTCCTCGACCTCATCATCCGAGGGCGCACGCGCGGGCGGGCCTCGCTCGACGACGTGATGCGGCGCGCGTATGAAGAGTTTTATGTGAAGAGCCCGAAGGAGAGTTATTACCTGCGCGGGCGCGGCTACACCACCGAGGAGTTCGCGCGCGTGGCTTCAGAGGTGGCCGGGTTCGACCTCTCGGACTTCTTCGCGCGCCACGTCCGGGGCGTCGAGCCGCCGCCCTACGCCGAATCGTTGGCCTTCGTCGGCCTGCGCTTCACGCGCGTCGCCGAGCAGCAACCCTTCGACGCCGGAATCAGCCTCGACTTCCGCGACCCGCAGCCGCGCGTCTCAATCGTCCGCCACGACTCGCCCGCCGAGGCCGCCGGAATCAGACAGGGCGACGTGCTCCTCGCCGTCGGCAAGACCCAAGTCACCCCGGCCAACTGGCGCGACGCCCTCAACGCCTACAAGGCGGGCGAGCGCGTGCCCGTCACCTTCCGCCGCGCGCGCCAGACCCTCAACGCCGAACTCACGCTCCCCGTCGCGCCCGAACGCTACGCCTACCGCATCGGGAAAGACGACAAGGCCACGCCCGAAGCCCGCGCCCTCCGCGAAGCGTGGCTGACGGGGAAGAGGTGATGAAGGATTGTTAAGAGGAGATTGACGCGCGGGTGGAACCTTGCCGTCTCCGTGGTATCTAACTTCGTGTCTGGCACCGGGAGAGAGGCGAGGTTCTGTTAATGATGGGAACGATTCGGAAACTCTTCGGCGCGGCGGTGCTGCTCGCGCTCTTCTCGGCGGCGAGTTGGTACACGGGCAGCCGGGTGGCCCCCGCCCCGACAACGCAACCACAGAACGAACTCAGCCGACAGTTCTCCGCCGACCCCGGCGACGGCTGGATGCTCTTCGGCGGCTTCCTCTTAATCGTCGCCGTCGCCGTCGCCTGCGCGGGCGCGATGCTCTGGGCGCAGGAGGCGAAAGACGAACGATGAAAGAGGAGACAGAATCCAGAACCCGGAAGACAGAATGAAGAGGAGGCCGCCGTATTCTTCTGGCTCCTGAATTCTGGATTCTGTCTCCTGCTTTTTAAGGCACGACGACTTCGAGACTTTCGGGCGCGATCTCGAAGGTCATAGGTAGCTCGCCGATGAGTTCGCCGTCGGCTTGGACGAGCGCCTCGCCGGTGACGCGGACGCGGCGCGCGTTGACGAAGCAGATGCCGCGCGAGCCTTCGACGGGTGCGCCGCCGCGCATCGCGCGCCCAAGCAAGTAGAGGTAGCGGAGACGGCTGTAGGAGTTGATGAGGCAGACCTCGAACTCCCGCGCGTCGAGCCGCGCGCGCGGCGTAATCGCGAGCCCGCCGCCATACCACGGCGCTTTGCCGATGGCCGCGTAGGTCGCGGGGAAAGTCTCGCCGTCAATCTCGACCTTGAAGGCGCGCGGCGTCCAGTGCGCGAGGTGTCCGAGCCCCGCATACCAGAAGGCCGCCTCGCCTACGCGCCGCTTCAAGGCGGGCCGCACGTGCTGCACCACCGAGGCGTCTAAGCCCACGCCCGCGACCATGAAGAAGTAACGCCGCTCGCCCGTCCGCTCGTTCGTCGCGAGCCCCAGCGAGATGCGCCGCGCCCGCCCGCGCGCGAAGGCTTCCGCCGCCGCCCCGGCGTCGGCGGAGAGTCCGAGTTGCCGCGCCAGAACGTTGGCCGTCCCGGCGGGCCACACGGCGACCCGCACGTCCTTTCCGGCCAAGCCTTGAATCGCTTCGTGCACCGTCCCGTCGCCGCCGCGCACGACGACCTCGCGCACGCCCCGCTCGGCGGCCTCCGCCGCCAGACGCGCCGCGTCGTGCGGCCCCTTCGTCGGCTCGACTTCCAACGCGACGCCGAACTCCTTCAGACGCTCGCGGAAACGCTCGACCTCCCGCGCCGTCGCCTTGCCGCGACCGGCGTTCGGGTTCACGATTAAAACTGCCCTTCGCTCACTCATCAAACTCATCAAAAAATCTTTCGGCAACTCAAGTGCCGACGCCGCGCCGAAGCGAAATCCCTCCCCGCGACGCGAGAAGGGAAGACGAAGAGATGCGCCGGACGCCTCTTTCATCGGACACGTGTCGGGCGTTGGCGACAGAGGCCGAGCGGAGATGAAGAATCACTGGCCGGATTCTCAAACGAAAGGCGCGGGGAGGTCTCTGGAATCCTCCCCGCGCCTCCCGCAGCCCGCATCGCTCGCTGCGCTTTTTACTCAAGGCGGTAGTTCGGCGCTTCCTTCGTGATGATAACGTCGTGGACGTGCGACTCTTTGAGGCCCGCGCTGCTGATGCGGACGAAGCGCGTCTGCTCCTGAAACTCGCGGATGTTGCGGCAGCCGGTGTAGCCCATCCCGGCACGCAGGCCGCCGACGAGTTGCGTCACCATGTCGGCCAGCGTTCCCTTGTAAGGGACGCGCCCTTCGATGCCTTCGGGGACGAGCTTCGACTCGATCTCGGTCATCTCCTGCGCGTAGCGGTCGCGCGAGCCCTCGCGCATCGCGCCGATGGAGCCCATGCCGCGATAAGCCTTGAACGAGCGGCCTTGAAAGAGGATGAGTTCGCCGGGCGACTCCTCCGTCCCGGCAAAGAGCGAGCCGATCATCACCACGTCTGCGCCCGCCGCAATCGCCTTCGCCACGTCGCCGGAAAACTTGACGCCGCCATCGGCGATGACCGGCACGCCCGAACCCTTCGCCGCCTGCACGCAGTTATAAATCGCCGTCATCTGCGGCACGCCCGCGCCCGTCACGACGCGCGTCGTGCAGATCGAGCCCGGCCCGATGCCGCACTTCACGGCGTCCACGCCCGCCTGAATCAACTCGCGCGTGCCTTCGCCCGTGGCGACGTTCCCGGCGATGACCTGCGTCTCCGGGTGGCGACGCTTAATCTCTTTGACGGCCTCGATGACGCGCGACGAGTGGCCGTGCGCGGTATCAATGACGAGACAGTCCACGCGCGCGCGGACGAGTTCGTCGGCGCGCTCTTTGAAGTCGCCGGTCGCGCCGATGGCGGCGGCGACTCTCAACCTCCCCAAGTCGTCTTTGGCCGCGTGCGGGTACTTGATGGCCTTCTGGATGTCCTTGACGGTGATGAGCCCCTTGATGTGCTTGTCGCCGTCGACGACCAGAAGCTTTTCGATGCGGTGCTTTTGCAGAACGCCCTTCGCCTCTTCGAGCGTCGTCCCGACGGGGACGGTGACGAGTGGCTGCGGCGTCATCACCTCGGAGACGGGGATGTCGAAGCGCGTCTCGAAGCGGAGGTCGCGGTTGGTGATGATGCCGACCAGGTGCCCGTCCTCGTCCACCACGGGGACGCCCGAAATCTTGTAGCGCTGCATCACGGCGAGCGCTTCGGAGACGGGCCGGTTCGGCTGAATCGTCACCGGGTCAACGATCATCCCCGACTCGGAGCGCTTCACACGGTCAACCTCTTCGGTCTGCCGCTCGACGGGGAAATTCTTGTGGACGACGCCGATGCCGCCCTGCTGTGCGATGGCGATGGCAAGGCGGCTCTCCGTCACCGTATCCATCGCCGCCGAGCACAGAGGGATGCGCAGAGAGATGCCGCGCGTGAATTGCGTCGAAGTGTCTGTCTCGGCGGGCAGCACGTCCGAGCGCGAGGGGACGAGCAGCACGTCGTCGAACGTCAAACCTTCTTCCATGTCAGGCTTCAGCATAAAAACTCCGGTTCAAAGCTTATAAGTTCAAGTTGCAAAGTTCAAAGTCGAAAAAGAAAGGCCCGGAGTTCAGAGTAAGACCGCGCGGGCAAACTTTGAACTCCGGGCCTTGGACTCTGAACTTTCATTTATTGCGCGTACTGCCTGTAGTTGTCTCTGGTGATGACCAACTCCTGCGAGATGCCGGGCCGCGTTTCGGCGGGCACCTTGAGGCCCACGCCGTTGACCGTCACGTCGAAGGCCCCGGTCATGCTCCGCGCGTAGTTGAGCGTCAGCTTCTGCTGCGGCGTGAACTCGCGCGTCTGCCCGGCGGGCCAGACGACGCCCGGATTGTCCCTCGCCGTCTCGTCGTCCACCATCACCCGCAGCCAGACCTCGTTGTTCGACTTGATGGCGACCTTCAAGGCGTCGGTCGCGCCGGGCTGCGGCGTCTGCGTCGCGTCGGTCGTCGCCGCCGCGCCGCCCGTCATCGAAGGAGTCGGCGTCGGCGTCGCGTCCGCCGGGCTCTCGGTGCGGCGGTAGTAGTGGAGCCCGGCATAGACGATGAGAATCAGGATGCCGACGATGACGGCGCTCAAGGCCGCCGTGATCATCGGCGAGCGCGAGGGGTCGCCCGTGTAGATGCGCGAGCGCTGCGGGGTGGTCGCCACCTCGTCGCTGTACTCGCCGCGCGCGCGGGCCGTCCGCTCGTAGAGTTCGAGCGCGCGGGCCTCGTCGAAGCGGACGTGGCGCGCGTAGGCTTTGATGAATGACTTGTTGAAGATGCCGCCCGGCAGGTGCTTGTAGTCGTCCGACTCGATGGCTTCGAGGTGGCGCATGGTGATGCGCGTCTGCTCGGAGATTTCGCGGAGCGAGACGCCGCGCGCCTCCCGCGCGCGGCGCAACTGTTCGCCGAGGGAGCCGTCCGCACCCCCGGCGGGGCGCTGTCCCCCGTCGGGAGTCTGGTCAGAGGTTTTAGAGTTCACGTGGCGTGTGTCTTCGCTCACTTCTCGGACTGAAAGTGGCCCGGCCCGGACACGCCCAGCCGCGCCCGCCGCCGCGTCTTAAGGCCCAATATAATGTGGCCCCGCGAGGCGTGTCAAACATTGTCCGCTCAGAAGGATGCGCGTCTCTTGAACTTTGCCGCGCGCGGTGCTACGGTTGGCACATCCCGGACGGAACAGGATCAGCTTTTAACTTCTACAACCAGAAAAGCGAGGACTTGAAGAAGATGCCTCTGGAAGCACTCGGAATGGTCGAGACGAAGGGCTTCGTCGGCGCGGTCGAGGCCGCCGACGCGATGGTCAAAGCCGCCAACGTCCAACTCATCGGCAAAGAGTACATCGGCGCGGGCTACGTGACGATCTTCGTGCGCGGCGACGTGGGTGCGGTCAAGGCCGCGACCGACGCCGGGGCCGCCGCCGCCCGGCGCGTCGGCGAACTCGTCAGCGTCCACGTCATCCCCCGCCCCCACGGCGAAGTCGAGCGCGTTCTGCCCCGCAACGGTCGCACCGGCTACAGCCCCGACGAGCGCGCCCTGCAAAGCGGCGGCGGCTCCTCCGGCGGCCAGCTCTCCGAAGGCGATCAGGGCCGCTCCCTCCCGGCGGGCGCGCGCGAGAACAACAAGGAGAGAGCGAAGTGATGAGTGATAAGTGATGAGTGATAAGAAAAGCCGTCCGCTCTTTCTTATCACTTATCACTCATCACTTATCACCGCTTTTGGAGGTTCATCATGGCGGTAGACAAAGACCTTGTCTCGGTGCAGCAGGCGCGGGATTTGGTCGAGTCGGCGCACCGTGCGCAAGGGGTGCTGGCGCGGCTCGATCAGGCGAAGATTGACCGCATCTGCGAGGCGATGGCGCAGGCCGCCCTGCGCGAGGCGGCGCGGCTCGGCGCGATGGCCGTCGAGGAGACGGGCTACGGCGTCGCCGACGACAAGCGCGAGAAGAACCGCTTCGCCGCCGAGGACGTTTGGAACTACTTTCGCGGGTTGCGCACGGTCGGCGTCATCAACGAATCGAAGGACGTTCTGGAGATTGCGAGCCCGCGCGGCGTCGTCGCGGGCATCATCCCCTCGACCAACCCGACCTCGACCGCTATCTTCAAAATCCTCATCTCCGTCAAGTCGCGCAACTCGGTCGTCCTCTCGCCGCACCCTTCAGCCGCTAAATGTATCAACGAGACGGCGCGCGTCATGCGCGAGGCGGCGGTGCGCGAAGGTCTTCCCGCCGAGGCCATCGGCTGCATGTCGAACGCGACCATCGAGGGCACGGAAGCCCTGATGAAGCATAAGCAGACGGCGGTCATCCTCGCCACGGGCGGCATCGGCCTCGTGCGCGCGGCCTACTCTTCGGGCAAGCCCGCCTTCGGGGTCGGCCCCGGCAACGTCCCCGTCTTCGTCGAGCGCACGGCGGACGTGCCGACGGCGGTGCAGAACATCCTGACCGGCAAGACCTTTGACAACGGAACCATCTGCGCCTCGGAGCAGGCCATCGTCGCCGACGCGCCCGTCGCCAGACAGGTGCGCGAGGAACTCGAAGCGCAGGGCGGTCACTTCCTGAGCGCGTCGGAAGCAGACCTGCTGGCGAAGGTCGTCTCGACGGGGCAGAGAACTCTCAATCCTCAAATCGTCGGGCGCTCGGTCGAGGTGATTGCGAAGATGGCGGGGCTCACAGTCCCGCAAGGGACGCGCTGCCTCGTCGCCGAAGTCGGCGGCGTGGGGCGCGATTACCCGCTCTCGATGGAGAAGTTGTCGCCGATTCTCGCCTTCTACGTCGAGGACGGCTTGGAGCGCGGCGCGGCGCGCTGCTTCGAGATTCTTTCCTACGGCGGCATGGGCCACACCGCCGGAGTGCACACGCGCTCGCGCGACGTGGCGCGCGCCTTCGGCACCGAGATGCCCGCCTCGCGCGTCGTCGTCAACACGCCGACCACGCACGGGGCCATCGGGTTTTCGACAGCGCTCCCGCCTTCGATGACTCTCGGCTGCGGCTCTTGGGGCGGCAACGTCACCTCGGACAACATCTCGCCGTGGCACTTGATGGACATCAAGCGCGTCGCCTTCGAGACGCGCCCCGTGCCGAGCAAGCGGCCCGCGCGCTCCGCTTCCGCGACTCAACAACAACCGGCGTCGTCGCCTCTGCCGACGCGTCACGCGCCCGCCGCCGCTTCGTCGGGCGGCGCGAACGTGAGCCGCGAAGAGATTGCGAAGATCGTTGACCGCTTCTTAGGGAGCCGCGAGCCCGCGCCGCAGACTTCGGGCGCTCCGCTCCCGGTCTCGCCTTCGACGACCTTCGTGCAGGCCGAGGTTGACATCGAGCCGCACCGCGTCTCGTCCGCCTCCGGCGTCTCGCCGCAGCCCGAAGCCGCGCCGACCGCGCACGCGCCGGTTGAAAGCGGCGGCGCGAACGGCGGCGGCGGTACACAGAGCCCCGCGCCTCAGAGCGCGTCCGCGCCGACGCCGAAGCAGGGCAACGGCAAGCAGCCCGAAACGCTTCCAGCCGCGAACGGTCGCAAGGCCGTGGACTTCGTCTGCGAGGACGACGTGCGCCGCGCCATCCAGAAGGGCGAAAAGATTTACACCAACGCCCGCACCATCATCACCCCCGCCGCCCGCGACATGGGCGAAGCGGCGGAAGTGTTCGCCAAAGGATAGAGCGTCGCAATCGTCAATCGTGAATCGTAAACGGCGGTTCGAGCGAACTTCCGCCTTATCCGTTCACGGTTGACGATTGAGGATTTACGGTTCTTATGTTTTTAGCCAAAGTCGTCGGCACGGTCTGGTCAACGAAGAAGTCGCCCGATTTGGAGGGCGTCAAGTTCCTCATCGTGCATCCGATTGACTTGGACAAGGAGCCGACGAAGAACGTCGTCGTCGTCGCCGACCGGCTCGGCGCGGGGATAGGCGAGGTCGTGATGTGCGCCTACGGGAAGGCGGCGCGCTCGGCCATCGGCGATCAGGAGATGTCAATCGAGGCGGCGGTGGTCGGCATCGTCGACCGGATGGACTTGGCCGAGGCGGAGTCGGAAGAGTTGCGCGGCGCGGCCCGCGAGCTGCGCGCGGGGGACAACGGGAGACGGTGAGCCGTGAGCAGTAAGCAGTAAAGAACCGAAACTTTCTGCTTCCGACTGTTCATCGTTCACTGCTCACCGCTTACTGACCAAATGGCTAACGAAGAGCTGATTTACCGCATCACGCACGCGGTTTACGGGCGGCTGGGGACGGGCGCGGACGAGCGGATGGTGGAAGGCTTGGTGACGGACATCTACCGCGCCATCGAGCCGCTTGTCGCCGAGGGCGGCGCGGGCCGGGAGAGTTCGCGGGAGCGCGCGGCGCGCGAGGGCGGCTCTGCCGAGCGGCTCATCGTGTCGGTCTTCGGGGTTGACCATCCGGGCATCGTCGCCGCCGTCTCGCAGATTCTGGCCGAGGCGCAGTGCAGCATCATTGACATCAACCAGACGGTCGTGCAGGGCAAGTTCGCGATGGTCATCGTCGCCGACATCTCGCGGGCACGCGAATCGGCCTCGGCGCTCAAAGACCGCTTCCGCGCGGAGGGCGAGCGGCTGGGCGTGCGCATCTACGCGCAGCGCGAAGACCTCTTCAACGCCATGCACCGGATTTGAGTCCCACAGGTCGCCGCGCTCGCGCGCCTTCGGAAGACCTTTCATGTCCCAACCGGAAATCTCTCGCCGTTGTCTCTCATGCGGCGCGTCGGTGCGCGCGGGCGCTCGCTTCTGCCCGCAGTGCGGGGCGGCGATGAACGACGCCGCGCACGCCACACCCGCCGAACGTCAAACGGCGGACGCCCCGGCGCGCGAAGCGGCGGCCCCAGCGCCTTCGCGCCGGGAGGTCGCCAGCGCGTTCGAGACGTGGAGGGAAGACGCGCGCCAGACTTCGCCCGTGGAGTTTGAGGAGCCGAAGCAGCAGGAGCGTGAGACGGGCTCCGCCGCGCCCTCGTTTGTCGAAGAGCCGCCGCCGCGCTCCGAGTCAACGCGGAAGGAGACGGCGGGCGGCGCGGCGTCAACTCCTTCCGCTCCGGCGGTGCGGGGCGGAGATGTTGACGAAGGCGCTGCTGATTTGAATGTCGCGGGCGCGGCGGGCGTCGAGGCGGCGCGGCGTCGGCGGGCGGGCGCGGTCGTCAAAGAGAACATCATGCCGCGCGTCGAGCGGATGCGCGACGAGGCTCTGGTCGTTCTGGAAGAGACGCCCGACGACGCGGGGCTCAGGTTCGTCGCGGCGGCGGTCGTGCTCTTCCTCCTCTTCCTCCTCTTCCTTTTCCTGAGCACGGCGCTCAAATAATCTCTCGACAGTTTCAGATGGAATACACACAGGCGGAAATCTTACAGACCGTGCGGATGACCGAGATCGAGCACTTGGACGTGCGCACCGTCACGCTCGGCCTCTCACTGAGGGATTGCACGCGCTCTTCGATTGAGGAGACCGCCGAGGCCGTCCGCGAGAAGATCGAGCGGGTGGCCGCGCGGCTCGTCCCCACGGTCAACGAGATCGGCGAGGAGTACGGGCTGCGCATCGCCAACAAGAGGATTTCGATTACGCCCGCCTCGCTCGTCGCCGGTCGGGCGCGCTCGGCGCGCGAATATCTCGTGCTCGCGCGCGCGATTGACGGCGCGGCGAAGACCGTGGGCGTGGACTTCGTCGGCGGCTACTCGGCGCTCGTCCACAAGGGCGCGACCGAGGCCGAAGGCTTCTTTCTCGACTCGATACCGGAAGCGCTCGCCACGACCGAGCGCATGTGCTCTTCCTTGAACGTCGCCACGTCGCGCGCCGGAATCAACATGGACGCCGTGCGGCGCGTGGGCTCGCTCGTCAAGGAGATGGCCGAGCGCACCAAGGAGCGCGGCGGCTTGGCGTGCGCGAAGTTCGTCTGCTTCGCCAACGCGGTCGAGGACAACCCTTTCATGGCGGGCGCGTTCCACGGCGTCGGCGAGCCCGAAGCGGTCGTCAACGTCGGCGTGTCGGGGCCGGGCGTCGTCAACCACGCCGTCCGGCACGCCGCCGCCGACACGCCGCTCGACGAGATGGCCGAGTTGATTAAGAAGCTCTCCTTCAAGCTCGCGCGCGCGGGCGAGTTGGTCGGGCGCGAGGCGGCGCGGCGTCTGGGCCTGCGCTTCGGCATCATTGATTTGAGTCTCGCGCCGACGCCCGTACCCGGCGACTCGGTGGCCGAGATCATCGAGGCGCTCGGCTTCGAGCGCGCCGGGACGCACGGGACGACCGCCGCGCTCGCGCTGCTGACCGACGCCGTGAAGAAGGGCGGCGCGATGGCCTCGTCCAACGTCGGCGGCATGAGCGGCGCTTTCATCCCCGTCTCCGAAGACGCGGCGATGATCGAGGCGGCGCAACTCGGCGCGCTCTCCTTAGATAAGCTTGAGGCGTGGACGAGCGTCTGCTCGGTCGGCATAGACATGGTGGCCGTCCCCGGCTCGACCTCCGCCGAGACCATCGCCGCCATCATCGCCGACGAGATGGCCGTCGGCGTGATGAACCACAAAACGACCGCCGTTCGCATCATCCCCGTCCCCGGCAAGGACGTGGGCGAGATCGTCGAGTTCGGCGGCCTGCTGGGGAGCGCGCCCATCATGCCCGTCAACAAGTTCTCCTCCGACATCTTCATCCGGCGCGGCGGCCACATCCCCGCGCCGATTCACTCACTCCGTAATTGAGACGCAGGAGTTCTTATGAAGGCTCACGACACCTCACGCGACAAGAAGGCCGGGACTGAGGCGGGGGAAGGGACGCCGCCCTCGGACAAGCCGCTGCTTTCGGAGAAAGAGATTGAAGCCCTCATCATCCAGCGCCAGCGTTCCAAGGTGAGGGAATTTTCCGACAAACTCTTCACGTTCAAAGGGTGGCTCATCGCCTCGGCGCTCATGCTCGTGTATTTCCTCGGCCTAGCCGCCTTAATTGAGCCGTCTCTTTACCGGAAGGTCTGGTTTTACGTGTCGGTGTTGCCGAGCGCGCTGCTCACCGGCGCGGTGGTGATTCTGATAGTGAGGGGCGCGCTCCGGCTTCAGGAAAAGGCGCTCGACCGCCAGACCGTCTTCACGGACACGAACAAGCTACAGGAGAAGTTGGAGGAGGACTTCTTCACTAACCTCGTCAAGATCAACTTCAAGTACATTGACAAGTACTACCTCCAGACGCAGGTGCAGGCCGACCGCAGCTTCTACCTGAGCGGCGTCGCCGCCGTCTTCGCTTTCGGGGTCATCATCACGGGCGTCGTGATGATGTATCAGGGCAAAGTTCAGCAGGGCTACGTCGTCGCGGCGAGCGGGATTCTCGGCGAGTTCATCGCCTCGGTCTTCTTCTATCTCTACAATCGCACCGTCATCAAGATGGGCGAGTACCACCAGAAACTCGTCCTCACGCAGAACATCGGGCTGGCCCTCAAGATCGCGGACGGCCTCCCGACAGAGGCGCAGGTGGACGTGAAGAAGAATTTAGTCGAGTATCTCTCGAAGGACATCAACGCCTACCTCACTCGCCCGCTCTCGGACGACGGGCGGGAAGGGACGGATTGACCTTCGGGCGGGAAAGGGGAAGAGCGCATGGCGAGCCTCAAGGAGCAGGTGGAGCGGATGTGCCGCGCCTTCATGCGCGAAGACTTCGAGACGCTTCTCGACACCACGTACCCCGGACTCGTCGAGTTGATGGGCGGGCGCGAGACGATGCGCGCGGCGCTCAGGGCCACCGCCGACGAGTTGCGCGCGGGGCCGGCGAAGATCGTCTCTTACGAGGCGGGCGAGCCGGGCGAGGTCAAGAGCGCGGGCGCGCAACTTTACTCGCTCGTCCCGACCGACATGAAGACCGAACACGCGGACGCCTTCTACACGGTGAGGGGGTTCGTGATGGGAATCTCGGAGGACGGCGGGAAGGTCTGGACGCTCATTGATGTCACGATGCCGGACGAAGAAGCCTTGAAGCTGATCGTGCCGGAGATCGCGGAGGTCTTAACGCTGCCGGAGCCGGGGCCGCCCGTCGTCGAGAAGAAGCCTTGAGCGGCGCGAGCCCGAACTCTTGTCGGAGGTGCATGATGTCGAAAGCCTTATCGCTCTTCTTCTTCGCGGGCCTGCTGCTGCTGGCCGCTTCCGCCGACGCGCGGCAGAAGCCGCTTGAGTTCCGCGTGGGCGACTCGATGCGCGGGCCGGTCGAGAGCGTCCGCACGGAGGTCGCGGACATCGCCTTGAAGGACGGCCAGCCGTCGGAGGGCGCGCGGCGTCTCTCGCAGTTGAAGAAGTACAGCCCGGACGGGAAGCGTTCGGAGACGACCTTCTACGACCGCGACGGCGCGGCGCGCGGAAGGACGGTGCTCGTTTATGACGACGGCGGGAACTTAATCGAATCGTCCGGCTTCGACGGCAAAGGCTCGCCGCTCATGAAGCGCCTCTACGTGCGCAACGGGGACGAGGCGGCCATCTACGACGGCGCGGGCCGCCTTCAGGAACTCACCGTCTCGGTGTGGAACGAGACGCGCGACCGGCTCGTCGAAATCAGGAAGTATGACGGCAACGGCGCGCTCCTCAAGAGGGACGTGAACACGCGCGACGCCGACAACAAGAAGTCCACTTGGGAGAGCTTCGGGCCGGGCGGCGACCTCAAGGAGAAGACCACGTTCGACCTCAACTACGACGGCCCGAAACGTCAGGAGCAGACTCTTTACCACACGGACGGGACGGTCGCCGGAGGGCGGCTTGCGACG
Organism: Pyrinomonadaceae bacterium; assembly: GCA_035761505.1. Taxonomy (GTDB): domain Bacteria; phylum Acidobacteriota; class Blastocatellia; order Pyrinomonadales; family Pyrinomonadaceae; genus JAIVJM01. The sequence goes on from DASTQX010000445.1 coordinate 17,875, forward strand.
AGCGACGCCTCGACGCGCGACCTCAAGGCCGTCGTCACCGACCCCAACGGCGAGCCGCTCCGCCGGACGCACGAGCGACGGGAATACGACTCCCGCCGGAACCTTGTTAAAATCACCAACTACCGGTGGGACTACGAGAGCGGCAGCTACGTGCCGCACCGCGTCGCCTACCACATCATCACTTACCGGAACTGATTCGCCCGGCGCGAGCGGGCTTCGGCCCCGGCGCGCGGGAAGGCTCAAGGGTTTTCGCAGGAGAGGGACGCGATGGAAGCACTCGGACTGGTGGAATGTCGCGGGCTGGTGGCGATGATCGAGGCGGCAGACGCGATGGTCAAGGCCGCCAACGTCACGCTCGTCGGCTACGAGAAGATTGACGCCGGGCTGGTGACGGCGATTGTGCGCGGCGACGTGGCGGCGGTGCGCTCGGCGGTGGACGCGGGCGCGGCGGCGGCCCGACGCGTCGGCGAAGTGGTCGCCACGCACGTCATCCCGCGCCCGCACGCCGACGTGGATCAGGGGCTCCCCGTCCTCAAGACGGGCGAGACGACGCGCAAGAAGATTAGCGGGTCGGTCAGCGCGAAGCGGGAAGATGAAAAGTGAGGGCGCACTGGCCGAGAGGGAATTCGCGGCTGGCGTCGGGGCGCGGCCTGTCGAGCCCGCGACGGACGAGGCGGGCGCGGGCGAGACGCAGGCCGCCGCATCGTCGCCGACGGTCGAGCCGCCGCCCGTGCCTCAGCCGTCAACTTCGCTTGAGCCTCCGGCGACGGCTGAGTCTCAAGAGTTGCCGGAGTCTCTGCCGCCGCCGCCGCCGGAGTCTCCGTGCCCCAGTTGCCTTGAAACGCTCGTCGGCGAGTTCTGCCATCACTGCGGCGAGAAGAGCCGGGGGAGCCGCGACCTCTCTCTGCGCCACTTCGCGGCGGAGGCCACGCAGGAGTTGACGAGCGTCGAGCACTCGAAGCTCTGGCGGACGCTGCGCGCGCTGCTCTCCACAACGTCGCCATGCTCGGCGCGCTCCGCTCCGTGATGAGGTAGGCGGGAGGGGGTGGGGAAGATGAAAGACGAAGGGGCTGCTGAGGCGAATCAGCGGCCCCTTCGTCTTCTTCAAGTCGTGCCCTTGCTCAGCGCGTCGCGGGCTGTCGAGGGCGGACGGCGTTGAAGAGCAGAGGGTAAGTGGCGAGCGATTGCGCGCGGTACTGCGGGCGGAAGCCGAAGAGGTAGATGCGTCCTTCGCCCAAGCCGACCTCGACGAGCGCCGCCTTGCCGCGCAGCCGCTCTTCGCCGAGCAGCCAACCCGAAAGCAAGGGGTTCCCGCTTTGCGGGTAGCGCGCGACGATCTTCACGCGGACGAGCGCGAGCGGGTCGCTCTTAATCTCGAAGACGGGCGAGTCCTCGAACCACGCGATTGACTCGCGCGGCATCCCCTCTGCCAGAGGGTGCGTCGGGTCGAGCACGGTGCGGAGGATCGAGCCGGGCACGTAGAACTGCGTGCGCGGGAGCCCTTCGGTCACGTCGCGGACGGGCAGCTTGAGTTGCTCGATGGCGAAGTTCGACGCGTTGTTCAGACAGACGAGCGTGCCGCCGCGCTCGACGAACTCGCGCAGGGCGCGCACGCCCTCCGAACCTAAACCGCCCGTCAACTCTTCGGGCATCGTTCCGCGCCGGTGGCCTTCGAGGATGGCGCGCGGCGACTGGTCGGGGATGACGATGGCGTCGTACTTCGCGCGCAGATTCCCGGCGCGGACTTCCGCGTCCTTCAGAGTGCGAAACGCGGGGGCGTCTTCGACCTGTTTATCGAAAATCCAACGCGTCCAGCCCTCGTCCATCGAAGGCACGTTCGACTGGTAGAGGCCGACGCGCGGGCTCGTCGTCGCCGGGACGGGAAGCTTCGACTCGACCGAGGCGTCCTCGCCGGCAACCGCCGGCGCGACGACCGTAATCTCCTCGTTCGGTATTTCGTGGATGGAGCCGACGGTGCGGACGGGGCCGAACACCGGCTCGACCTCGACCCCCATGAGCAGCGGCAGCGTGTGCGCCGTCACGTCGTAGGGCGGGATGGGTTGGCCCGCCTCGTCGCGGAGGTTCGGGTAGCTCTGCGCTTCGAGCAGCGCCTTCGCGAAGGCACCGTAAGGCTGAGCCAGAGGGACGAACACCTCCGGGCCGAGCCCCCAGCCGGGCTGCCCGCGCCTGTTCGCACGCGCGCCGGGGACGCGCCGCCACTCGACCCCGCCGCGCTTCAGGAGAGCGAGGAGCATGGCGTTGCCCGGCCCCGGCTTAATCCTGAAGCCGACCAGCTCGCCCCTCCGGCGCGGGCGGACGGCCTCTCTGCCCACGTCGTAAAAACGTCGGAGCCAGTGCTCGCGGTTCTCGGCGGCGTGCGTCATCAACTCGAAGGCGGCGGCGGTCATGTAGCTCGTGATGTCGCGCAAGCGCCACTCGCCGCCGGGCCACGGTTCGGGGAAGTTGGGCGAGGGCTTCTGCGGGTCGTAGCCTTCGCGCGAGCGCAGCTCCTCGAACTTCAGGGTCACGGGCGAGGCGATGCGCGCCGAGGCCGTCTCGGAAAGTATTCGCGCGCCGCCGTGGTAGTGCGAGTAGGCGCGCGCCGGTGTCCACGCGTCGTAGGTCGAATCCCATGTGATGCCCTTGAAGCCTTTGGCGAGCATCTTCTTCGCCATCGAGATGCCGAGTTCGGTGTAGCCTTCGACGAGTTGGCGGGGGACGTTCGGCTCGACCGGCTTCATGTAGGGCGGCAGAAAGAGGCGCGAGCCGACGACGCCCTGCTGGTGGATGTCGTGGACGATCTGCGGTCGCCAGACGTTGTGGACTTTATCCACGGTGAGTTGCGTCTCGGCCTGCGTGAAGGCGTACCAGTCGCGGTTGTTATCGTGGCCGACGTACTTGTGATAAAGCTCCGGCGGGCTCGTCCCCTCGAAGGGCGTGCCGAGCGTTTTGTCATACCAGTTCTTGACGATGTCCACGCCGTCCGGGTTCAGAGAAGGCACGAGCAGGACGATGGTGTCGCGCAGGATGGCGCGCACTTCGGCGTCGTCCGAAGAGGCGAGGCGGTGCGCGATGAGCATGGACGAGAGCGTCGAGCCGACTTCGGTCGAGTGGATGCCGCAGGTGATGAGGACGATGGTCTTGCCGCGCGCGATGAGACGGGCGGCCTTCCGGTCGGCGTTTCCGCCGAGCGTGCGCGGGTCGGCGAGTTGCCGCTGGATGTCTCGGAACTCCGAGAGCCGCGCGAGGTTTTCGGGCGCGCTGATGGTCGCCAGAACGAAGGGCGCGCCCATCGTCGTCTTGCCCAGCTCCTCGAAGCGCACGCGGTCGCTCGCCGCGTCGAGGCGGCGGAAGTATTCGACGACGGACGGCCAGCTCGCCAGCTTGCGGTCGTCGCCGGGGCGGAAGCCGAGCACGTCCTCCGGCGCGGGCACGGCGCGCGGGCGTTGCGCCTGCGCCGGAGGCGAAGGGACGAGCGATAAGAAAAGGAGCGCGAGCAGGATAAAGGCGCACGCGAGTCTGTGTCTGAGCATGTGACTCTCAAGTACCTCCGACGCGGTTCGAGTTGAAAAGGCGAGCCCGAAATTGGCAGGAGTTTAGCACAAGGCGAGGACGACGTAATGCTTGCTTCGGCGGGCGGGGCGCGTGTAAAGTAGCGCCGGCTTTAGACTCCTTTCTCCCTTTGGTTAAAAATCTGAGCCGGAGGTCAAAAAAAGACCGATGACGACTGAAGTCCTCAAGACCAGACCGGGCGTCGTGGACGACGCACACGTGCCTCTCGCGGAAAGCTACGCCGTGCACAAGCCCTTCGTCCCGGCCACGACCATCCTCCCGGAGTTCACGGCGCGCGCCGTCATCGTCGGCGCGATTCTGGGCATCGTCTTCGGCGCGTCGAGCGTCTATCTGGCGCTCCGCGTCGGGCTCACGGTCTCGGCCTCGATCCCGATTGCCGTGATGTCCATCTCGATCTTCCGCGCCCTCGGACGGACTTCGATCTTAGAGAACAACATCTCGCAGACGACGGGCTCGGCGGGCGAGTCCATCGCCGCCGGGATCGTCTTCACGATGCCCGCGCTGCTCATCCTCGGCTACGACCTTGAGATTCCGCGCATCACGATGGTGGCGCTGCTCGGCGGGTGGCTCGGCGTGCTGCTGATGATTCCGCTCCGGCGCGCGCTCATCGTGCGCGAGCACGGGAAGCTGGTCTATCCCGAAGGGACGGCGTGCGCCGAGGTGCTGGTGGTCGGCGAGAAGGGCGGGACGGACGCCAAGACCGTCTTCACGGGCTTCGGCGTCGCCGCGCTCTACAAGGTTTTGATGAGCGGCGGGCGGCTGTGGAACGAAGCGCCGTCCTACGTCCTCCGGGGCTATCAGCGCGCGACCGTGGCGGTGGACATCTCGCCGGAGTTGCTCGGCGTCGGCTTCATCATCGGGCCGCGCGTGGCGGCGATGATGCTCGGCGGCGGCTTCCTCTCGGCGCTCGTGCTCATCCCGATGGTGATGTTCTTCGGCGCGGGCTACAGCCAGCCCCTCTTCCCCGTCCTCGCGGGCGGGCCGCTCATCTCCGAGATGTCGGCGGGGCAGGTGCAAGACCTCTACATCCGCTACATCGCCGCCGGGGCGGTGGCGACGGGCGGCATCATCAGCCTCGTGCGCGCGCTGCCGACCATCCTCGGAGCCTTTAAGTCTTCGATGGGGAACTTCGGCGGCGGCGGCGCGAGCGGCGGCGCGGTGCCGCGCACCGAGCGCGACATGCCGATGACGTTCGTTTTGGGCGGCATCGGGGTGCTGGCCTTAGCGATCTTCCTGTGGCTGAACCTCTTCGGCTCGCCGGGGAGCGGCGTCGGGATGAACATCCTCTCGGCGATTCTGGTCATTGTCTTCGGCTTCTTCTTCGCGACCGTCTCGGCGCGCATCACGGGCGAGATCGGCTCCTCGTCGAACCCGATTTCGGGGATGACGATTGCGACGATTCTGCTCACCTCGCTCATCTTCCTCCTGCTGGGGATGGGCGGCGTGGACTCGCGCGTGTTGGCGCTCTCGGTCGGCGCGGTGGTCTGCATCGCGGCGTCGAACGCGGGGACGACCTCGCAGGACTTGAAGACGGGCTACCTCGTCGGCGGCACGCCCGCCAAGATGCAGTGGGGATTGATGGTCGGCGCGACCACCTCGGCGCTGCTCATCGCGTGGACGCTCTCCTACCTCAACACCTCTTACACGAACCTCCTGCCGCGCAACTACCCGGCCTACCGCGCGACCGTAGATACTTCGGGCGAGAAGTGGGCCAAGGGCGACATGAAGGGCGGCGCGTTGCCGGGCGGCCCCTACTACGTGCAGCGCCTCGCCGAAGACCAGACGGCTTCGGACGGGACGGTCATTCCTTCGGGGCAGTACCTCGTCAGCGAGGCGGGCGAAATCTTCTACCGCATCAACCCCGGCGTCGGCGGCGTGCGGACGGCCATCACGACCGAGGGGCTGCCGACGGCTCCACTCGTCGCGGGCGAATCGGTCGAGATTGCGGGCACGCCCGCGCGCGGGCTCGACGGGCAGACCTACCGCGTGGCGACCGTCAAGGAGGGCGGCGCGACCAAGACCTTCTACGTGGACGACGCGGGCGTCGCCAAGTACGCCGAGGCCGAGACCGGGCCGAACTCGAAGTTCGACGCGCCGAAGGCGCAACTCATGGCCGTGCTCGTGGACGGCGTGCTGACGCAGAAGCTGCCGTGGTCTTTGATTCTCATCGGCGCGTTCATCTCGATCCTTTTGGAGATCATGGGCATCTCGGCGCTCCCGTTCGCCGTCGGCATGTACCTGCCCTTCGCCACGTCGGCGACGATCTTCGTCGGCGGCGCGGTGCGCGCGCTCGTCGAGCGCGTCTCGCGCGGGAGCCGTTCGCTCGCCGAAGAGGAGAGCGGGCCGGGCGTGCTCTACAGTTCCGGGCTCATCGCGGGCGGCGCGATTGCGGGGCTCTTGCTCGCCATCCCGCAGGGCTTGGGGAAGGCCGACATGATTAACCTCAGTCGCTTCCTGCCGGAGTCTCTGCACGAGAGCATGATCATCGGCCTCATCATGTTCGGGGTGCTGTCGGCGACGCTCTATTACATCGGACGCTATGGGCTGACCGGCAAGCGCTCCGAGAACATCCCGGCCCCGCCGCCGCCTCCGGTTCGCTGACCCGGCGCGGCGTCTTTCTCAACCTCAGTCGTGCGGCGCGGACGGCCCCTTCCGCCGGGGCGCGCGCCGCACTTTTCGCGCCCGCCGGGGCGCGGAAGGGCCAGACCGCACATGAAGACCAGAACGACGCGCGCCGCGCACGCACGAAGGGGCGCGCAAGCCGCGCACCCTTCGTGCCTGTCGCTGCTCCTGCTGTTGCTGCTGTGCTGCGCGGCGGGCGCGAGCGCGCAGACGAGCGCCACCGCCGCGCAGACTTCGGCGACCGCTTCTCCGACGCCCGCCGCCACGCCCTCGACGCCGACCGAGACGGTGCGCGCCTTCTACAAGGCGCTCGCGGAGCGCCGCTACCGCGAGGCGTTCGCGCTCTCCGTCTTGGGCGCGGCGGTCGAAGGCTTGAGCGCCGAAGAGTTCGCCGAGTTGCAGCCCTACTTCGACCGGCTCGCGGCGGCGACGCCCTCGAACGTCGAAGTAACGGGCGAAGTCCTGAGCAGCGGCGAGACGGCCTCGGTCTTCATCAAGCCGATTGACCGCGCCGCCGACGTGCAATCCGAAGAGGTCAAGCTGCTGCGCGCGGGCGGGCGCTGGATCGTGGGCGAGAAGTCCGACCACGAAGTCATCAGCCGAGAGGGGAAAGACTTCCTCTTCCGCGCGCGCATCGAGGTGCATCACGCCGACGCCGAAGAGATGATGAAGCGCATCTCCGTCGCCGAACATATCTACGCCTCGCAGCACGGCGGCAGCTACGGCGACCTCGCCGCGCTCGTCAGCGCCGGACTCGTCCCGCAGGACTTGCTGGGGACGGAATCCACCGGCTATCGCTTTCAGGTCACGCTCGGCAAGAACGCGAAGACGTGGGCCGCGACCGCCGAGCCCGTCCGCTACGGTCGCACGGGCCGACTCTCCTTCCGCATGGATCAGACCGGATTGACGAAAAAGGACGCGGGCGGCAAGCCCCTCAAAGGAAAGTGAGCAGAGAGCAGAGAGCAGTGAGCGGTCTTCAGTTTTCAGTCATTTGAAATTTCAAATCTGACATTGCTTTTACCGCGTACTGCTCACGGCTTGCTGCTCACCTGCATGAGAAGATGCCGGAACGACTTCGGACAATCACCAGACGGCTGCGCGAGTTCATCGGCAACCGGCGGCGTGCGCCTCGACGGCGGCTGCGGCTCGCCGTCGCCGTCTCGCTGCTCGACGCGGGCGGGAGCGCGCACCCGGCGACGCTCTCCGGCCACACGCGCGACGTGAGCGAGAGCGGGCTCGGCGTCGTCCTCCCCGCCATCCGCGTCGGCGAGCGCTACCTCGTCGGCGAAGGCCACACGCTCCGCGTCATCCTCAAACTACCCGAAGCGCACGCGCGCCTCTACGGCACGCCCGTCCGCTACGAACGCCTCGAAGCCGATCAGCCCGACACCGGCTACCTCGTCGGCATCCGCCTCACCGAAACCGCCGACGAAGACTACGCCGCCTTCGCGGAATACCTGCGGACGATAGAGAAGCGATAAGTGATGAGTGATAAGTGATGAGTGAGAAGAGAAGACAGCTTCTTTCTTCTCACTCATCACTTATCACTTATCACTTGAATCTTATCCAGCCGAATTTTTCGGGGACGTGGAAGCTCGGTTCGGGGGTGTGCGTGGGTTGCCATGCGACGTAGCCGCGCGTGTCGCCCGCGCCGACGCAGCGGAAGAGGTTCGCGCGCCAGCGTTCGCCCGCGCGCGGCGTGCGGCCCAGAGCCTTCCACGGGATGCTCATCGAGATGAGGACGCGTTCGCCCTCGACGCGCGCCGCCGCGCGCAGCCCGGAGCGGAAGTGCCAGTCGGTCTCGCGCCCGCGCGCGGTGAGGTGGACGGCCAAGTCGAGCCACTCGCCCGTCGGCGCGGCCTCGAACTCGAAGTAGCGACCGGGCGCGCCGGCGTCGGGCGCGAGGAAAATCTCGCACACGTCCCTGTCCCAGAGGCCGAGCGTCTTGCGGTCGAGCCGGGGCGCGGCGCTCACCACGAAAGGCTCGGCCTGCCGGTACTCGAAGCGCACGCCCAAAGCCGCGTCCGTCCACAGAAGCCGCGCCTCCGCGCGCCTCTCGACCGGCGCTTCCTCGCCCGACCAGTACCGCGCCACGCTCGCGGGCCGCGCCGCGCTCCAAGCCTCGTGCCCGAAGTCCCCGGCCTCGACCTCCCCGCCCGCGTGACGAGCCTCGACGATGTTCTCAAGCTGAATCATCTTTGAAAGTCTGAACGCGGAACGATGAGCGTTGAACTGAAAGACGGTTGCTATCTGCTTTTCAACTCATCGTTCCGCGTTCCGCCTCCCGCGTTTTCCAACCGCTTCGAGGCACGCGCCGAGCAGCCGCGCCGGGTCGGAGTCTTGGAAGACCTCCGCGCGCGTGCTCTTTTGGAGCGCGCTCATCAGCCGCCCGATTTCGTCAGCCGCGCCGCCCGTGCCCGTCAGACAGCCGACGACGCGCCCCTCGTCGTGCGCGATGGTGAACTCGTTGAGCGCGCCCATCGAGCCCCGCACGACGAGCACCACGTCGCACGAGCGCACGAGCACGACGTTGCGCCCCTTCAACCCGAAGCCCGTGTAGATTAAAACGTCCGTGCCCTCGACGGGCAGCCCGAACCTCTCGACGTGCTCGCGCTCGTCCGCCGCCGGAGACACGCCGACGTGCAGCGCGCCCGCCGCGTGCGCCGCGCCGCCGACCAGAGCGGGCAGCCCCGTCGTCGCGCCCGTCAGCACCACGCAATCGCGCGCGGCCAGCGCGCGCCCCAACTCCTCCGCCTTCGCGCGCAACTCTTCCGCCACGCCCTCCGGCAGAGTGTCTCCCGCCGAACCCATCACGCCGACTTTGACTCTCATACTCTTCCACACACCGGCGACCGCCTCATCCGTCGCCCGAAATTATAACCGCCCCTCAACGTCAGCGCCCGCCCGCTCTCTGTCCCACCAGCGCTCGGTCAGGAGCCACGCGACGCCGGGCAGCATGAAGAAGATGCCGATGGCGAAGGTGACGACGCGCGGCGAAAGGCCGAAGCGGTCGAGCGCCTCGCCCGTCGCGTAGTTCGAGACCGCGAGCATGAGCATCAGGAGCGTCATCTCGGCGGCGAAGACGCGACCGAGGAAAGAGTCTTCGACCGCCGTCTGCAAGAGCGTGGTCGAAGCGACCCAGAGCATGCTGCCGCCCATGTGCGCGACGGCGAGCAGGACGAGCGCAAGGGTAAAATTCGTCGCCGCGCTGAAGGCCGCGTAGAACGCGCCCGCGACGATGAACGAGACGCCGATGGCCTTCTGCATCTGGCCGCGCGTCTCGCCCGCGAGCCGCCGCGTAACGAGCGGGCCGATGGCCGTCCCGATGCCGCGCGCCGCGAACAGCACGCCGATGCCGCCCGCCGCGCGCCCGCCGAAGGTAAAAATCCGCTCGCCGAAGACCGTCAGCAAAGTCAGGATGCCGCCGCCCACGCCCCACGCGGGCTTGACCATCATCAGCGCCAGAACGCGCGGTCGCGTCCGCACGTAGCGGAAGCCTTCGAGCGTGTCGGCGACGCCGAGCGCGCGGCTCACGGTCAACTTCTGCTTCTCGCGCGGCGCTCTTCGCGGGAGCCTCAGAGAGAAGATGAGCGCCGCCGAGGCGAGATACGAAAGCGAGTCGAGGATAAAGGCCACGCGCACCCCGAACCAACCGGCGATGAGGCCGCCGATGGCCGCGCCGAGCGTGAGCATCGCCGACCAAGTGACCGAGGAGATGGTGTTGGCCGTCACCAACTCGCGGTCGTTGACGACCGAAGGGAGCGCCGCCGAGCGCGCGGGCTCGAAGAAGGTCGAGAGCGCCAGTTGCAAAACCGAGAGCGCGTAGATCATCCAGAGTTGTTCGGGCCGCCGGATGAAGAGGAAGCCGAGGACGACGAAGGCGCGCGCGATGTCGCTCACGATCATCACCGCCCGCCGGTCGAAGCGGTCGGCGATGACGCCCGCGAACGGCCCTAGAACGACCGTCGGCAAAAACCGCGTGACGAGGACGAGCCCGATGGCGCGTCCCGACCCGCCCGTGATTTCGAGGACGAGCGCGTAGAGCGCGATGGTGTTGAACCAATCGCCGAGCTGGCTCACGACCTGCCCCAGCCACAGCAGGCGGAAGTCGCGGTTGCGGCCCAGAAGTTCGAGATAGCCGACCGGGGCCGCGTCCCGCCCGCCGCCTCCGGCTGTCGTGGATAAGTCCAAAAACTTTCAGTCCCCGCGAAACTTAAAAATGAAAACGGATGCCGGGAAGGTTGCGCCCCCGGCGCGAAGCTTGTCAACCCGCGCGCCCGGCGCGAGTTTGTTATGATGTCCGCCCATGAGCGAAAAGTTCAGCGTCAGTATGGAGAGCCCGCAGAGCGGCTGGATGTCGCTGCGGCTCAGAGCGGGCGCGCGCGAGTTCGTCGCCGTCGTCTCTCACCAGCCCTACGACTCTCTGCGCGAGTTAATCGAGGCGCTCGTCTCGCTCCTCGGCGGCGCGCGCGCGGCCACGGTGCGCTGGAACGCCGAGCCGGAGGAGTATGACTTCGTGCTCAAGGCCGAGGGCGAAGACCGTGTGAGCCTCCGCGTCGTCCATCATCAAGGCCACCGCCGCGAAGCTTCGCGCGCCCGCGCCGTCTTCACCTGCCGCGCCTCGCGCGTCGAGCTGTGCCTGCCCTTCTGGCGCGAACTCTCCGAGATGAGCGAGCGCAGCGAGACCGACGTGTTCGAGCAGAACTGGCGGCGCAAGTTCCCACGGCGCGAACTGAGGCGACTCACCGACGCCTTCAAGACCCACGCGCCCGAAGTCTTGACGCCGGCCCGCAAGTCATAAGCACAAAGTTTTCCATCGAACCCGCGAACGTCTTTCCTTTCCTCAACGCGGTTCCATCATTCTGCGCGGCGCGGTCAGCGTGACCTGTCACGCTGACCGCGCCTTCTTTGGTCAGGCCCGAAGAAGACTTTCACGCTCCCTCATTCCGGCGATATTCCCG